>JBATFU010000275.1:0-19357 GCA_049665065.1 Woeseia sp. | reverse complement strand
GAACAGACGTTCGTTGAATCAGTCTTGCAGCAGCAGGCCAGCGGCGTCTGCATAGCTTACTTTCAGGGCCTTTGCGACCATGTTGAAGAAGTCAGCTTCAAACTGGGTTACGCGGACATCGCTTTTCAAAACTTTGGTTAGTGAATGCACGATGCGAACGCGATGCTGTGCACCCAGCTTGTTGCCCACTTGCGCCAGGTACTTTTCCAGTGGCTGCGATTCAAATATCGACGATTTCGCGGCAACCCGGATGTTGGCGGCGCTAATGTCCTCGCCGGTTTCCTTTTTCAGGATCTTCTGCGCGGCTTCGATTTCAACGGACTGGATGTCGGTATCAGCACTGGTGGCGCGTGCGAGCGTCATCAATAGCGCTTCGTTGTAGAGCGACTTTTGCTCCTCGGCACTCGGTTTGCCTCCCCCAAAAATTTTGCTGATGTTTTTGAATTCTAAAATGCTCATTTATTTCTCCTGTGCGCCAGCCACACAGTTTAGTAGGCGCGGGGCGCGAGGGCTACTCCCAAAACGCAGAAATGACCTGTCAAAGCGGGCTTGAGATGAGCAATATCGCTGCGGTGCCCAGCCGAATTCGCCGCATCGCTTGATAAACAGGCAACCGGGTAAAGTGTCTCGCGAAACCAAGCCCCGCCGCGGCGGGCGGCCTGGCGGTCAGCGGCTGGCGAGGTAGCCGCAGGCGGCACAGGCCCCGGTAAGAAATGCGCCCCACAGGACGTCCGACACCAGCAGCGTCATCGTCCAGGCCTCGAAAATGGCGTAATTGGTGACGGTATAGGTACCGTAGGCCAGCGCGCCAAACACCGCACCACGCCACAGGGCGGGCTGCAGCGAGCGGGCTTTCAACGCGGGCTCGACGGCGAGGTAGACGATACCGGCTGTGTACGCGACATAGAACAGCGCTGATGCGGCAAGATCGGGTGACGCTTTCAGCAGCGACCCAAGCTCTTGCTCGTAAAGTCCGCGAACGACCAGTGTGATCCAGGCCAGGTCAATGACCAGGAACGCAACGAAGGTTCCAAGCCAGGCGCGCAGGTAAGTCATAGTCAGTCTCAGTGTTTAACCTGCCGGCATTGTATTGGGTAGCCTGCGCGTTTGGTGTTTCCTTTTGTAACGAAGCCTCCTGAACTATTACCTTTTTGTCGCGTCCTGCAGCTTGTCTCGCCCGCTGGCCGGCGGTACCGTGTGCGGCCACACAGAAGGTTCTGAATTCCGGGGGGAATCCTGATGCATCGCACCATTCGCCAGCTCGCATCAATGCTGGTCTTTGCCGCTGTTGCGGTTATCGCTACACCTGGCCAGGCCGTTGAAGAAACGCTGATCGACAAACTTGAGTATCGCCTCGTCGGGCCCTGGCGCGGCGGGCGTGTAACGACGGTGACAGGTATCCCTGGCGATCCGAACACCTATTTCATGGGGGCGACCGGTGGCGGTGTGTGGAAGACGACGAACGCCGGCGCGACCTGGGAAAACATCTCGGACAAGCAGATTCCGGTGGGCACGATCGGTGCGGTTGCCGTGGCCGAGTCGGACCCCAACGTTATTTACGTGGGTACCGGCGAATCGCCGATACGCGGTGTGACGACCGCTCAAGGGGAAGGTGTGTGGCGGTCGACCGACGCCGGCAAGACCTTTGCATTCATTGGCCTGCCGAAGGCCGGGCAAATTTCACGCATCAAGGTTCACCCGCAAGATCCGGATTTAGCCTACGTAGCGGTGCAGGGCCAGATCTGGGCGCCGAACCCGGAGCGTGGCATCTACAAAACCACTGATGGCGGCAAGAGCTGGAAGCAGGTGCTTAAGGTTGATGCGAGCACGGGTGCATCCGATCTCGCGATGGACCCGACAAACCCGCGCATCCTGTATGCCGCAATGTGGCATCACGGTCGCAAGCCCTGGTTTATCAAATCGGGCGGCGAAAGCGGCGGTATTTACAAGTCCAGCGACGCGGGCGAGACCTGGGAAAAACTCGAAGGTGGCCTGCCGAAGCTGATTGGCAAAATCGGCGTGGACGTCTCGGCGTCCAGTCCCAATCGCATCTACGCGATTATCGAAGCCGAGCCTGAGAGAGGTGGTCTGTGGCGTAGTGACGATTACGGCAAAACCTGGGAACTCATCAACGGCCACCGCGCGCTGCACACCCGCGCGTGGTACTACATACACCTGCGCGCCGATCCTTCAGATCCCGACACAATCTGGGTGATGAACACCGCGCTGTACAAGTCCATCGACGGCGGCAAGGACTGGGAGGTCGTCAAGACACCGCACGGCGATCATCACGATCAATGGATCAACCCGGAAAACAGCCTCAACATGATCAGCGGCAACGACGGCGGCGCGACGGTCACCTTTGACGGCGGCAAAACCTGGTCGAGCATCTATAACCAGCCGACCGCGCAGTTCTATCGCGTGGTTACCGACAATCAAAAGCCGTACCGCATGTATGCCGGCCAGCAGGACAATTCGACCGTCGCAATTTCGGCATGGGCCTGGGATGGCAGCATCGGCGTTGATGATTACTACGCAGTCGGCGGCGGCGAAAGCGCGCACATAGCATTCGACCCCGACAACCCGACGCTCGTCTATGCAACGACCATCAACGGCACCCTGACTGAATACAACCACGAGAACAAGAAAACACGCTACATCATTCCTTACCCGGAAATGGTGTACGGCATGGACTCGAAGGACCTGAAGTACCGTGCCAACTGGAATCCGCCGGTCATCACTTCGCCGCACGATCACAAAACGATTTACTACGGCACGCAGAAGCTGCTGAAGAGCACCAATCGTGGTGTCAACTGGGAGGAAATCAGTCCTGACCTGACGCGCGCAAAGCCAGTCAACATGGGTCGTAATGGCGGACCGCTAACGCCGGAGAACGTTGGCGCCGAGTTCTATCACACGATTTACGCCATCGTTGAAAGCGAAAGCGAGCACGGCACGATCTGGGTCGGTGCCGACGACGGTCTCGTGCACTTAACGCGCGACGGCGGCAAGAACTGGAGCAACATCTCGCCGCCGCACAAGGGCGAAGCCTTGATTAACGCGATTGAATTGTCGCCGCATGCGGAAGGCACCGCATACCTCGCAGTAACCGGTTTCAAACTCAATGACTTCAAGCCGTACATTTACAAGACCAGCAATCACGGCGGCAGCTGGAAGCGAATCGACAGCGGCATTCCGGATGGCGCATTCGTGCGCGCAGTGCGCGAAGACCCCGTAATGAAAGGCCTGCTGTACGCCGGCACCGAGAAAGGTATGTTCGTTTCGTACAACGACGGCGGGAACTGGCAGGCGCTCGACCTGAACCTGCCGGCAGTGCCGATCACCGACCTGCGGGCACGGGAAGACGGCCTGGTGCTGGCAACGCAGGGACGCGCGTTCTGGGTGCTCGACGATTTGTTCGTCATTCGACAGGCAGAAGACAAACTCGCGAACAAGGCGGTACACATCTACGCGCCACCGGTCATCGAGATGGGACGCCCTGGCAGCGCAGAGAATGAAAACGAGGGTGCGAATCCGTCACCGGATGTGCCGCTTTATTACTTCATCAAGGACGACGTCGGCGAAGACGCCGAACTGAGAATCGAGATTCTGGATGCCAACGGTGCATTGGTGCGCCTGATGTCCAGCAAGGAAAGCGACCAGGACCGTTGCAAGATCGGCAACATGGACCCGCGCCGCCCGTTCGAGCTCAAGTACCCGGAAACCGGGCAGGGTTTGAACAAGTGGGGCTGGGACATGCACGCGGACGAGCTGCAATGCATTGACGACATCATATTACAGGCCGGCTATGCCGGGCCGAGCGTGACGCCGGGCAGGTACACAGCGCGCATCACGGTGGGTGCGGCGTCTGACAGTGCCGACTTTGTGATTGTCAAAGACCCGCGCTCGTTCGCGACCGACGCCGAGGTGAGTGATTGGGCGAGCACATTGAACCGCGTGAAAAGTGCCTTGAATGATGTGCTTGCCAGTCTCGACACAGCGAGGAAAGCGCGCGGGCAAATCACAGAACTGATGGCCGCGCACGATGATGCTGAACTGCAGCAGATGGGCGAGTCTGCGATCAGCGATATCGACGCCTGGGAAGCACAGATCACGCAACTTAAATTTGAGACCTATGAAGACGAGGATGCGTGGGCGACAATGCTGGACGGACAGCTGCGCTACCTGATGGACGTAATCGATGACTCGGGTGCGCCTGTAACAGATGGCATGAAGACGCGGCTCAATGATCTTTCTGCAGAATGGCAGCGTCGGCAGCTGGAGCTCAATGACATTTCGCAGAATTACATCGCGCCTATTAATCGCTGGGCGAGCAAAATGGAGCTGGGTCACGTTGTCAGCCCGGCAAACTAGCTAACGCTTATGGCTCGTGGTGACTGAGCAGACGTAAGATCGACAGGGTGTCAACAAAACCCGCATTGGCGAACGACAACCAGTGTGGACGAATATTGCCGCGGTCTTCCGTGTGAATAAGCATGCGCAGGCGGTCTGCGAGAAAAAACCAGGGAGCGACTCCATTGAACGCGAACTTTGAAAATCTTTTCCGGCATATTTCACGCGTTGTGGCGAGCGCGATTCTGCTTGGCCTGCCATGCCTGGCCGCTGCGCAGGAGGTACCTATCATCCAGCCCGGTGCGCCGGGGGCTGGTATTCGCGAACTGAGCGCCGACGAAGCCATCAAGATTGCCAACACGAGTCACTCACCTGCGGACACCCGGTTCATGCAGGACATGATTCCGCACCATCACCAGGCGACACAGATGGCGGCGCTGGTCACTGACCGCACAAACAACCCGAAGCTGGTTGAAGTCGCCGGTCGCATCAGCGCATCCCAGGAAGACGAAATGGAGTTCATGCGGCGCTGGCTGCGTGAACGCGGTGAAAAAGTTCCGGAGCCGACTGCGCATGAGGCGATGCACACCACGCACAAAATGGCAGGCATGGCATCGCCGGAGCAGATGGCGGAGCTCGCCGCGGCAGAGGGAACCGAATTTGATCGCCAGTTTCTCACCCTGATGATTGCGCATCACGAAGGCGCGGTGAAAATGGTTGAAGAACTGCTGAAGCAGCCGGGCGCTGCGTACGACCCCGCGCTGTTCGAGTTCACGACGGACGTTACTAACGACCAGAACGCCGAGATTGAGCGCATGAACGCGATGCTCGTTGGTCTGTCTTCCGACCCGCGTGCCGGCCTGTCTGCCGGCTTCGACGACGCCGGCCAGGCAATCATGCACCTCGAGCTGCTTGCCTCGCTGCCGAAGCCTGCCGGTTTTTTTGACCCGCAAAATCCAACCGAATTGCCGCTTGCGATACCGCAGAAGGACGGCGACGAGCCTGCAGGGAAAACGGACGACGGCCAAAGCAACGACGATAACGAATGGAGTGACCGCTCGCCGTTGCTGAGTTTCGCAAACACGGACATCGCGTTTTCCGGCGACGTCATGGTGGCGGGCAGCTACCACGGCTATAACATTTACAAGCTCGATGACAACGGCGTGCCGGTGCTGTACAGCTCAATCGTGTGCCCCGGCGGGCAGGGCGATGTTTCCATCGTTGGTGACCTGCTGATCATGTCCGTCGAGCAAACGCGTGGCCGCGTCGACTGCGGTCTGCAAAGCGTGACAGAGGATGTCAGTCCCGAGCGTTTCCGCGGCCTGCGCATTTTCGACATCAGTAATTTACGACGACCGGTCCAGGTGGGCGGTGTGCAAACCTGCCGCGGCTCGCATACGCATTCGGTCGTGTCCGGGCCGGGTAAAGACGGCAAGATCATTGTCTACAATTCCGGCACCTCGTCCGTGCGCGAGAGCGATGAACTGGCAGGCTGTATCGGCGACATTCCGGGCGACGAGCGAACGGCGCTGTTTCGTATCGACGTCATCGAGATTCCCGTCAACGATCCGTCCAGGGCACGCATCATTTCGAGCCCCGCCGTGTTTGCCGACGAGAAAGAGGGCACGCTGGCCGGACTGTGGCGCGGCGGCAAGCACGGTGACGATACCCAGGAAACTTCCCGCACCGATCAATGCCATGACATCACGGTATTTCCGGAGCTCGGCATTGCGGCAGGCGCCTGCTCCGGTAACGGAATTTTGTTCGACATCTCGAACCCGCTGAAGCCGCAGCGCATGGACGTGGTCATGGACGAGGGTTTCGCCTATTGGCATTCAGCAACGTTCAACAATGACGGCACGAAGGTGCTGTTCACTGACGAGTGGGGCGGTGGCAGCCGGCCGCGTTGCCGTGCGTTTGATCGTCTTGACTGGGGCGCCGACGCATTCTACGAGATCGAAAATGGCAAGCTCGTGTACCGCGGTCACTTCAAGATGCCGGCGCCGCAGGTAGAGCAGGAAAACTGCGTCGCACACAACGGTTCGATCATCCCGGTGCCGGGTCGCGACCTCTTCGTGCAAGCCTGGTACCAGGGCGGACTTTCGGTGATCGATTTCACCGATGCTTCCAAGCCTGTTGAGATCGCCTACTTCGATCGCGGCCCGATTCATGAAAAACACCTGATCCTCGGCGGCTTCTGGTCAACCTACTGGTACAAGGGCCGTATTTACGGCACTGAAATCGCACGCGGTATCGACGTGCTCGGCCTGACGCCGAGTGATTACCTGTCGGCCAATGAAATCGCAGCTGCCGAAATTGCCAACCAGGGAGAACGTTTCAACCCGCAACAACAGTTCGAAGTCACCTGGCCGGCTGAACCCGTCGTTGCGCGCGCCTACCTTGACCAGCTGCAGCGTGATGAGGCGTTGACGGCTGCGATCATTGCCGAAGTCAATGCAGCGCTGGAAGCCGCAGCAGAGCCCCTCGCGGCAGGCGCAAAAGACAAGCGTAGCGAGGCCACACTGGTCGCGCTGGCGAAATCGCTGCGCAAACGTGACGGTAGTCCGGTCACGCAGAAACGCCTGGCAGGTCTGGCCGGCACCTTGAACGGCTTGGCGGCAAGGTTGCGTTGAAGCGGGCGCAGTTTGCCAGCGGCACGACTAAGCGACTGCGAAATTTAGGAGTAAGATTGCCAGCGCTCGACGTGGAGGGCGCTTCTTCAGTAGCGCCGGTGAGCATGGCAGAGAGCGTTACGCGATGAATCTTACGGACCTGGTGCAGAACCAGAACACTCGTGCCGGTCGTGTGTTCTATTGGCTGGTTTTCTCGTTAATTCTGTACTCGATCGTCACGATGTCGATCGAAACTCTGCCTAAACTTTCGCCCGCCACCGTTTCATTCCTGTACTACTCCGAAATTGTGGTGACGCTCGTGTTTACGCTGGAATACATCCTGCGCATCCTGACTTCACCCAATCGCCTCAAGTACGTCACCAGCTTTTTCGGCATTGTGGATCTCCTCGCGATCCTGCCGTTTTACTTATCGCTCGGCATCGATCTGCGCGGTATCCGCGCGTTTCGACTGTTCCGCATCATCAGGGTCCTGAAACTGCCGCGCTACAGCGCCGCGATGAATCGCCTGGGGCGTGCGTTCATGATCGTTCGCGAGGAATTCATACTGTTTCTGTGCGCGACCTTGTTGTTGCTCTATCTCTCTGCCGTAGGCATTTATTTTTTCGAGAACACCGTACAGCCAGAGAAGTTCCAGTCCATTTTTCACAGTCTCTGGTGGGCTGTGGCAACACTGACCACGGTGGGTTACGGCGATGTTTACCCGATAACGATAGGCGGGAGAATTTTCACATTCTTTGTGCTTATTCTCGGCATCGGCATCATTGCCTTGCCGGCGGGTCTCGTTGCCAGCGCCTTGCGCCAGGTCCGGGATGAGGACCAGATGAGGAAATAGCGGGGCGCAGATGTTTTGTGTCGCGGGTGCTCGGTATTTTTTCATGTTGGCGGGCCTCGCTCCCGCATAGCCAAAGCTCCTTACTCAGTGCACAAATTCAGACTTTTCGCGCAACTGTTACCAATTGATACGCTTCTGGCGTTTGGCCGCTGCCAGTTTCGTTATAATCGGTGGACTTTTGACGCACTTAAAGCCATCGAGGCCTGCCCATGAATAAAGTTTTTTTAATCATCGTGATGAGTTTTGCCGCAATCAGCAGCGCTAGCGCGCAATCGGATCGGCCGTTCAATGTCGAAGTCATCGCCGATTTCAACGAACCCTGGGCGCTGACCTTCCTGCCGGACGGCCGCATGCTGGTCACCGAGAAGACCGGCAATCTGCTGATCGCCACCCAGGACGGCCAAAAGTCGCGCCCGGTGTTCGGCGTGCCAAATGTCGATTTCTACGGCCAGGGTGGTCTTGGCGATGTCGCGTTGCATCCTGACTTCGCCAACAATCAGCTCGTCTACCTGAGCTATGTCGAAGGCGGTACAGACAACACGCGCGGCGCCGCCGTCGCGCGCGGCAAACTCACCTTGACGGAACGCGGCGGTTCGCTGTCGGACGTCGAAGTCATCTGGCGCCAGTATCCGAAGCTTGTCGGCTTCGGGCACTACGGTCACCGGCTGTTGTTTGATGATGCAGGATATCTGTGGATTTCATCAGGCGACCGCCAGAAATTTACGCCGGCACAGGACATGCAGGCGAACATTGGCAAAATCTTGCGATTGCACGATGACGGTTCCGTGCCGGACGACAATCCCTTCGTCAACTACCTGCAGGAAAATCCTTTCGTCGATGACGTTGGCGTCTACAAGGAAATCTGGTCGCTGGGCCATCGCAACCCGCTGGGTATCGCGCTCGATCTGAATGGTCAGCTATGGGAAATCGAAATGGGCCCGGCTGGCGGCGATGAACTTAACGCAGTGATGCGTGGCGCGAACTATGGCTACCCGATCGTATCCAACGGCGATCATTATGACGGCCGCGAGATTCCGGATCACGACACGCGTCCGGAGTTCAAAAAGCCTGCGGCCTGGTGGACGCCGGTTATCTCGCCGGGCGACCTGACCCTCGTTACCGGGAAAATGTTCCGCGACTGGCGCGGCAACCTGCTGGCAGCCGGCTTGTCATCGCAGGCAATAGTTAGAATCGAAGTTGACGGCACCAACGCGAAAGAAGTTGCCCGCTACCCGATGGGTGCGCGCATTCGCAGTGTCACCGAAGGGCCCGATGGAGCGCTTTGGGTGCTCGAAGACGAGCGCAACGAAGCGACCGGAAGACTGCTGAAGCTGACGCCGAAGAACTGATCGATTCGTTTACTGGCCGGCCGCGCCGCTTGCTGTTGTTGTTCGCCAGCGGCGAGGGCCCGGTCAGTCCACCAGGTAATATTGAACCGTCGATACCACGCGTACTTTCTTGATGTGCGGGTTGTTGCTGTCGCGATCGGTAATCTGGAACTGCCCTTGATTGGCGGCGCGAATGCGGCCGAGACGACTGCCGCTGTCGTCGGCAAACTTCGTTGCAACTTCACGCGCATTGCGCGTCGCTTCCTCGATCATGGCGGGCTTTAGTTCGTTCAGACCATTGAACAGGTACTGGGTTTGCAGGTTGTAGTCGCCCTGGTTAAGGACAATTCCGGCTTTTCCGAGCGTTGCGAGTTCCCGGCCGGCACTTCGCACGGCATCAATTTTTGCTGTAAACACGGTGAATACCTGCGTCACCGCGTAGCGGAAAGTTACGTTGGGGTCGGAATAATCGCGCGCAAGGCGATCGACGACACTGGGCGCGCTGACGCTGATCTCGTCGGCTGTAAACCCGCTCGACGTCAGGAACGCGCTGACCTGACCGCCCTGTTTTTCAATAGACGCGATCAACAGTTCGAGTTCATTGCCGGCGACCATGATCTGCATAGGCCAGATAGCCGTGTCGGCCATGACGTCGCGTTCGGCTAGTCCCTTGACCTCGACACTTCGCTCAATCGTGCGTGCAGTGACGAAGCCATTGCCAATGAAATACCCGCCAACGGCAAGTCCTGTGGCGACCAGCAGGCCGTTCAACATACTCGCGCGTCCGTTCACAGCTCGATCCTCATGTCATAAATCGGCGCCAGTATAGCCAGGCGCCATGCGCTGGCAAGATGTCAGGGTCAGGGAACGATGTTCTGGTTCGCGCTGAAGAAATTGTCCGGATCGTATTTGCGTTTGATTTCAATGAGCCTTTCGAGATTGGCCTTGTAAGTTGCCTGCACCCGCTCCGCGCCTTCATCGCCCGTCATGTAGTTGACGTAGCCGGCACCGGTAGCAAACGGTTTCACGGCATCGCCAAACGCGCGGGTCCAGCGGATGTTTTCCTCATCGTCCGCCTTCTTGGGCCAGCTGCTCAGAATCGACAGGTTGTGCCGTGCGCCGCGATTGGAAAATGCGGTCGCGTTATCGCCGACGCGCCCGACAGCACCGCCCATGTGTTCAAGCAGCACCAGCGTGCCGGGGCCGCGCAGGCCCTGTTCGGCTTGGGTAACAATAAGGTCAATGACCTCATCCGGCAGTTTCATCAGGAAGTTGGAGCGCCAGTAGTTGCGATTGCCGGGGCCTGCGCCGGCGTCATACATCGTTTGCAGTGTCACGTAATCAGCTGGCCCGAAACCGCCGAGTGCCGGAGTCGCGAAATCGACGACCGGTTGCAGCAGGCGCTCGCCGTCGCGCAGGTTGCCGCTGTGACACAGCGCGATAAACCCGGCGCTCTGGCCGGCAACCGGCGTGCCGGGCGGACCATTTAAAACGCCGCACATGGTGGTGATGGAATCGGGCAGCTTGCTGGTGTAGTCGCGGTAGAAGCGCAGCATATCCCTGAGCATCGACTGCGGGTACATCGCCAGTCCGCCCATGATCGGTTCCAGCGGGTGTAGGTCGAATTCAAAGGACGTTACGACACCAAAATTGCCGCCACCGCCGCGCAGCGCCCAGAACAGGTCACGGTTTTCAGAGGCGCTCGCAACCAGAACGCGGCCATCCGCTGTCACAACATCAGCCGAGACGAGGTTGTCGCAAGCCAGCCCGTGCTTGCGCATCAGCCAGCCCAGGCCACCGCCAAGCGTCAGGCCGCCGACACCGGTCGAGGAAACGGTGCCGCCTGTCGTGACCAGGTCAAAGGCCAGGGTTTCCCGGTCCAGTGCAGCCCAGCGAGCGCCGCCCCCGGCGCGTGCCGTACGCGCCTTCGGATCGACTCGCACGCTGTTCATCGACGACAGATCAATGGTTACTGCATCGTCTTTCAACGCCTTGCCAGCAACGTTGTGGCCACCGCCACGCACGGACACCGCTATATCCTTGTCACGCGCAAACCTGACTACATCGACAACATCCGCGACACCGCTGCAGCGCGCTATCGCCGCAGGGTGTTTGTCGATCATGCCGTTCCATACTTTTCGTTCGACGTTGTAGTTGGCATCGCCCGGCGCGACCAGGTTGCCGCGCAGCCTGGCTGCCAGTTCATCGAGCGCTGGACCAGTCGCTGCCGCCGGCGTCGCGCTGGCCTGCTGCGCAAACGATATCGCCGGAACGCCCAACATTGCTATTCCACCCAATGCAGCGCCTCGCGTAATGAGTGTCCGTCTGTTAATAAGTCGGCGTGTCATCGATTTCTCCTGGATTGCCATGCCATGTATGCCATCGAGTATAGCTCTCTGTGTCAATACAACAACGGCGTCGTGGCAACGCACTGAAGTGTTGGATGTGTGCTGTGTCCTGCGCTCATTGAGGGCGCCGGTAACATGTTTGAGCAATGGGTCGATTTCAGTCCGCTGTTTTATGGATAATCGAGCCCGGCTCCTGTTCTGATGTTGTCAGCCATGTCACCTATGCCTGAACGCACGACCAAACTGTTCCGCCGCGATGGATTCTGGCAGGGGATGTTTCGGGCTATGGCAAGTCCCTGTGAGTTGCTGGTGCGGCATGCCAATGGGGCGCTGGCAGATCATTTGCTGCAGTCGGTCGCTGCCGAAGCCTGGCGTATTGAAGACAAGTTCAGCCGCTATCGCAGCGACAACATTGTCGCCCAAATTAATAGCGGCAGTGGCGATGCAATCGAGGTGGACGAGGAAACGGCAAGGCTTGTTGATTTCGCCGAGTCGCTGTACGACCTGAGCGACGGGCGCTTTGACATTACCTCCGGCGTGTTACGCCGCATCTGGCAGTTCGATGGCAGTGATCGAGTGCCAGACGAACACAGTGTGGCCGCGGTACTGGCTGATGTTGGCTGGCACAGAGCGACCTGGCATCGGCCGTTTCTGCGGCTTGAAGCCGGAATGCAAATTGACTTTGGTGGTATCGGCAAGGAATACGCTGTTGATCGTGCCGCAACGCTTGCGGGTCAACAGCTGTATTGCTGCTGCCTCGTGAATTTCGGCGGCGACCTTGCAACCAGCGGTGTCGATGCTGCCGAGCCGCCCTGGCAGGTTGGTGTTGAAATGCCGGATAGCGCTGCGCCGACGGCCGAACGGCTCATAAAGCTGAGGCGCGGCGCCCTGGCAACCAGCGGCGACGCGCGCCGCTTCCTGCTAAAAAACGGCACGCGATACAGTCATATTCTTGATCCACTAAGCGGCTGGCCGGTGACAGACGCCCCGCGTTCCGTGACTGTTGCTGCGGATACCTGCACGCAGGCAGGCATGCTCGCCACGCTGGCGATGCTGCAAGGACCGGATGCCGAATCGTTTTTGGATGCGCAGGGTGTTCAATACTGGTGTCGCCGCTAGCGCCCTGGCGGATTCGCGGTTGGGCTGCTCGCAATATGACGATTACGGCGATGTCACTACTGCCGAAGGGCAGTACAAATACCTACCGACAGCGTGAACCTTTTCCTCCAGACTGCTTCAAATACCTGACTGTACCGGCACCACTGAAAGCAGAACCTTTTCCATGCGCATGCAGCACTTGCTCCGACTTGCCCTGATTCTCGCTTTCCTGACCGGGGCCCGGCTTGCCGCCGCGGCGCCGGAGCTACCGGCGTTATTCAATGAGTACCGTGGCCAGGTGGTCGTTGTCGACTTCTGGGCATCGTGGTGCGTGCCCTGTCGGCGCTCGTTTCCGTGGCTTAACGAGATGCAGAAAAAATACGCTGCGGACGGTCTCGTCATCGTAGGAGTCAACGAAGACAACGACCAGCGCGAGGCCGCGGCATTTCTCGCAGAGGTGCCGGCAGACTTTCGCATCGTGCCCGATCCCGACGGCCAGATTGCCAGCCAGTTTGATCTGCTCGCGATGCCGACTTCTTTTCTGATCGACAGGGACGGTGTCGTGATTGAAAATCACCTGGGCTTCAAAGTTGCCAAAACCGGCGAGTACGAAGCGGCGCTGCGACGGGCACTCGGACTCGCCAGCGAAATTGACACCGTCACTAGTGACCATTGAGCCGGGGAAATTATTTTATGCGTCAACTTGCTCTCAGATTTATTTTCATCGCCGCGCTCTCGGCCCTTTCTGCCTGCAGTTCGCTTGGCGTCGAACCCTGGCAGCGCGACGTTCTCGCTCGTGACGAAATGCAGCTGATGACAGACCCAGTCGAAGCTGGCATCGACGACCACATCTATTTCAGCAAGGAAGCAACCAGCGGCGGCCGCGGATTTGGCGGCGGCGGCTGCGGCTGTAACTAGCCCGCTTCAATCCTGTGAGTAAACCGATGAAAAAAGACGTTGCCGCAACGCTCGCCGTTGCCACCTGTTCCTTGCTGGGCGGAACCGCCAGTGGTCCCGTGCAGGCCCAGGAAGAGCCCGTCTGGGACTTCAACACGGCCCTGCTGTATTACGGCGAAGGCGACAACCGCGTACAGGACATCAGCGTGAATGTCCTGGCGCGCCGCAACTATGTCGATGATCGCTCATTAAGCCTGAGTCTCGCCGTCGACTCACTGACCGGCGCGACGCCGAGCGGCGCGCTGCCGTTGCCCGTCGCACAGACATTCACCAGCCCATCCGGTGATGCTACCTACACGGTGCCGGCGGGAGAGCATCCGCTCGACAACACGTTCCTCGATACGCGGGTCGCGCTCAGCGCCGGCTGGCAACAGCCCATCGGTCGTCTGTATACGGGTAATGCCGGGGTAAGTTTTTCTAAAGAGTATGACTACCTGCATGCCGGCGTTAACTTCGGCCTGAGTCGTGACTTCAACAAGCGCAACACCACGCTGAGCCTCGGGCTCGCGTTTAGCAAGGACGAACTCGATCCGGTGGGTGGCGCACCGGTGCCGTTATCCGCGATGCTTGATGTTGACGACGACAGCAACAAGCTTGGCAACCCCAGTAAGGACGTACTCGACCTGTTGGTTGGCGTAACGCAGGTCGTTAACGAGCGGCTGCTGTTGCAGGCCAACTATTCGTACAGCGATTCGAGCGGTTACCTGAACGATCCCTACAAAATACTAAGCGTGGTTGACCCGCTGACCGGCGACACCATTGCTCGCACCCCGGGTGGTGCCGGCCCGTCGCATGAGTATCGTTTCGAGAGCCGGCCGGATGCGCGGGCCAAACACAGCCTGTACGGGCAGGCGAAGTACTTTATGGATGGCAAGGTGCTGGACCTTTCTTACCGTTACATGACGGATGACTGGGGCGTGGATTCGCATACGCTGGACGGGCGCTTCCGCATTCCGTTTGGTGACCGCGCTTATTTCGAGCCGCACCTCCGGTACTACACGCAGACCGAGGCCGATTTTTATCGTGCGAGCCTCATCGACGGTGCGCCCTTGCCAATGTACGCGGCGTCTGATTATCGGCTCGGTGACTTCGACGGGATCACTGCCGGCATCAAGTATGGCTGGGAAACGGCGCGCGGCAACGAGGCCGCAGTGCGCCTTGAGTACTATCAGCAGAATGGGGAAGTGCCTGCGGCGCAGGTCATTGGCAACCAGAGCGGGCGAGATCTTTACCCGGGGCTTGATGCCTTCATTCTCAACGTGAGTTACCGATTCGGATTCTAATTTCCGCGCCTTCCCCCTGTCTGTAGAGGCGCCAAAGTTGGTGAGCTTCACCGCATCGTCACTGTTTGATAATGTACCCGCCAGCAATTTTCGAAGAGAGCGACCGTATGCGCCTTCCCTGCACCGCAGTTCGAATCCAGCTACGCGGATCGCGAACGCCGTCACATAACCCGTCTTCGCGGAGTGGCAGCTTACCAGCGCTTATTCTGTGCCTGGCAGCTGCCTCGGCGGCTGCCAACGCTGATAACGGCTTGCAGCGTTGTGCGAAACTTGTCGACGATGTTGCACGACTGGCTTGCTATGACGGCCTTGCAAAACAACCGGTCACAACAGCTGGGCAGGCATTGCCGGCACCGGGACAGACTCCACCACGCGACGACGACGGGGCTGCACCGGCAACGGGGCCGGGTCAGGAGCATGTCCAGCCTGCCAGGACTGTAGAAGACGCAGAATACACGGCGGCATTGCTGGGGGTCGGAGAGAATAACTATGGACGTCTCCTGTTCGAGCTGGACAACGGCCAGGTCTGGCGTCAGCTCGACTCACGCTTTGTGGCACTGCCCGATGCGTTCCCCGCGGAAGTTACGATCACCAAGGGCTTGTTGGGCAGCTTCAACTTGCGCATCGGTGACGATGGTCGACGCATCAAGGTCCGTCGAGTCAAGTAGTTCGGTTTACGCGACACGCAATGTCTGGCAGCTTTGGGTATTACTGACGTTACTGCGCCGCTTGCCTTAGGCGCAGATCTTGTCGATCTTCGCCATGATCTCCGGCGTAAATTGGTCGACAAACCTGATCGCTTTCATATTCTCCTGCAATTGTTCGACGCGACTCGCGCCGGTGATCACACTGGATACGTGCGAATTCTGCAGGCACCAGGCCAATGAAAACTGTGCGAGGCTTGCGCCCATCCCGGCGGCCAGCGGTTTGAGCTTTTCGACTTTGGCCAGTCGCTCCTTGTTCGTCAGTTCATCCCTTAACCACTCGTAGCCTGGGACTGTTGCACGGCTGCCTGCCGGAACTCCGTCTTTGTATTTGCCGGTCAGCAGGCCGGATGCGAGCGGGCTCCAGGTAGTGGAGCCGTAGCCGTGTTCTGCGTATACGGATTCATAAGCCGGCGCGAAGCGGTGGCGCTGCAGCAGGTTGAAAACGGGTTGTTCAACGACCGGCTTGTGCAGATGGTGTCGATCTGCGATTTCGATTGCTGTGAGGATATCGGCGGCTTCCCACTCTGACGTGCCCCAGTACAGGGCTTTGCCGCGCTCGATAATGTTGTGCATTGCCCAGACCGTTTCTTCGATCGGCGTAGTCGGGTCGGCACGGTGGCAATAGAGCAAATCGACGTAGTCGAGGCCGAGTCGGCGCAGTGAGCCATCGATACCTTCCAGCAGGTATTTGCGATTCAGCGTGTTCTTTTCGTTTGGCGTGTCGTGCAGGCCCCAGAACAATTTCGTGGAAATAAGAAAGCTGCCGCGACGCCAACCGAGCTTGCGCAGCGCCGCACCCATGATTTCTTCCGACTTACCCGCCGCATAACCTTCCGCATTATCGAAAAAGTTGACGCCAGCGTCGAAGGCTGCGGCCATTAACTTCACTGTTTCATCGACGGCGACCTGTGAGTGAAACGTAACCCAGGAACCCAGTGACAGTTCACTGATCTTGATGCCGGCTTTGCCGAGATGACGATAGTTCATGTTGCTGCTCTATGTGATTGCTGGCGAATGCTGAAGCGCTCTGCGGTAATCTTTCTTGTGCGAAGCAGATGACAGCGGGCTTTGGCGCGGGCTACGCTTACTCTATTACAAAGATACCCGATTACACAGGACTCAAATGGAATCGCGAAAATATCGCCTGCGCCTGCTGATCACGGCCACCGGTGCCTTGCTGTCGATGTCCTGCACCTCAAACATAAGCGAGCCTGAGCCCGATCTTGCCGGTTTCTGCAAGAATCTGCCGCGCGCAGCCTATGCAGAGTTGGCAAAAGATTCGCGCAGCAACGACTGGTTTGAAGTGTACGAAGTGCAACCGGACATCTGGGCTGTCTATGAGCCATGGCAATGGCAGGAAGTTATTTCCTATCTCATCGTGGGCCCCGAGCGTGCATTGCTGTTCGATACCGGCAACGGCATTGGCGATATCAAGGCAATCGTTGACCAGCTCACCGACAAGCCTGTTACGGTGCTGAACTCGCATTCGCATTACGACCACGTCGGCGGCAACTACCAGTTCGACGATATTATTTCTGTGTCGACGGCGTTTTCGCTGGCGCGAAGCAAGGGGCTGGGCAATGACGAAATCGGCATCGAAGTGTCGCCAGAGGCCCTGTGCAAGCAGCTGCCAGCGGGAGTAACAGAGGATAATCACCGGTCCCGGCCGTACACGATTACCGGCCGCGTAGCGGAAGGCGACATTATCGACCTTGGCAACCGGCAGCTCGAAATTCTGCGCATACCGGGGCACACCGATGACGCGATAGCTTTGCTCGACAAAGCCAACGGCCTGCTGTGGACCGGCGACAGTTTCTACGAGGGTCCCATTTGGCTGTATGCGCCCGAGACCGACCTCGTTGCCTACCGGAATTCGCTGGCGCGCATTGCGGCACTCGCGCCGCAGCTCAGCGCGTTGCTGCCTGCCCACAATACGCCCATTGCAGAACCTGATCTGTTGGGGCAGGCGCTGCGAGATCTTGACCTGGTGCTGGCCGGGAAAGCCTCCGCGACGCCGAGCTGGGAGGGCGTCGTGACCTTCGAGTTCGACGGCTACGGCTTCCTGATGCGCGAGGACTACACGAGTATCCCGGTAACAGGCTCGCAGTAAGCCATGACCAGATTGCTGCTGCCCGGATCTTTTCAGCCCGCCTGGCCACTCTCCGCAAATTTGTCTTTACAGCGCCGCTGAAACGGCGCAAAACTACGCGCCGCGCAATTTCGGCTCTTGTTACCGAAAGCTGCCGCCATCAAACAAGGTTTCCGGGTGACCACCACCGCCGTTGCACACAAAGAAGCCTGGGGCACACGCCTCGGTGTCATTCTTGCTGTGTCCGGTTCCGCCGTCGGTCTTGGCAACTTCCTGCGCTTTCCCGGCACAGCTGCTGAAAACGGTGGCGGCGCGTTCCTGATTCCTTACTTCATTGCATTCCTGCTGCTCGGTATTCCGATCGGCTGGGCAGAGTGGACGATGGGCCGCTACGGCGGCCGCAAAGGCCTGCACTCTGCACCGGCGATCATCGGCGTATGGGGCAAGGGCGCACCGGCTCGTTACCTTGGCTCCCTTGGCGTGCTCATTCCACTCGCTGTGTACTTCTACTACGTGCTGATCGAGTCGTGGTGCCTGTCCTACGCCTGGGACTACGCGACGGGTGGCATCGGCGTTCGCACTATCGACAGTGTCGCGGCGCAGGTCGCTGCATCGACGGCGTACTTCAATGAAACCACCGGCAGCGCTGCCAACGGTTCGATTTTCGAAGGCGGTCTGCATCGCTCGCTCGTGTTCTGGATGGTCGCGTTCGGCATAAACGTTTTCTTCCTGTACCGCGGCCTGTCGCGCGGTATCGAACTGTTCTGCCGCTGGGCAATGCCGGCGATGGCGATCTGTGCGTTCATCGTGCTTATTCGCGTGCTGACGCTCGGCACGCCTGACCCGGCCGTGCCTGAGCAGAACGTGGCGGCTGGTCTGAACTTCATGTGGAACCCGGACTACACGGCGCTGGGCGACTTCCAGACCTGGATGGCGGCAGCTGGACAGATCTTTTTCAGCCTGTCGGTGGGCTTTGGCGTCATCATCAACTACTCGTCGTACATGCGCCGGAACGATGACGTGGTGCTGTCGAGCCTGACGTCGTCGTCGACCAATGAATTTTTCGAAGTTGCGCTCGGCGGCATGATTACACTCACCGCCGCTGTGGTGTTCCTCGGCCTGACCGCAACGCAGGCGAATACCGGTGGCACGTTCAGCACGGGCTTCTCTGCCTTGCCGGTCGTGTTTGCGCGCATGCCGTTCGGTTACTTTTTCGGCGCGGTCTGGTTTTTCATGCTGTTTCTCGCGGCGATCACGTCCTCACTGTCGATGCTGCAGCCGGCGAAAGCATTTTTCGCGGAAGCGCTTGGCCTGTCGCATCAAGGCGCGACCACGCTGGTTGTGGCGCTGTGCGTTGTCGGCAACCTGTTCGTGCTGTGGTTCAGCAAAGGCCTCGTCGCGATGGATACGCTCGACTTCTGGGTCGGCACTTTCATGATTTTTATTGTTGCCGGCGTACAGATCATCTGTTTTGCCTGGGTGTTCGGCATCGACAAGGCGCTGGCCGAGGCACACATTGGCGCGCAGCTGCGGATCCCGCGTATTTTTCGCTTCATCATCAAGTACGTGTCGCCAACCTATCTGCTGATCATATTCATTGGCTTCTGTTGGAATCGCGTTCCGGACTACGTGCGTTCCGTGTTGACGGCCGCGTCAGACGGTAATCCGGATGACCGTGTGGCGCTGTATTCCTGGGGTGTAATTCTCGGCACCATTGCGCTGCTGGTTA
>JBATFU010000274.1:0-7564 GCA_049665065.1 Woeseia sp. | reverse complement strand
GGTACACCCAGTAACTGAGCATGTTCATGTACGGGAACACCATGTCACGCGAGCCGACCATCAGCGGGATCAGGTAATTGCCGAAGCCGCCGAGGAACAGTGCGGTCAGCAGGTAGATCACCATGATCATCCCGTGCATCGTCACGAACTGGTAATACGACTCTGGCGTAATGAACGAAAAGTTATCGGGGAAGCCGAGCTGCAGCCGCATCATCACCGACAAACATAAAGCGACAACACCGACGAAGATGGCCGTCAGGCCGTACTGGATGGCAATGACCTTGTGGTCCTGGCTCCAGATGTACTTCGTAATAAAAGTCTGCGGATCGTGGTGCTCGATCTCGTGATCACGATCGGCGATTGCAACATAGGCCATCTGGCGTTCCTCGTAATTTACCGTTTACCGCATCGCACTGTTATGAATGCCACCGTCACAGCGTGTGGATGTAGGCAATGACATCATTGATCTTCTGCTCGTCGCGGAAGACCTGTGCCATGTAGCCCATCTGTTTGCCGTAATAATCTTTTTGGTGTGCGCCACGCACGTCGTCGCGGAAATTCTCAAGCTGGCGCTTCAGGTACCAGTCCGTCATGCCGGCGAGACGCGGCGCATTCATGCTGTAGATACCCTGGCCATCGGCACCATGGCAGTAAGCACAGACTTTGAAAGTTTCTGCGCCGGCTGCGGCATTGCCGCCAATCGTTTCCGGTGCCGGCGTGTCGGGGAACGTCTGAATGTAGGCGATGACATTGTTCAATGCTGCATCGTTCGCCAGCGTCATCGCCATCGGCGCCATCTGCCGGCCGTAAATGTCATTTTCGTTCGTGCCGCGCAGGCCGTTCTTGAAAGCGTGGATCTGGTTGCGCAGGTACCAGTCACTCTGGCCCGCAAGCTTCGGCCCGTTGAGTGCTTCGATGCCCTCGCCCTGCTGGCCGTGGCAAGCCGCGCAAACGGCGTATTGCGCACGCCCGATATCAGGATTGCCGGCCGCAACCGCCTGGATCTCGGCAAACGTCGAGGTACTGGCGAGCCATTTCTGGTAGTCCGCTTCGTCGTCGACCACCACTGCACCGCGCATCGCGAAATGGGCAATGCCGCAGAGTTCCTCGCACAGCACTTCATAGCGGCCCGGCTCGGTCGGCGTCAGCCACATGTAGGTTTCCATACCGGGCACCAGGTCCATCTTCACGCGGAACTGCGCCACCGTGAAGTTATGCAGGACGTCTTTTGAACGCAGGTTGATCTTGACCGGCTGATTCAGCGGCAGGTGAATCTCCGGGTTCATGATCAGGACATCGTCCTGACCGTTCGGGTCGTCCGGATCAATGCCGAAAGGATTATCGGTGGAGATCAGCCGGTTGTGCACCACGCCGAATTCGCCATCGTCGCCAGGCAGCCGGTACGACCAGTGCCACTGCTGCCCAATGGCCTCAATTTCATGAGCGTTTTCAGGAACATCGACAAATTTCGCCCATACCCACAGGCCGGGCGCCAGCATCGCCGCGACGCCGATGGTCGTGACGATCGTCAGTATCCACTCGAGTTTCTGGTTTTCGGGATCGTAGTGCGCCTTGTGGCCGGCGCGGGCGCGGTAGCGAATGACGCACCAGGCCATGAACAGGTTGACGGCGACGAACACGATGCCGGTCACGACGAACGTGATATCGATCGTGAAATCGATCTGGCTCCAGTTCGATGCGAGCGGTGTAAACGTCCAGGGACTGAGGAAGTGGAATACCAAGGAACCCACAACCAACAGGATCAACACTACTGCTAAAGGCATACTCGTCGCATCCTTTGTTTCGTGACCTTAAGAGGCTTTTTATAAAACAGCATGGACTGATTGCTGCTTGTTATCTGGTCAGCGCGTCTTTGTACGTATTGTATTTCTGTTCGCTTTTGTCCCCTGCCTGCGGTTGTCTGGGCAACCCTATTTCGACTTCCCCCGTCGGAATGCCCTGTCGCCGCGTTCGTAACTACCGGACGGACTGATTCCAGTCGGCAGGATAGAGTATTGGGCTATTGATTTCCACTGGCAGCCCTCGCCCTGCCTGGCGCGGCGGCCGGGTGACAGGGTGACTGCGGGGTGACAAAGGGGCGGCTTTGAAAACGCGACAGACGGTGGAACATTCCTGCCTTTTGCCGTTACAGGTGGTCGCCGCGAGCATGGCGTGCCATCCCGATCAAAGCGTCGACCGCAACTCCCGTGCAATCGACTGACGCACCCGTTCGAGATCCGCACGCAGCAATTGCAATTCCTGCTCCAGCGGCTCGGTGAGTTCAACAGGCTGCAGCCGCAACGGCATTGGCAGCGGTTGCTGTGCTAAGTAAACCGGCGTCGCAGAAAACTGCGTCTCGGGATCAGCCGCTTCCTTCTCTGCGGGTAACAACAGGAAGGCGAGCACGGCCAGTCCGGCGACGCCGGCGAACGCCGGCCAGAACGCCGATACGCCAGGCGCCGAATTCGGCTGCCGCCTCGCTACCGGTTCGAGGTTCGCATCGATGCGCGCCCGCAGCTCTGGCGCAACCTCGGCATCAATAGCGGCGGCATCATGCTTCAGGCGTTGTTCGAATTTATCCATAAGCCTTCCCGGCAAGCGCCTTATCATTGCTCTTCAGAAGTGCTGTTTTCAAGCGCCGGCGCGCGCGCAGCAGGGTCACCTTGGTCCACGGCAGCGAACGCTGCAGCGCCATCGCTACCTGTTTCTGTGGCATGTCCTCCACATAGTGCAGCCAGAGCGCGGTACAGGCGTCGGCGGTCAACACCTGGCGCGCCAGTAGCCACAGGTTTTCGCGTTCATCGTCATCAATGCAATGCACGAGCGGATCGTCGGCAATCTCAATGTCCACGGCAGGCAACGTGCGGCCGCGATCATTGCGCCTGGCCCGCCGGATCGCGATGCGGTAGAGCCAGGTACTGAAACGCCAGCGCGGATCAAAACTGTGCAGATAGCGCCACGCATCGAGGAAGGCATCCTGCAGCGCGTCGTCGGCATCGGCCGGCGCCGGGCACCGCGCGCGCAAAAAGCGCAGCAGCTTTTGCTGGTAGCGATCAACGAGCACACGAAACGCCTGCTCATCTCCACGCAAGGCCTGTTCCACGAGTTGCTCATCTGTCTGCACTGCGCCGCGCCGGAGTCCGGCTAGTCGCTCATCAGGCGAATGAGATCCGCCGGGTCGAGTACCGTGCTGACATTCAGCACACCGCCTTTGCTGTCGACTTTGGTACTGGACAGCGCGTTGCGCAGTTCATCCGGAATATCGTCATTGAAAGCCTGCAGGCTGATCAGACCGTTGATGACGCTGCCGAGGGACTGGGTCATGCGCGGATCGCGCGATTTCAGTTGCGCCTCGATCGCCAGCAAGCCTCTTTGCTCAGCAATCATCAACGCCACTTCCTCGGTGTTGCGCAGGATGCTGGAGTTCCAGCTGCTGTTGTCCTCATCGGCAAAGGCTTCGGTTTTCATGCCCGCCTGCACAAAGGTCTTGTCAGCCGTCAGCACCAGCAGCGCGCCGTTGTGCTTGCCGCCGCCAACGATCTGCCCCTTGCGCTCAAGCAGTGCGTGCATTTGCGGTTCATGAGAAGTAACGATTATTTTTTGCGGGATCGCGAAGCTGACGAATGCACTCTCTTCGAAATCGATCGAAATGCCGGGCCTTGAGACAGCAACAGGCTCCTCGCCGGCAAGCAGGTATTCGCTGCCCTTGTGGTCGCGCAGGTCGTAGCCGGCGCGTAGTGCCATGATGGCCATCAGCTTGTCGCGCGTCGCCTTGGAAATCGGACCCTGCAGCACAATCGCGACGCCCGAATCGAGGCCTGAATACGCGGTGAGCTTCTGGACTTCCTTGCCGACGTCAATTCCCGACTCGGCCCTGATTTCTTCGAAGACCTCCGCGTCGAGCCAGCGATACAGGTCACGTCCGGCAGCGCTGTCGCGCATCGCCTCGAGATCGGCGTGCAGGTACCAGACTGTACCGCCCGGCAGGTTGAGCGCCGCGCCGGCGGCGAGCGGCCAGGCAACGAGCGCCAGTAAAACCATCAGGATCTTGTTCATCATCGCTCCGCTTGATGAGGGGTGTGCCGGCTTATAGGCAGCGCCGCGGCAAAAGGTTACAGCAGCGGCAAATTCTTTTGGCGCCAGGCCCCTGCGTGGCGCCGCGGGTGCCATCGGCGGTGGGATACAAGCGATGCACGCAGGCACGCCAGCATGTGCAGGTCGCCGTGCCTTAGGCTTCGTAGGTCGTGCGCCCGCCCATGACCGTCCTGACAACCGGGATATCGACGATCGCGAAGGGATCCACCTTGTGCGGGTCCTCGGCGAGGATGACGAAGTCGGCCAGCTTGCCGGGCTCCAGCGAGCCTTTCAGATGTTCTTCGAAGGAAGCAAACGCGCCATGCAGCGTGCAGATCTGCAGCGCTTCATCGACGGAGACCCGCTGATTCGCGCCCCACACGCGGCCCTGACTGTCCGTGCGTGTCACCATGCTTTGAATCGCCATCATGGGTTCGTACGGTCCGGGCGTAAAGTCGGAGGCCGGCGCTACCGGAATGCCTGCGTCGAGAAAACTGCGGTGCGCAAACATCGAGCGCATTTTTTCTTCGCCGTAGTCGAGCCATTTATTGCCGTGGTAGTAAACGTAGGTATAGAACGGTGTCGGAATCACGCCAGCCTGCTTGATGCGTTTCAGAAGGTCGTCGTTGATTAATGAGCAATGTTCGATGCGGTAGCGCGGATTTGGGCCTGTGCGATTTGCCAGCACGCGTTCGTACGCTTTCAGCACACGATCAATTGCGACGTCACCATTGGCATGGATGCCAATGCGAAAGTCATGGGCAACGGCATCGTCAACGGCGGCATCGATCTCGTCCTGCGTCATGGTCAGGATGCCGTAGTAGTCTGGCTGGCCCTGGTACGCAGTGCTCATGCTCATCGTGCGTTCCGATGCCGAACCGTCTGCTGAATACTTGACGGCGCCGATGCGCAGCATGTCATCGCCAAAACCAGAGGCGATACCTGCCGCCTTGAAGCCCGCGAACACATCGCTGCCGCCGCCGGGCATGTAACTGACGCGGCAATGTAACTGGCCCGCCGCGCGCGCGTCCTGGTAGGCGACAAAGTTCTCGCGCGTACCGTAGGCGTCAGTCGTCGACGTCAGCCCCGCCGCCGCCATTTCTGCCAAGGCAATCGTGGCCGACTCCTGCCGTTTCGCACGATCCATCACGGGCCAGGTACCGACCTTGAAGAACACGTCGACCGCGTGCTCGGCAACCTTGCCAGTCAGCTCTCCGCCGTCGCGGAAGAATTTGCCACCCACGGGATCGGGCGTTTGTGCGTCGATACCAGCGAGCGCAAACGCGTTCGAGTTAACCACCGCGGTATGCCCGCCGCGGTGCGCAACGTAGACCGGGTGATCGCGCACCACCTGGTCAATGTCATTGCGATTGAGCGGCCGGCCCTCGACAAACTTGGTGTCGTCGTACATCACGCCGCGCACCCAATGGCCTTGCGGCGTTTTCGCGGCCTGGCGGGCCAGCGCTTCCTGCACTTCCCCGATGCTGCGCAGGTTGACGTTCACGCCAAGCGCATCTTCGGCCAGCAAGGGATGACTGTGGGCATCGATAAACCCCGGCGTCACGGTCATCGAGCGGCCGTCGATGCGTTTCGTGCTGGCAGTCGCAAACTGCAGGATGTCCTCGTCACTGCCTACGGCAAGCAAGTAATTGCCACGTACCGCAAGCGCCTGCGCGCGCGGCTCCCCTGGATCCATCGTGATGATATTGGCTCCGGTCACAATGAGATCGGCGTCGTCGGTCGGATACGCCGCCGCGGCACTGCCCGCCCCGAACGACAGTCCCAGGCCGAACGGCAAGGCGCTACCGGTACGCAGGAACCTGCGCCGTGAGTAATCAGTCATGAGCTGCTCCTTTGAGTGCGGCGGGTGGCGGATAGCGTTCCTGCGTCAGCCGCGAGACCACGATGGTCAACAGCATGCCGACGACGAAGCCTGGAATCATTTCGTAGAGATCGTAGGTATAGGGCTTCATGAACAGCACCCACAGGACACTGACGAGGAAGCCGCCCAGCATGCCGGCGGCCACGCCCGGCAGATTGGTTTTGCGGTAGTAAAACGTGCACACGAGTACGGGCCCAAACGCAGCACCGAGTCCTGACCATGCGAACAGCACGAACCAGAAGATCAGTTTCACTTCCTGCAATGCGAACACCAGGGCAATAGCGCCGATCAGAATGGTGACCGCCTTGCCGTAGCCGGCGAGCGCGCGATCGCTGCGCGTGCTGCCGAGAATTTTCTGCATGCCGTCGCGAACGACTGCGGATGACGCAAGCAGCAACAGCGAATCAACGGTGGACATGATCGCGGACAGGACGATAACCATCAGCAGCCCGGTGATGAGCGCGGGAAACAGCTCCGTCGCCAGCACGGGGAAGATGGTCTCCGCGTCCTCCAGGCCGGGAAACAGCGCCCGTCCCGCCATGCCGGCAGTCACGGCACCGACATCGAACAACAGGATGACGATGATCGATACCCTGCGTGCCTTGACGATCTGGCCATCGTCGCTGGCGGACATGAAACGCGCCATCAGCTGCGGCGCGCCGAGAAACGGCAGGCCTATCGCCATGAAACTGAACAGCGCGACCCAGCCGGCGATGCCGTTCGTGCCAAAGTTCCACATCGTCAGCAGCGCCGGGTCCTGCGCGGCCAGGTTCGCGCTCATCGCTGCCCAGCCGCCGGCGCTGCCGATCGCGACGGTCGGCACGAGGATCAGCCCGAACAACATCAGCACGCCCTGCACGACGTCGGTGTAAGCCACTGCCTTGAAGCCGCCGATAAACGTGTAGCCGATGATGATCACGGCGCCGAGCACGACCGCCGTGCGGTAGTCGATATCGATAAAACTGCTGAAGGCCTTGCCCGAGGCAACGAGCTGTGCCGACACGTACGCACACACCATGGTCAGGATGATGACGATCGCGATACTGCGCAGCACGTGGTGCCTGTCATTGAAACGCGCTGCGAGGACGTCGGGCACCGTGATGGCATCGGTCGCATCGCTGAGTTTTTTCAGGCGTCGCGCGATGACGGTCCATGCGAGGTAGACGCCGATAATCTCGCCAACCACAACCCAGTAGGCCTGCGCGCCGACCGCGTAGCCCATGCCAGTCAGGCCAAGCAATAACCAGCCCGATTCGCCCGTTGCATTCATGCTGAACGCGATTACCCAGAACGGCAGTTTCTTGCCAGCGAGAAAAAACCCGGACAGCGTGCGCGTTTCGCGACGACTCCAGACAGCGACCGCTGCAAGTACAGCGAGGTACGCGAGCAGGACGGCAACGATTGCGTTCATGGCAGCGCTCAGTACGAGCCGATCGGTGAGCCTGGCGGAATTACCGGCTCGGGCAGTGCTTTGACACTGGCTGGATCGTTATTGAACTGCGCGATGCGTTGCCGCGCGAAACGGTAATGCGCCCGCCACGCCACATCGATCTCGCTGTCGGCCCGCGGTGCGAGCCAGGCATCGAGGCCGGCAACGGCATCGGCCGC
>JBATFU010000273.1:0-3739 GCA_049665065.1 Woeseia sp. | reverse complement strand
CGACCCTTGTTCCGTTTCTTGTTCCGTTTCGGTTCGATCCCTATTTCATTTTGGCTCAAAACCCACAACGACACCGGCATACACATTGCGATCTGGCGCCGGCTCATAATAGCGACTGCCGAACGCGTTGATGCGGATATTGCTGTTGTAGCGTTCGTCGAACAGGTTGTTGATTCCGATGTGCGGCCGTACGCGCCAGCGGCCGCTCGTAAATTCACGATAAACACGCAAGTTGGAAACGACGTACGCAGCCACTTTGGCAGCATTCGCATCGTCGGCGAACAGATCGCCTGAATAGTTCGTTTCGAACGTCGCCGTCGTACCTTGTGATGAACGGTAGTTCAATCCAAGGTAGGCGAAGTGTTCCGGCAGACCCGGCAAACGTTTGCCGGAGAAGTCGTTGCCGTTGTCATTGACGAACACGTCGTAGGTAAAGTCCGACCAGGTGTACGACGCATCCACACTGAAACCGCTTTCGTGCTGCCAAGACACCGCCGTTTCAATACCCGTGCGCTCGGAGCGCCCTGCATTTACGAAGAACGTGCGTCCCGGGAAAGCTGCCAGCTCGAACGGCACGAGCTCATCTTTGAGATCGATAAAAAACGCAGCAACCTCAAAGAACAGGTTTTCATTGCCGGTTTTGAAACCTGCCTCGAAATTATTGGCGCGCTGCGGCTTCAGTGATGAATTGAAGCCGCCGCTGGCGTCGGGATTAGCGAGCTCGGTGGTCGTCGGCGTTTCGAAGCCGCTGGACCAGTTGGCGAACAGAATGTGCTCACCGAGATTCACGTTGACGCCGAACGACGGGCTGAGCTGGTCGAACGTAACCTCGCCGGAATCGTCGCCGTCGGTCAGGAAACGATCGTTCACATCGAAGCGCACCTCGTCGTAACGCAGGCCTGCGCTGAGCGACCAGCGCTCGTTGACAGCGTATTGCGCCTGTCCATACAGCGCGTTGCTTGAGACCTGCTCCTGTTGCTCGAACGACAGGCCGCCGTACACACCGTTCTCGTTGTCAAAGCGGCGCCGGTCGTCGTCCTGCCGATCAAGGTCGACGCCGAACGCCAGCTCCCAGTCGGCAGGCAGGCCGTCGCCAAGCCGATAAAGGGCGCCAGCGCCGTACACAAAGCGATCGAACTCGACGATACCGCCACCGTTGAACGGCAGCTTGCCGGCGAATTCCCGCCACGTGTAGTAGTTGCGCACGGTCAGGGAGCCGGCATCACGCTCGCGCTCGTAAACGAAACCCAGGCGTTGCTGGTCAAGCGCCTCGCCGGCGTCGTACTGGATATTCAGATCACGCGCGCTGCGTGGCGCGGTCGCCGCCTGCGCGGCATTGATGCCACCGGGGTCGTCCGATATGGGTTGATCACTCAGGTTGAAAGCGACTGTCAGGCGATCATCCTTTAACGGGATCCCGACTTTTGCATTGAGAATACTGCCCCGGACCGCCGATTGTTCGCGCCAGCCATCGAGCTCGAGATGCGACAGGTTCAGCAGGAAATCGGCAGCGCCTAATTGACCCGCGGTTTTGAGACCTACATTGCTGTACCCCAATTCGCCGCCACCAATACTGCCCTCAACAAAGGCCGGCCCATCGCCCAGCTCGCTCTCGATGGCGATGACGCCGCCGGACGCATTGCCATACAGCGACGATGCCGGACCGCGCAGCACTTCGATGCGCTGCGCCGAGCCGAGGTCAATGCTGTCGACCTGCGCCTGGCCATCGGGCAGGGTTTCCGGAATACCGTCGACAACGATCTTGATACCGCGCACGCCAAAACTTGAACGTGCGCCGAAACCGCGCAGCGATATCCGCAGATCCTGGGCGAAGTTGTAGCGGTTCTGCATGTACAGACCGGGAACGCCGGCCAGTGCTTCATCCAGCCCCAGCTGCTGCGTGCCGTTCTGGATGCGCTCCTTGTCTACAACTGAAATAGATCTCGCGGCGTCGCGCACTGTCGTTTCAAGGCGCGTCGCGGACACCACGATTTCATCGAGTACTTCTTCGGCAAAGGTGGCAGGACCGCACAACAGCAACACGACGAGAGCGCTGCAAGTTCTGCGGGTTTTAGCGTGAATCTCAGTCATAGAATCGCTTCGCTTGGTAGATGGTGTCGCGCTTATCCCCTCGACCTTCAACTGATCGATCAGGCATGATTTGGCTGTTGGTGATGGCTGGTTTGTTATTGCTGTGCTTTCGACGCAAAAGCCTCGCAGGAGTTGCAGCAAAAGTCGATATTCGAAATCAGGCCTTCAATCTGACCAGCGCGCGCGCCTTGCTGGCAACCGGAAACAGGCGGTAGAAGGCCGTTGCGAGCGGTTTCGACGAATAGGTGCGCCACACCACCAGTTCAAAACCCGTTTTGTCGAGCAGGACCTTGAACGCGCCACGACAAAACTCGTTGCAATGACCAGGGCGCCAGTCCTCCGCATACTTCTTGTTTCTCAAGCCTCTATTTTTCAGGAATCGCTTTACCGTGTAGCTGATCGAACGTGTATTCGGGAACTCGAGCAGTGCGAGCCCGCCCGGCTTCAGCAACGCGCCAATCTTGTTCATGGCCAGCACCGAGTCGGGCAGGTGCTCCAGCACGTGGCGCAGCACGACGACGTCGTAAAGCTCGCCACGGGTATTTTCGTACTCGAGGAAGTTCGCAACGTCGACTTCAATGCCCGATTCCGCACGAATTGCCGCAGCGGCGGATGCCGACAACTCCATGCCACGCACTTCCCAGCCCGCCCCGCGGGCAAGATACGGCAGGCAACCGTTGCCACAGCCGATGTCCATCAGCCGCCCGGGCGGGCCGAGGTAAGGCTGCAGAAAGTCCCAACTCTGGCGGACATCGATGTTGGATTTGTAGTCAGGATCGGTCGGGCTGACGTAGCGCTGCGTGTACTGCGTCTGGTCCATGCCGAGTGACATGTCGTAGTTCCACAGCGAGCAATTCCCGCACCGGTAATAGTGCAGATCGCTGTTGCGGCCGTCACTCATGCAAAGGCTTAGCTGGGTACTGCCGCAGAGTCGGCACTGGTCGAGCATTACGGGCTTCCGTCGGCAATTGCGGGGTGCAAATGGTAGCACGCAGGCGGCAGTTGCGGCGCGCGCGACCTGTGGCGCCAGATCGCGTAGAATCCCGCCAACAGCTTAAAAATTAACAACTTTTTAACACCGTCATGGCCCGACTCGGGGCCCGTGAGGAAGCAACGATGGCTATCAAGGTCTTGTGCATTGTCGATGACAGCGACCGGCCGACGATCGCCTCCTTCATCGGTATGCACGAAGCCGGTATCGACATCACGGTCAGCTGTCAGTCGGCAAGCCCGAATCTCCACTTCCTTGAAGAGGCGGGTGTAAAGACGATTGAACTGCCGCTGCGCAAGAACATTGATCTCAAGGGCATCCGACGGTTGCGCGAGGCGTTCGATAGCGGCGGCTACGACATCGTGCATACCTTCAATAACAAGGCAATCAGCAACGTCATCCTCGCGGCGCGCGGTCGCAGCATTCGCATCGTCGCCTACCGGGGCATCGTCGGTGCCGTCAGTTTTCTGGATCCGATGTCATGGATGCGTTACCTGAACCCGCGCATCGATCGCATCATCTGCGTGTGCGAGGCGATCCGGCAACACTTTCTCAACATGAAGCCGGCATTCCTGCGGATGCCGCCGGAACGACCCGTGACCATTCACAAGGGGCACCGGCTTGAATGGTACGACCAGCAGCCGGCAAACCTTGCTT
>JBATFU010000272.1:0-7585 GCA_049665065.1 Woeseia sp. | reverse complement strand
CGCGTCATCTTCTCCTGCACTTCGTGCAGCGCGCTGATCGTGACGAACGTGCCGCGCCCGGCTTCTGCGGCCTTGCGCATGAAGAATCCGTTCGGTGCGGAGCCGATGCCCACCGTGAACAGGCGCGTGTTGCCAAGCTGCTGTTCGATGAAACTGAAAAGCTCGGTTTCGTTGCCGACCGAGCCGTCGGTCACGAACACGACCTGCCTGAGGCCGAGCTCCGAGTTACCGCGCAACGCGGCGGCGAGTGCGGGTCGCATCTCCGTGCCGCCGTTTGCGCCAAGGCCTTTAACCCAGCTGCGCGCCGCTCGCAGGTTGCTTGCCGTCACCGGCACGCTGGCCGGAAACAGCATGTCGGTCGTCGAATTGAACTGGATCAGGTTGAAGTGATCCTGTTCACGCAAACCGTCAAGCGCCAGCAGCACCGCCTGCTTCGCCTGTTGCAAGGACACGCCGTGCATGGAACCGGAGGTGTCGATGACGAGCGTCAGGTCGCGCGGCGGCACGGCAATGGCATCGTCGATTTGCACAGGTGGTAGCAGCATCAGCAACAGGTGCGGCTGGTCCTGATCGATCTCCGAAAACAACGCGACGCGCGCCACAGTGCTCGGTGGCGCGCGCCAGACGAGCTCGAAATCGTGATCCATCATTTCAAGGGCATTGCGCAGTTCCACCTTGTAAACACCTGCATGATCGCTGACGGAGATCGGGTGATAGCGGCTTGCGATGATGTCGAGCGGCATGCCGGCATCGATGCTGGCCCGCAGGCTGATGCGGTGGTCGCTGGACTGCGTCACCATCGGCGGTGTAATCAACGATGCGTCTGGCACCTGATCCGTATCCCGCGCCCAGCCGCTGCCCTGCTTGTCGGTTAGCGGCGTACCGGGGATGTAGCGTGGTGTGAGCGTCGTGGGCACGCGCAGCGTAAACGTTGCATCGTCGTAAACGACAGTCTGCTGGTATGAAATTTCAATAGTGACGGTTTCGCCAGGGGCGATGTTCGCAACCGAAGTTGTAAACAGGTTGCGACGCTGCTGCTTGACCAGGCTCGCGCGCTTGCCTTCGCGCTTTGCCTTCTCATAGGTCTTCTTCGCCGCTTCCTTTTCCTGGATTTCTCCCTCGATGATGCGCTCGCCTGCCTGCAGGCGCATGCGATCGACAGCCGCATCTTCCGGCAGTGGAAATGTGTAAATACCTTCTGACCAGAGATCGCCGTCGTTGCGAAACTTTTGCTTCACGGTGACCCGCGCGACGATGCCGCTCACTTCGATGTCGACATCGGTATTCAGTTTCGTGGCGGCGTGCCGGCCGGTAGCGGAATGCAGCATCAGGCCGATGTCGAATACCGCATCATCCTGCGCATAAACGGGCGGCATCAGTACGAACAGCAGGAGCAGCGTCGCGGCGGCACTCATACTGCGACAGAATCTCTCGGCCACGCTGCCACGACACTGTGAGATCGAAGTTTGCGATGACGCCTGCATCAGCGGTGGCTTCTGGGTTGGCGGTAGCGTTTGCGCCGTAGCCGGCATCAGCGCCGGCGTCAGCGGCAGCCACCGTGTTGGTGACTGTACTGACGGCGGCACGCACCTAGATGCGTTTATTGGCGCTTCTTTCGATGGGTTCGCTGACGCGTTTGTCGGCACCTTCATCGGTGGGTGCCACGAAAGTTTGCGTTCCTGCCAATAGGTGACGCTGTCGTTTCGTGCCTGCCCGTTTCTTGTTCTGCTAGCCATGACTGTGGTCCTTGACGAGGTTCGTTGGGAGCATTTCAGCAAGGCATTGGGCGTGGCGGCCGCTGCTGTCATGGCAATGCACCGACCGAATGTGGCAAATTGTGGCTTTTCCGAAGGCCAGCCGATGTCCAGAAAGATCGCCATCGTCGAAGACGAAGCGGCACTGCGCGAGAACTACGCCGCCGCGTTTCGGCGCGAGGGCTACGCGGTTGACGCGTACGAGGCGCGCAAGCCGGCCTTGGCCGCGTTCGAGGCCCGACTGCCGGATCTCGTGCTGATCGATATCAACCTGAAGGACGATGTCGAAGGCGGCTTCGAGCTGTGCCGTCGCCTGCGACAGCTCTCCGATGAGTTACCGATTATTTTCCTGACCGCGCGCGACAGCGAGTTCGATGCGGTCTCGGGCCTGCGCCTGGGTGCCGATGACTACCTGACCAAGGACATCAGCCTGCCGCACCTGATGGCACGCATCGCCGCACTGTTCCGCCGCCTCGACGTGATGCAGCAACCGGATTCAGGCGAGTCGCTGCTGCGTCGCGGCGACCTCGAGCTCGACAGCGAGCGCATGACCGTGCGCTGGCAGGACGTGCCAGTAGGTCTCACGCTCACAGAATTCTGGATGGTGCACGCGCTCGCGCGCTTTCCCGGTCATGTCAAGAACCGGCAGCAGTTGATGGATGCGGCGCAGGCGGTACTCGACGACAACACGATCACGTCGCACGTAAAACGCATCCGCCGCAAGTTCGTCGCAATCGACCCGACGTTCGACGCGATAGAGACGGTGTACGGCATGGGTTACCGCTGGCTCATCAACTGAGCATGTCATGAACCTTAAACGGCAGTTGCTGCTGGTGAGCCTGCTGACCCTCGTGTTGCCGTGGGCCGGTTGCCAGTTCATCCAGGAAACGGAAACCGCTTTGCGCGAAGGCCAGCAGCAGATGCTGGCCGGCACGGCGCAGGCGATTGCCGATTCGCTGTCGCAGTTTCCGCAGGAGTTTCTGGCGTTCAGCGAGAACGCGCCGCCGGGTGCCGAGCAGCTCTATGCCCACCCACTGGCACGCGCACCGCTACTCGATGGCTACTTCAATGACTGGACCGTTGATGAGGAGGCGCAGCGTACCTTGCGCGGCATTGATGGACCGATCCGGTTTGTATTAGGTCTGCAGCGGCAACAACTGTGGCTGTATGTCCGGGTTGCGGACAACGAAGTGGTTTACGCGCAAGAGAATGATGACGCGCCGAGCGATCGAATCACGCTGGTCAGCAGCAACCCGGACGGCAGCCCGCTGCGTTTCGTATTCGCGGCCGAAGCGCCGGGGCCGATCGTGGCGCGGCAGATCGGCGGTAAAGCAGAGCAGGCGATCAGCGGGCACTGGCAGGATGTGCCCGGCGGTTACCAGCTCGAAGCACGCATTCCGCGGCAGCTGATCGGGCCAACGCTCGGCGTTATTGTCGACAACGTCGGCTTCGGCCGCTCCACTGCGCGCAGCAGCAGCTTCAGCGGCTCGCGACCCGGCCTACTCGTAACGCCATCGATATTTCTGCAAAGCGTATTGAACAACTACGCGCAACCGGGACTCCGCCTGATCGTTACGGATGCGGAAGGCTGGCGACTGGCAAGTGCCGGCGATGTTACCGAGCGAGCCGGCCCGGGTAACGTGCGAACTTCCGGCTGGCTGCGGGCTGCCTACGACGCGATCATCGATCCGGCTGCTGACGCGTCGCTCGCGGCACCGGATGTATCGGGTCGCGAACAGCAGCCTTACATTGCGGCGGCGCTGAATGGCAAAGCCACGAGCGGCTGGTTTCGTTTGTCGCAGAGTGGTCGCGCGGTAGTCGCGGTGGCGCAACCGGTGTGGTCCGGCAACGTGCAGACCGGGGTGCTGGTGTTGCAGCAGGGCACGGACGCAATCCTGAGTTTAACGAGTGCCGCATTGACGCGGCTGTTCAGCTTCACGCTGCTGGCGACGCTGGTAGCGGCAGGCGCGTTGCTCGGTTACGCGAGCTGGTTGTCGCAGCGCGTGCGACGCTTAAGCCGCGGCGCGCGGCGTGCCCTCGATGACAATCGTGCGCATGCCGATCTGCCGAGCCTGTCGGCCAGTGATGAGATCGGCGATTTGTCGCGCAGCTTCGCGAGCGTGCTGAAACAACTCGGCGAGTACAACGAGTATTTGCGCACGCTGGCGTCGAAGTTGTCGCATGAGCTGCGCACGCCGCTGACGATTGTGCGGTCGTCGCTCGACAACCTGGAACACGAACCGTTATCGGATGAAGGTCGCCAGTACACGGGCCGTGCGCGCGACGGCGTCGACAGGCTTAAGAACATTCTGAGTGCGATGAGTGAAGCGAGCCGCGTGGAGGAAGTCATCGATCAGGCGGAGATTGAAAACTTCGACCTCGACGAGGTGCTGCAATCCACCGTGAGCGCCTACCGCGACGCCTGGCCGGACCGCCAAATCGCGTACGAGAAATCCGGCGCGGGCAGCGAGATGCAGGGCTCGCCGGAGCTGATCATCCAGATGCTGGACAAGCTCGTCGATAACGCTGTCGACTTCAGCGCGCCAGGCGACACGATTACGCTGCGTCTGCGTGCTGACGATGAGACGTTGCAACTCGATGTCGAAAACCCGGGTCCGCCATTACCGGAAAAAATGCGCGGCCAGCTGTTTGCGTCAATGATCTCGGTTCGCAAGGATGGCGATGACGCGCACTTGGGCCTTGGACTGTTCATCGCGCGCCTGATTGCAAAAAGCCACGGTGGCAGCCTGCAGGCTGAAAACACTGACAATGGCGTGTGTTTTACAGTGCAGTTGCGCAAGGCCTGACAACACGACGCCGCTGTCGCACAATACGCCTCGACCCAACGCGCAAGGAGAACCCGAATGTCCAACGAGGGCTACCACGAGCCAATTGAAGAACTGAGCGACGAGACCCGCGACATGCACCGCGCGATCACCTCGCGGATGGAAGAGCTGGAAGCCGTCGACTGGTACAACCAGCGCGTCGACGCCTGCAAGGACAAGGAACTGGCGAAGATCCTCGCGCACAACCGCGACGAAGAAAAAGAACACGCGGCGATGGTGCTGGAATGGATACGGCGGCGTGATCCGCGGTTTGACAAAGAGCTGAAGGACTACCTGTTTACGGACGGGGAGATTGGCGAGCACCACGAGTGACAGGCTTCGCTCAAAGTCAGACAAACAGCCAGTGTTCATCGCAATCGTCGTGTAGCCTGATCCCATGAAAAACTGCAACTCCTGCGGCAAGTGCTGTGAGACGGCCGGCAACGGCGGCCTGTCTGCTACCGCGGAGGAAGCGGAATGGTGGGAAACTCACCGTCCGGACATTGCGCGCTACGTGCAGGGCCGGAAGATCTGGATTGACCCTGCAACCGGCGACTACTTTGCTCGCTGCCCCTTTCTGCAGAAATCACCGTACGGCAACAAGTTCACCTGCGACATCTACGAAGACCGGCCGGAGGACTGTCGGCACTATCCTGTCGATATCGCGCAGATGGTTCGCGATGAGTGCGAGATGCTGGAGCGGCGTGATTTGCTGGATCTGAAGCGCGCGCAGAAGACGCTGGATGCCATCATGATTGACAGCCGGCCGGCGGCGGGTAGATAAGCCGCACGTCGGATGAGTCTTGAAACACTCATCGGCGCCGCGAAGGGCAAACAACGCGGCCTATTCTCAAAAAAATAAACCGACGCTTTTTTTAGTTGGCAACCAAGTGACCGGCGCTGAATCATGAAGGGCTGAACTCAGTAGAGTGATTCGACTTTACGCGAGCGCGCTGGCAAGTTGCTCAGAAGAGTGGCACCTATCCAGCAAAACCACCACCCTCAGCAACCTCTGCCGTACGCACCAGCCGACTGTCCAATACCGCAGCCTGCCGATGCTTCACCGCCTTGCGATATTCAGGGTCCGTAACCATTTCGAGAAACGCAGCCGCATTCGGGTAGCGGGCGATGAACATCAGGTCCCACTGCTCATCTTGCGGGCCAATCAGCGTCACCTGCGGTTTGCCGCGCCAGATGATGTCACCGCCTACGCGCTGAAAGATCGGCGCGCTGGCTTTGCTGTAGGCGGCATAGGCCGCGGCGCCTGACGCCTCGCGGCCGTCTTCATAGCGCGCCTTGTCGTGAAAGCGCAGGCAGTTGAGCATCATGATCGGCTCATCGCGCGGCAGGCTTTTAAACGCTTCGAACTGGTCGCGCTCAGGATCGATGTGGCTGGGCATGCTGGCATCTCGTTTGTGATGAACCCGTGCAGAATAGCAAAAGACATCCATCACTTTGTGGAGCGCGACTCAGGATGCTGGGGTTCGTGCTACCTGCTACCGCCCAGTGCAATAAGCTTCGCCTGGTACAAATTGCGCGTTGGTAATTCGTTCGCCTGGCTTAGTGCCTCGGCAAGATTGCGCTCCGCCAATCTGAAGTTGCCTGTCTGGAAGTAGGTTTTTGCGAGGCCGAAGTGCCCTTCATGCAGGTACGGTGCAAGCTTGATGCTTTTCATGAAATACAGTTCAGCACGACGATAATCGCCGTCTTCATAGGCAGCCTGCCCTGCATCGATCCAGTCGAAGGGATTCGGGTCGTCAAGCTTTTTAAGCCTCTCATCGATTCGCTCTGCCTCAACATAGCGCCCCTGCTTTTTGAGGAAAATGCCGTAGTTTCTTAACAGGCCAACCTGCCGATTCGCGCGGTCGATGCCGTACTGGTAAATCTCCTCGCTTATTCCCGGCTCACCCGCGCGATCAAACACAATCGCCAGCATGTTCAGCGCGTCCGGGTTGTCCGGCGTGAGTTCGAGAGACTTCAGCAGGAGCCAGTAGGCCTCCGGTAACTGCTGAGCTTCGATCGCATTCGCAGCGATGTTGCGGTAGTACATCGCGAAATACTCTGATTCATCAATGTTGCTGATGAACCTGTCGGTATCGCTCCGGAAATAATCGATCTTGATACCGGGACGCAACGACGCGAACAAGCCGCGCTCAGGTCGCCGGCCGGGAGCATAGAGAATGCTGCGCACGTGCACGCTGCGTTCGATGACGTTGTCGCGTGACTCAAAAACTGGCGATGAGTCCATCAGCTGATAGGCAATCTCAACACCCGCCTGCCGCGCGAGCGCTGTCGTGAGAATCGCCAGGGACAGGCAATTGCCTGCCGATTGGTCGAGGGCGTCACTCGCGGTGAGTGTTTCACCGCGATAGTGGAAGTTGTTGGTTATTTCGCCAAGATAATCTGCAACCAGGCGGTGTCTTGGCTTTGTTTCGTTTGCCGGGGCATCGAGGAAGCGCTGGAACGCGCGACGTTGCTCTTCTGTCAGCTGATGAACCGCGTCGGGTGATGCGATGCTCGGCCGGTCACCGAAGCGATCGCTGCTGGCGGTCCACGCAGGTGGCTGTTTCCCGTTGTGGTCGACAGCCGTCGTGCTGCACCCAGTGAGTGCCTGGATGGCGAGTAGTGCGAGCGCTGCGGGATAGAACCTCATGCCTGTCAGACTGCTTTGCCGGATGCGGGTTCCCGGTTGTACATGCCTATCAGCCTGTAAATCCGAGAAAACCCTGTTAAGTCGCTACAGCAACAAGCCCCGGTTCGCCAAACCTCGCACCGTCGCCGGCCTCGACGGTCCGGATGGGTCGGCTGACCAGAAACCTCGGTTCGACCCCCTCTTTAATTGCGATTAAGCATCATGACCGACTGGTCGCGAAGCAACTGCTTGGATGCCTAGAACTGCTCGAGTTCGGGATCGGTGTAGTGGGACATGTGCGCCTCGCAAGAATAGTAAAATGGGAATGCCAATCGCTCGTGACACCACTGACATTATGTTCACAGGGCCACAGC
>JBATFU010000271.1:0-4417 GCA_049665065.1 Woeseia sp. | reverse complement strand
GTCAGGTACAAGCCGAGCGCCTCTTTTTCGTTGCGCAGTAATTCCGCTTCGGCCCATTCACGCAGCGGCGCGGGCGCGGTGATTTCCTGCGCCGGTACGGCGGCAACTTCGGCCAGACCGAACATGTCGTTCTGACCGGCTTCGGCGGCGCGTGCCGCCTGCCCCGCACCCTGCAGTGCTTCGGGCAGCGCTTCGATCAAACTGCGCCGCGAACTCCCGAAACAATCCAGCGAGCCAGACTTGATCAAGGCTTCGAGCGCGCGTTTATTCACTTTATCCAGCTCAATCCGGCGCACAAATTCGCCGAGACTGCTGTAGCGACCGTGCCGTTCTCGTTCGGCGACCATTGCCTCGACGGCACTTTTGCCAACACCCTTGATAGCCCCCAGCCCATACAGGATCTGTTTTTCCCCGGCGACGCTGAAACGATAATTTGAACGATTGATATCCGGTGGCTTCAATTCGATTCCGAGTTGGCGGCAATCGTCTTTCAGCATGACCAACCGGTCGGTGTTGTCGATATCGGCTGTCATCACCGCGGCCATGAACGCTTCCGGGTAATGCGCCTTCAGGTACGCCGTCTGGTACGACAGCAGCGCGTACGCCACTGAGTGCGATTTGTTGAAGCCGTACCCTGCAAACTTCTCCATCAGGTCGAAGATGCGCGTCGCCGTTGCATCGCTAACGCCGCGCTCGGTTGCACCCGTTACGAAGATTTGTCGCTGCTTGGCCATCTCCTGCGCGTTCTTCTTGCCCATCGCACGCCGTAAGAGGTCAGCGCCGCCGAGCGTATAGCCCGCCAGTACCTGCGCGATCTGCATGACCTGTTCCTGGTACAGGATTACACCGTAAGTCGGCTCAAGCACCGGCGTCAGGTCCGGGTGCAGGTAGTCGATTTCCTTTTTGGATCGATCATGCTTGCGTGAGATAAAGTCATCGACCATGCCGGACTGCAGCGGGCCCGGTCGAAACAGGGCAACGAGCGCAATGAGGTCTTCGAACTGGTCCGGGCGCAGGCGCTTTATCAGGTCGCGCATGCCGCGCGATTCGAGCTGGAAGACAGCGGTCGTGTGGCAGGCCTGCAGCAATTGAAACGTGGCCGCATCGTCCATTGGCAAAAGCTTGATATCGACCGGCGCTTCGGGATGCGCTTCATTAATTATGTGCACGGCCCAGTCGATGATCGTCAAGGTCTTCAGGCCGAGGAAGTCGAACTTGACGAGGCCCGCTGCTTCGACGTCGTCCTTGTCGAGCTGGGTGACGACGTTGATGCCACCTTCTTCGCAGTAGAGCGGCGTAAAGTCGGTCAGCTTTCCCGGTGCGATAACCACGCCACCGGCGTGCTTGCCGGCGTTGCGCACCAGGCCTTCCAGAGATCGCGCAAGGTCGATAGTCGTTTTGACATCTTCATCATCGCGGTACATCGCCGCGAGTTCGTCTTCCTGCAGAAGCGCTTTGTCGAGCGTGATGCCGAGTTCGAATGGAATCTGCTTGGCGATCCGGTCGACGAAACCGTACGGATGGCCGAGCACTCTGCCAGCATCCCGCACGACCGCTTTTGCCGCCATCGTGCCGTAAGTAATGATCTGCGAGACACGCTCGCGTCCATAGCGCTCTGCAACGTAGTCGATAACCCGGTCCCGACCCTCCATGCAGAAGTCCACATCAAAGTCCGGCATCGACACGCGCTCAGGGTTCAGGAAGCGCTCAAACAGCAGGTCATATTCGAGCGGGTCGACATCCGTAATGCCGAGCGCATAGGCAACGAGTGAGCCAGCACCGGAACCACGACCGGGACCTACCGGTATGCCCTGCTCTTTCGCCCAGCGAATGAAGTCGGCAACGATCAGGAAGTAACCGGGGAATCCCATCGCGCAAATAACGTCGAGCTCTGACGCAAGTCGCTGCTGGTAAGGAACTTGGGTCTGCTCGCGCTGCGCCGTTGGCGTCTTGTCGCGCAGGTACTTGATGCCGAGCACGCGCTCGAGGCCGCGGGCCGATTCTGCGCGCAGAAAGTCCTCTTCGGTTTGCTTGCCGGGCACTGGAAATGCCGGCAACACGGATTCACCGAGCTTCAGATTGAGGTTGCAGCGCCGGGCGATCTCGAGCGCATTGCTGATTGCTTCCGGCACATCAGCGAAGAGCGTCACCATTTCGGCACCGCTGCGCAGGTACTGCTCCGGACTGTAGCGACGCGCACGTTCGCCATCGTCCAGCGTGCGGCTTTCCTGAATACAGACGCGCGCCTCGTGCGCGTCGAAATCCTCGCGTTCAATAAATCGCACGTCATTCGTCGCAACGACGGGCACGCTGCGTCGACTCGCGACTTCCAGCGTATGCTGCATGCAGCTCGCCTCGTTCGGCCGACCAGTGCGGGTGAGCTCAAGGTAATAGCGGTCGCCGAAGACCTCGAGCCAGTGATCCAGGCATTGGCCGGCAACATCATCATGCTCCTGCGCCAGGGCCCGGCCAACATCGCCAGAGAGGCCGCCAGAGAGCGCGATCAGGCCGCCGCAGTTTTGCCTGTCGAGCCATTCCCTGTGCGCCATCGGAACACCGCGAACCTGGCCCTCGAGGTAGCAGCGGCTGACGAGTCGCGTCAGGTTGTGGTAGCCCTCTTCAGACTGACACAACAACACGAGGCCACTGTGCTCGCCGCCATCTGCCTGGTCGCGAATGCGCAGGTCAACGCCAATCAGTGGCTTGATACCGCGCCGCAAAGCCTGTTTGTAGAACTTCACCAGGCCGAAAATATTGTCCTGGTCGGTCAGGGCGACGGCGGGCATCCCGGACTCGACGCAACTCTCCATCAGCGCAGGAATGCGTACCGTGCTGTCGACGATGGAATACTGCGTGTGCAGGTGCAGGTGGACGAACGCGTTGCTCATGCGCAGGAGAGTTTGCTGGCAGCCCGGGAGGCGGCTGATTTTATCAGCCCCGGTCCCCGCGATGTCAGGCAATTGGCGGTTCTCATGCCGGCATCGAGAGCGGCCGAAAACTGCGCCGATGCTGCGGACAAGGGCCGTGCCGCTCAAGCGCAGCGCGGTGGGCCTTTGTCGGATAGCCCTTGTGTTGCGCAAATCCGTACTCGGGATACAGGGCATCCAGCGCGAGCATCGTGCGATCGCGCAATACCTTGGCAAGAATTGACGCAGCGCTGATCGCGGCGACGCTGGCGTCGCCGCCTACGATCGCCGTGCCGGTCAGCTGCCGCGCCGGGAACCTGAGATTGGGCAGGCGGTTGCCATCCACCTCGACATGATCCGGCATGACGCGCAGGCCTGAAAGCGCGCGGCGCATCGCGAGATGGCTGGCAACCAGGATATTGAGTCGGTCGATTTCTTCTGCGTCAGCCCAGGCCACTGCAAAGGCGCAGGCGTCGCGCTGAATGACTTCCGCCAATGCCTCGCGGCGCGCGGGCGACAGCTTTTTGGAATCGGCGAGACCCGCAATTTTTTTGGCGGGGTCAAGAATGACTGCCGCAGCCATGACCGGTCCCGCGAGTGGCCCCCGCCCGGCTTCATCGACACCTGCAATCACTCGCCAGCTTTTCATCGGCGCGCCTGCTCGCGAGCCAGCCCGAGTATCGCCTCGGCCGCTCGCGCGCTGGCATTGCGTGCCAGGTTGTCGCGCAACGACGCGAAGGTTTTTTCAATCGCGAGGCGCCTTGTGGAATCTTCCAGCAAATTTGCGATCGCATCGGCAAGCGCCCCTGGCGTTGCCGCGGATTGCAGGTATTCCGGCACCAGCGGCTCGTCGGTAAGGTGATTGGGCAGCGTGAAGTGCCGAACCTTGACCAGTCGCAAGCTGCGCGCGAGAAAATACGTAACAGGGGCCAGCCGATAGGCGGCCACCATCGCGCGGCACAGCAAAGCGGTCTCCAGCGCGGCCGTGCCCGATGCCAGCAACACGGCATCTCCGGCGATGATGGCCTGTTCTGACTGGTGCATGACCAGCGTAAACGCCGCTTGCATGTGCGCCCGCGCCAGTTGCTGTTCGAACAGCGCACGGGTTTTGCCGGTTGCCAATGGCGTGACGAAAGCCATGCCGGGAAAACGCTGCTGCAAAATTTTTGCTGCATCGATGAACACCGGCCCCAGTCGCGTGACCTCGGACAGGCGGCTCCCCGGCATGATCGTGACAACGCCGGGCGCGTTGATGCCAAGTTCCGCGCGCGCGCTGCTGGCACTGAGGTTCCTGGGAATGCGATCGGCAAGCGGATGGCCGACGAATTCTGCCGCGACGTTGTGCTTGTCATAAAAGGCTTTTTCGAACGGCAGCAGACACAAAACCTTGTCGGCGGCTGCTCCGATTTTCCTGACACGTCCCTGGCGCCATGCCCAGACTGACGGGCTAACGTAATGCACCGTGGGGATGCCGCGGACTTTCAACTGGCGCTCGAGGCCCAGATTAAAAT
>JBATFU010000270.1:0-6315 GCA_049665065.1 Woeseia sp. | reverse complement strand
TTCAGCTCGGCGATATTGCTCTTCGAGTTTACGGCCGACTCTGCAACCGGGTTGTAGCTGCCATGCGTTTCTATTGTTGAGACGAATGTCGTGTCACCTGCACCCTGCCTGCGAATGATAAACGCGGGATCCTGGCGCAGGTTGAAGGCCGGATCGCTGGCACCAAGCCGCGTAAACAGCAATTCGTCGGACTTTTCCGCGACCGACGTCAATGTGTAAAACCTGTCATTGTTCATCCAGGAAAACTGTGTGTTGTCCGATGCGGGCCTGCCCCTGCCTTCCACGTACAGATGCTGGTAACCGTGCTGCTTGCCCAGCGCTTTCAGGGATGACGGCACGGCGTATTCAAAATCTGTATCCATGACCTGCCCCAGGTAGTGGAACGGCAGGTCGTACTTATTCTTCTTACCCGAGACAACTTTAAATATATCCAGCACAAAAGGCTTTTCGAAATTGTCGGTCCTGATCAGCGCAAGTGTTCGGCGCAGTTTGGTTGCCGGATAGGCGTTGGTCTCGGTGGCGCTGACTACCTGCACTGCACTGTTGGTGTCGTCGTAGAAGGACAAGTCCGAATGGTGCTGGTTCGCGATCTCGTAAATGCCTCCGAAATGCGATGTTTCATTCTGGATAAGCGTGTTGTGCGCGATGCTCTGCTTTGCCCACGTGGAGTTTTCCGGCAGGTAGTTGCCGCCGCCTTTTTGCTCGATATTGACCCAGCGGGCCATGCCATAGTCCTGCAGGATCTCGTCACCTTTCTCGTAGAAAGAAAACGAGAGCTTGTCATAGTGTCCGTGCCCCAGGCCCTGCGCGGTGTATTTGTAAACAAGTTCCAGCTTCTCCTTCCCGTCACGCAGGACTGCGACCCCGCCCTGCTTGCCATCCGGCCCATCGGAGAGCTTCACTGACTTTTTATCAAATGGAATTGCCTTGCCGTCGCGAATGGCCAACGCAACGGCAAAACCGGCGTCATCAAGGAGTACCTGGCCCTGCTCTTCGGCAATACTCAACAAGCGTGGATCATTGCCGCCAAACTGGTAAGCGATGTCGACTGCCGTTACCACTTCGTAAGCGTGGTACGACATGCCTTTTTGTCCGTCATTCAACGGGAAGAAATTGCCATTCGCGTTTGACAGATTCAGCAGTGCATTGACGCCCTTCAGAAGCACGCCGTCTTGCCGCGCGAAGATCTTAAGCTCAGGTTTCACATTGTGCAGGCCCTGGGCGAAAATCAGGAACGGGTACATGGCGTACCGTTGATAGTAAGGACCTTCGTTGTAGTAGCCGTCCGGTGAGAAGGGCTTCTCGAGGTTGGCGAAGAATCCCGCTTTCTGGTTCTCCGACCACAAGAGACCACCGTCATCGTCCTTGGCGGTGAGATCAAGACTCTCGCGCGGCAGGCCATTGAGCGCACGCTCGACCATCTCGTCGTCTCCCATGACGAGGCCCAGCATGCCGACCGCCGCAGTACCCCAGGTACTGTGGTTGTGAACGCGGTTGAAGAATGCAGGATTCCTGACGGATATGTGGTCGGCGAATGGCCGAAAGAGATTGTCTTCCAGAGTCTTGCGTTCTTCAGCCGACAGGTAGTCGTAAATTGTGTCATACGCCTGGCTCACGAAGACCAGCCAGTTGGCATCGTTCAGGGACTGCCAGAACAGCTTGCCCCTCGCATAGGATCGCTCCTTGGGATGCAGCGGCAGACCCATGTATATGGCCTCGTACGCGAACAGCATGTCGCGCACGTACCGGGCATACTTTTCATCTTCCAGGATCTGATACAGCGCGCCCGCTTTCTGCATGATGAAGAAGTTTTGCTTGTGGCGCTGGTGCGTGTAGCCGCCTGAATAATCCAGCGGAATCGGGACGTCGATGCCGAGTGCAATTTCAGCGTCAACTTCCGCCCTGACCTTTGCCACCATCGCATCAAACAGCGGCACCTTGCCCAATTCAGACCTGATTTTCTCGACACCGGTCTTGGTCATGATCAAGCGAGGGTGGTCTGCTGAATGTGCAACAGGCGCAACGGCCAGCGCCAAAAACGTAAGGGAAATTGCCAATCTGCTTATTGCGTTCATTCGTCGCACATCCTCTCAAGAATTCTGTTCACAACGTCATCCGGTGGCGCTCGCAATGCTTTCGACATGGCTGTCGCTCTAGCGAAATATAGCCTGCAGTGGCGAAGTCAGGTTGCGGCCCGGCGCCATGTAGATGTCATCGTAGCGTACTCCGCCGTTGCCGTAAGGCCTGTCCTGTGGTCCGGTGTTGCAGATCGTCATGAAGTACGACAAAGGCAAAGTCCTGCGCATCCGGAAGTCTGCGTCTTCGAACACGCGTTGCTGTGTCGCGAATTCTCCGCCACGCACGTAGAGATCATAGCGCTGGCCACCGCCGTCACGCGGCGCATTTTTCACGACATACCACAGTTCATACCATTCGTCGGTCTGCAATGGCATTGCGGATCTGCCAGTCAGGGGATTGTTGATCTTGCTGTAGGCCTTGTTGTTGCCACTCAGGACCATCAGGGTCCCGTCGTTGTTGCTGCCGTCCGACTCCCATTTGTCGGTAACGCGAATCATCGGTTCGAAGGAATCGTAGTTCTGCCCGGGAATTTCGGACGCAGGCACACTGGTCAGGCCAAAAGAGTGGTTGTTCGGAAAATACTCGACATTGATACGGGTATAGAACGTCCAGGTCTCGCCGACCTGAACGGTAACCGGCAGTGGCATAAAACCGATTGCTTTGCGATTGCCGACGACACCATCAGCTGCAGGTTTTCTTAACAGGAAATGGTTGGTTGTCTCCGCATCGAAACGAATGTCTGAAATCTGCGGGTCGGGCACAAATGGAACGGTCAAGTTTTCGACGTCAATATGCATCCAGCGCTCGAGACCTGATTCGAAATCGTCGACCAGCAGCCACATGGACTGGCGCTCCGCCAGGCCTGCACTCGGCCTGTCTGCACAAGCTGCACACAGCAAAATTACGCTGAGCACTGCGATTATTCTTCCCGGCATCATTTACAGGGTCACTCGAGGCTCCGCATGGACGCGAGCGCGTGCATGACGCCGCGCAATTCAGCCAGACCCTTCATACGACCCGCGTACGAATAGCCCGGCCGCACTCGCTTGTCGGACTTTTCCTCGCCCAGCGTATGGCCGTGGTCCGGCCGCATTGGAATCGTGCAACGTCCGGGCGGCAGGCCCTGTCGCTCATGTTCCTCGTCGAGCAGTGCGTTAACGATGCCGACGATATCGTTATCACCTTCAAGATGATTTGTTTCGTAAAAGGAACCGTCATCCTCGCGCTTGATGTTGCGCAGGTGCACGAAGTAGATACGGTCGTGAAACTCGCGAATCATGGCAACGAGATCATTGTCGCCGCGCGCGCCGTAGGAACCGGCGCACATCGTCAGGCCGTTCGCCGGGCTCGGCACGGCATTGAGTAAGGCACGCGCATCGTCGGCGGTCGATACGACGCGCGGCAAGCCGAACAGGGAAAACGGTGGGTCGTCCGGGTGGATCGCCATGACGACGCCGGCGGCTTCGGCCACCGGAATGATCTCCTTGAGAAACGCGATCAGGTTGGCGCGATAAGTTTCGTTACCGAGCTTCGCGAACCGTTCAATTGCCGCGCGGATGCTGTCGCGATCGTAACTGCCTTCGCCACCCGGCAGCCCGGCGATGATGTTTTTCTCGAGTGCCGCCCGTGCCACTGGCGACATCGCATCGAATCGTTCGCTAGCGCGCGCTATGACGGCGTCGCTATAGCTGTTTTTCGCGCCGTCACGCTCCAGAACGAACAGGTCGTAGGCTGCGAAGTCCGTCATCTCGAAACGCAGCGCCTCGGCCCTGTTCGGCAACTCGTAGGTCAGGTTGGTGCGCGTCCAGTCAACGACCGGCATGAAGTTGTAGCAAATGCGATGGATATCGGCGGCACCGAGATTACGGATGCTTTTTTTGTAGTTGTCGATATAGCGGCGATATTCGCCCGAACGTGTCTTGACGTCGTTATGCAGCGGTACCGATTCGACAACCGACCAGGTAAGACCGGCATTCTCGATCAGGCGCTTGCGCTCCGCGATGTCGGCGGCCGGCCAGGCCTCGCCGGTCGGCACGTGATCGAGCGCGGTGACAATGCCGGTGGCACCAGCTTGGCGGATCTGTTCAAGCGTGACCGTGTCTTCAGGCCCGAACCAGCGCCAGGTTTCTTCCATCGCAGTAAGTCCTCGATCAGACGCATTGTCTTTCAAAGTGTTCAGACCAGCTTATCAATTAGTCATGTGTCTTCGATACGGTGAAACGTCGGCGCAATCACTGGGCTGCTAAAGATCACCCCTGTCTGGTTCCGCATTCCGCAGTCCGGATTTCGCAGTTCACCTCGCGCAGCGAAGACGGCGTTCGCAGCTTTTGACCCTGTTTTTACCGACATGTCGCCCCCCGACGGGCTTTCTAGCAGCTGATCGGCTCTGGTAAATTTTTGCAATCGTGAATTGGATGAGAGCATAATTGGTCGGCTAAGTTCTTGAAAATTGGTCCTACCAATTATTGGCGCCCGGTTTACAAAAGAAACGCTTGCGCCCAGCGCAAAGAATTTGAATTACGCAAACGGGGGGATTCCGAAATGCGTACCAGCCTGGCCTTGAGCCGTCTTCAGTTCATCAAGGTGCTCCATAGCGCACTGTTGAGCTTCGTCGAGGCGATCAATTCGATTTGCGCTACTGGCAAATCAGGTCCCGACGGACAGGACCAGAGACGACAAGAATGACAGCGTTGGCAGGCTGATATTAAGAATATTAAATTTGATGGGGAGTTCAGGGTAATGAATTACAAGGTCTTATTATTTGTTGTGCTATTTGCGACGCTTGTCGGCTGTGGCAGCGACAGGGATGGTGTCCCTCTGGCGCAGGCCTCCAACGGGGCCGTGAGCCTAAGCGGTGAAGCCGTTGTAGGCGAAACCCTGTCGGTATTGGTATCGGATCCCGAAGGCATTCAGCCTGGCACTGTGAGCTATCAGTGGTTCTCAGATGGTGACCTGATTCCAGGTGCGACTTCCACTTCCTATGCGCTAAGCGCAGACGAAGGGGGTGAACTTGTTAATGTCGTTATTCGCTATACCGATGCTTCCGGATTTCGCGAGACAGTCGAATCCGCTCCTATTCGTATTCAGGCCGCTTATAACCTTGGAGCGCGCTTTGTTCATGGTTTGGTAGACGGGGCCCTTTGTGAAATCTTTGCGGTCGATTCCAGCGGTGTGGCAGCGAGCACTGCGTTGGGCTCGGGCACAACCAGCAGTGGTTTAGCGAGCTTCGATGGGCTGATTCCCATTGATGGAACAGCGTTAATTTCCTGCAGTGGCGGAACCTATGTCGATGAGTCGACGGGCCTCACTCTCGATGCGCCTGTCACCCGAGCGGTCGTCAACGTAGACGGTGACGCAGTTTTCACCGTCTCTCCATTAACAGAATTGGCCACCCAGCTTGCTGCAGCGGCGGGTGATTTGAACACAGCACTTTCTACCTACAACACCGCTATTGGCGTAAATTTTGGCGTCTCTGGTGACATCACCGAAATCGTGCCGACGAATCTGGCGACGACGGCCGCTAGCAATGATGATGCAGGAAGGTATGCGACAGCGCTGGCCCTGATTTCTCAATTGGACGCTAACGACGCCGGCGCTTCAGCGGCGGACATAATCAACAATCTTGGTAGTGATTTGGCTGACGGCACATTCTCGCAGTCATCGCTGGATAACTTTAACGCCGCGGTCGTAGATTTAGGAACGTCTGCGGTCGCTGGCAACTTAAACAGCGACGCTCTTTCGGTCGTAGAAAGCGCAATCAACAACGCGCCAGAACCCGCCGTTTTTGGAGGTTTGAACGCTACCATTCCTAATGATCAGGCAGAGACTCTTGAAGGTAACGTAACCGTTACCGATGTGAACTTTGGTGAAGACAAGGTCGTTGTGCAAACCGATGTCCAAACGACTTATGGGGTATTCAGCATCGCCGAAAGCGGCGCCTGGACCTATGTCCTGGACACCACTAACGCAACAGTGGCCGGCCTGGCAGTTGGCCAATCTGTCAACGACACCATTGCACTTTCCTCTGTAGACGGCACAGCTGCCAATTTGGTCATCCGTATTACAGCGCTTACACAAGTCGTTGAGATCAGAAACACCATTAACGGCGATACGGGTGAGTTAAGACGCGACCTGGATCCTCATTTGCTGCAGGGAAAACTTTCGTTCTCATTCCTGAAGACGGAGGCCCTTGCGGACGATGGCAATCAAAAAGACGCGTACATCACGCTGTACGGC
>JBATFU010000269.1:0-7821 GCA_049665065.1 Woeseia sp. | reverse complement strand
GATTTGAACCGGGGACCTCTTCCTTACCAAGGAAGTGCTCTACCCCTGAGCTATGTGGGCGTAACAACAAGCTTTCGCCGCAAATCCCCCAGCCTGCCCTTCCATATGGAGCGGGTGATGGGAATCGAACCCATATCATCAGCTTGGAAGGCTGAGGTTCTACCGTTGAACTACACCCGCACGCTGTCTGTCAGTTCGTGCGTTTCAGATGCAGCAAAAAAACGACGTATCGCTACGCCGTCTGTAAAACCGAACCCGAATTGTCATGACGCACAAAAAATTCCGACAGTCCGTTTGCTAACCGTCCGAATTTAAAAAATCGATATCGTTTCTACTCTAAGAAACCGCTCACCTTATTAAATAAGGTTAATCGCTCAACAGTTGTCCGGAATCACTTACCGGAGTGTGTAACGCAGTGCAGAGCGCTCAATCGCTGGCTTCGCCAATGATCCTGCCTTCTCTCACCGTCTTAAACTCATATCTGGTGGAGGGGGTAGGATTCGAACCTACGTAGGCATAGCCAGCAGATTTACAGTCTGCCCTCGTTGACCGCTTGAGTACCCCTCCGCGCACGCAAGCCGGGCATTGTCTAATCCTGACACCGGCCTGTCAACAGCCAACCGCAGTATTTACGGTCGTTTTGCGCGGCCAAAAAGGCCTTCGCGGGGCGCGCATTCTCCTGACTTACGGGGTGAAGTCAACTCACATCGACCAATGCCAGGGCTCGTAAATGAAGCCGTAAGGATTGTCGCGTGGATAGCTCATCGAAAAACCGAATTTTGAGGCATTTTTTGTAAGCCAAACAAAGGCTTGTGTTTCTTCGAAGGCCTCGGTCAGGGGCCGGCTGCCGGGCGTTGCGATATCGACGGCCCGGCCGCTGTGATGCTGGCTGAAGCCCGGCGCGGCATTAACCCGCAGAATCTCGGCAATGTCCTGCCCTGCGGTGAGCTTGTTGCGGATCAGGGTGGTCTGGTAGTCGAAACTACGGAATCCCGACACAATTAGTAACGGAATTCCGTTAGCTGCGGCTGCCGCGACCATCTCCTGCCAGCGTCGTGCTGCCTCTGGCGTCAGCTGCTGCATGCGCCCGACAAGGTTCGGCCCGACATCGACGAGCTCTGTCGCATCCGCGAAATACGGGGGCCGGCCGCTGCTGCCGTAGTCAATCGGAATACCCAGTTCTTCGTGCAGCTGGCGCTGGTGGTCGGAAAGCATGCCAATCCTCGTTAAGTCGACGCGGGATTGTCCCACACTGCCCTGCCGCGGCAAGGTCCGCGAGCGCGAATTCGGAAACCCGCGCCGCGGGCTGCGGCAAACTGCGCCCGCGAACCGCAAAGCCAGCCCGATACTGCGCGGCACCCTTAGTGCCTGCATCCGCGGCTCCGCACCTTTACAATACGCGACCCTCTACTCCGCGACGGACAAGCCCGACTCACCATGACGCGTGACGATATCTTCGCCGACACCGATGCCCGGCTCGGGACCTTCGAGTTTAATGATGCCGTCGCCCGGGTGTTTCCGGACATGCTGGAGCGCTCGATCCCGGGCTACGGGCAGACTATCGAAGCGATCGGCATGCTCGCGCGACGCAAGGTGCCGGCTGGCACCCGCTGCTACGACCTTGGCTGCTCACTGGGTGCCGCGACGCTGGCAATGCGGCACAACATTACGGCAGACGGCTGTCGCATCATTGCCGTTGATAATGCCAGGGCGATGGTCGACCGCTGCACCGCAATCATCAAAAAGGACGATGCCGCGACGCCCGTCGATGTTGTGCTTGCCGACCTGCAGGATGTCGTGATCGAAAACGCCTCGATGGTGGTGATGAATTACACGCTGCAGTTCCTGCCGCCTGCCGAACGCGCAGCATCGCTTGAGAATATCGCGCAAGGCATGCTGCATAATGGCGTGTTCGTGCTTTCCGAAAAAGTTATCGATGACGACGCCGATTTCGACGCGCACCTTATCGAGCTGCATCACGATTTCAAAAGGCGCAACGCTTACAGCGAAATGGAGATCGCGCGCAAGCGTGCCGCTATCGAAAACGTATTGATTCCGGAATCTGTCGCGACCCACATCGCGCGCTTGAAAAACGCGGGCTTTCGCCACGCCGGGGTGTGGTTGCGCTGGTTTAATTTCGTATCCTTTCTCGCCGTGCGTTAAGGATGAACTTCTCAGGCGATTTGCACAGCGATCTTGCAGCCCTCGGATTGCCTGGCTGGTACGCCCGGCTCCTGCCGCTTATCGAAGAACGCGCGTCGGGCAACGCGCACGGCGACATGCCGGCCTGGCAGGCGGCGCTGCGGTCATTGCCGGAAATTTCCGTTGCTGACCCTGAGTTGAACGCGCCCTGCGTGCGCCTGTTGCGAGAGGACCTTACGCACGATCAACAGCAACAGCTGCGCGCCGCTTTGCTGCAATTGTCTCCATGGCGCAAAGGCCCGTTCAACATTGGTGGCGTATTCGTAGACACCGAATGGCGCTCCGATCTGAAATGGCAGCGTGTGCAAAATGCCGTCAGACCGCTTGCCGGCAAACGCATTCTCGATGTCGGCTGCGGCAACGGCTACTACGCACTGCGCATGCTGGGCGCTGGCGCGAGCTGCGTCGTTGGCGTCGACCCGACATTGCTGTACCTCATGCAGTTCAAGGCACTGCAACACTTCCTGCCGCAACTGCCTGTGCACGTTTTGCCGCTGCGCTCGCAGGAGCTGCCCGGGCCGAGCGGCGCGTTCGACACGGTGATGTCGATGGGCGTGCTGTATCACCAGCGCTCGCCGCTGGATCATCTGCGTGAACTGCGCGGGCATTTGCGGCCTGGCGGCGAACTGCTGCTGGAAACGCTCGTCCTGCCGGGCGAGCAGCCCTTTGCGCGAACGCCGGAGGATCGCTATGCGCGCATGCGCAACGTCTGGCTGCTGCCGACCGTGGCTGAGTTAACGATCTGGCTGCAGCGCAGCGGCTTCATCGACGTCTGTTGCCACGGTGTGACGGCAACCACCAGTGACGAGCAGCGCAGCACCGAATGGATGCCCTTTGAATCCCTGCGCGAATCGCTCGATCCCGGCAACCCCGGGCTGACGGTTGAAGGCTGGCCGGCACCGGCGCGCGCCATCCTGACCGCGGCAACGCCCGCCTGAATCAGCGCCGGGCTTGACGTTTCTGCGCCATCTTCATAAATTTCAGTCAGGACAGAAAGGAGTGAATGCCATGCAAATGTCGCCCGCGGTCGAAAAATACGTCCTGCACTGGGGCGAGATGGGCACGCGCTGGGGCACCAATCGCACCGTTGCCCAGATCCAGGCCCTCCTGTACCTGTCGCCACAGCCGCTGCGCGCCGACGAGATTGTCGAGCTGCTTTCCGTCGCCCGCTCCAACGTCAGCACCAGTATTCGCGAACTGCAAAGTTATGGACTCGTCAAAATGACGCACGTGCTGGGCGATCGTCGCGACTACTTCGAATCACTGCATGACGTGTGGGAATTGTTTCGGGTAATCATCGACCAGCGCAAACAGCGCGAGCTGAATCCGACGCTGGCAATGCTGCGTGAGTGCGCAACCAACGTCGACGAAGAAAACGACACCGATCCGGTAACGAAAGAACGCATCCGCAACATGCTGCAATTCGTCGAACGCACCAGCGACTGGTACGAGGCGATGCACAAGGTATCTTCCTCGACATTGACGAAGTTGATGAAACTTGGCGCAGGAATTACGAAGTACGTGAAGTAAGACGCTCTAGCTGGTCGGCACGCTGCAATCTGCCGCGACGACGTCAGCTTTCTGCAAGGTTCGCAGTAACCACACCGAGGATTCCAGCGCCTTTTCCTGCGGCCCGCCCGACACGATGCCCGCCGAACGATGAAAGTAGCCGCCCTCCGTGTAAACACCGGTAACCGGCTTGCCCGCGAAACATTCGCTGCCCTGGTAGCGTCCTGAAATCAGGTAACCCTCGAGCACGGCCGCGCGCTTTATCCAGCCCGTTGTTGCCTGCGGCGTCACGCGCAGCAGGTAGGTACGCGCGCCGCTGCCGGGATCGCTGCGCATTTCCTTTACCGAGACACCGCTGGTCGCGGATTCGACGGGCTGCCAGTCAACGATCTCGCTGCTGTAGATAATCGGCGTCCTGATGATATTGGCCGGGTTCGCATCATCAAGGAAATACAGCAGTTCAACGCCATACGCCGTGCTCAGGTTTGAGCCGTGAAATCCAGGCGGGAAATACGCGTAGCCGCCCGGGCGCAGGGTGAGGTCGCCGATCTTCATCTCACCGTACAACACGTACAGCTCGAGACTCTTGTCGGGCGCAGCGCCGCTGGTGCCTGACCAGTTTGCCGGCAGTACGACACGGTTACTGGAACGGCGCGTTCTCGCGTCGCCGATAAACTGTTTCGCACGAGCGCCAGGCAGGTTGGCAAAAAACACGTCAGGCAGTTCGTCGGCCTGCACGAATGCGGGATACGGCAGGTTCGGGCGCGATGCTGCGCAGCCTGCCAGAACAGCCAGTGAAAACAGCAGCGATACACCCGAGATGAAGCGCATTGATTTAGCCCGTTGCAACAACCGGGGCACAGTTTACTGGATTGCCCGGCGAGCGGTAGCGTCGTTACTCGCGTCTGCAGCAAATGCCTGCGGCCGTTCGGCGTGGCGCTTCGGACATCTCCCGGCTTGCCTTGTCGCAGACCCCGTTGCGACGCGACAATGAAAATGCCGCACCGTTGCAGAACGGGGCAATTGCCATGATTCGCCACGGGATTGCCATGCCGATCCGCAGCTGCGCAGGTAGTATGCACAGCATTCCCGAAGTGATCGCGAGACCAAGCCATGCACTTGCAAACGCATACAGCACACCAACCTCGCTGCACCACGTTGCTGGCAATGACCGGCGTCGCAATCTTTATGGGCGCCTGTGCGCCTGCGCCTGATTCAAACGATACCTTCAGCGAAGCGCTGAGCGTAATGGAGCAGGAAATTGGCGGCAGCATTGGCGCATACGCGCTCGATACCGCGAGCGGCAAATGGCAGGGACATCGCGCAGATGAGCGTTTTGCGATGGCCTCTACCTTCAAACCACTCCTTGCCGCGGCCGTGCTGGCGGAAGTCGATGCCGGCAGGCTCTCGCTGGATGATAAGTTCTCGACCGACGGCGTGACCATGCAGCCGTATTCGCCGGTTGTCGGCGAACTGGGTCCTGGCGAAACCATTGATCTTGTTGCGCTTTGTGCGGCTTCTGTCTCGATCAGTGACAACACCGCAACAAACCTGCTGCTCGACCGCGTCGGCGGTCCTGCAGGATTAACGAATTTTCTGCGCGCAAACGGCGACGCAACCACGAGACTCGATCGCTACGAAGTCGAACTGAACACAAACCTGCCGGGCGACGAACGTGACACAACGACGCCGCGCGCGATGTCGCATACCTTCGAACGATTACTGCTGTCCGATACGCTCAGCGAGCCATCGCGCACACTGCTGCAAAGCTGGCTCCTTGCGAGCACGACAGGCTTGCGGCGCCTGCGTGCCGGCATCCCGTCTGAGTGGCGCGTTGGCGACAAAACCGGTTACGGCATGAATGGCGCCGTCAATGATGTCGCGATTGCCTGGCCGCCGGGCCGGCCACCGATCATCATCGCCGTTTATATGTCGGGCACCGACAAGGACGTCGCGACATTGAACGCCGTACACGCGAACATCGCGGCGCTCGCGATCAAACTGTTGCAGGAATAAAAAAGCGCTAGCGGCGGACGAGTCGCGTAAAGCCCGCAACCAGGAATCCGAACGCGAGCAGTCCGACGAACTGCACGAGCAACGGCGAGCCGATCCAGTCAGTGCCAAAACCCGCCGGCTTTTGATTCTGCACAAAGGCCACGCCGGCGATGCCGACACCTAGCAGACCTTCGCCACCGACAAAGCCACTGCCCAGCAGGATGCCGCGTTCGCGACGATGCGCAGCTTCATCCGGCGAACGGGAGCGCCGCTCGAACAGTCCGCGCAACAGGCCGCCAAGGAACAATGGCGTCATCGTCGACACGGGCAGGTACACGCCGACCGCGAACGGCAGCGACGGAATCTTCAGCAGCTCACAGGCGAGCGCGATGCCGATGCCAAGCGCAACGAAGCCCCACGGCAGCTGCTGGTCGAGCACGCCTTCGATGACGAGCTTCATTAAAGTCGCCTGCGGCGCCGGTAATTCCGTGCCGCCAAATCCAAAAGTCTTGGCAAGCAACATGACCGACAGGCAGACGAAGGTGGCTGAGGTCAGCACACCCAGCAATTCACCCAGCTGCTGGCGACGTGGCGTTGCACCGAGCAGGAAACCGGTTTTCAAATCCTGCGATGTGTCACCAGCGATCGATGCAGCGATTGCGACGACGCAGCCTACGGTAAGCGCGCCGGCCTTGCCGGCAAGATCCGTCCAGCCCATCACCAGGAAGATACCCGCGGTGCCCAGCAGTGAAGCGATTGTCATGCCGCTGGTTGGATTGCTGGTCACGCCGACAAGACCGACGATGCGCGATGCGACCGTTACGAAAAAGAAGGCGAAGACGACCACACAAATTGCAGCGGCAATGCGAATCGGCATGCCGCCGATATCACCAAAGACCTGCGGCACCAGCGCGAGCACGAGCGCGATTGCCAGCAAGCCGAAGCCCACCGTGCGCAGCGACAAATCCGTGTCCGTGCGCTGCGTGGCAATGACCACGCCGTCATCGCCGATGCGCTGCTGAATCTCCTGCGTCCCGATGCGAAAACTCTGCATCATTACCGGGATGCTGCGAATCAGCGTGATGATGCCGGCCGTAGCGACCGCACCGGCACCGATGTAGCGCACGTAACGCGTCCACAGCTGCGACGGCGACATATCGCGAATCAGGTTGACGGTTTCCGGAAATACCGGAGCACTGAAGCCTTCACCCCAGTAGTTGATCGACGGAATGATGATGACCCAGGCCAGCAGGCCGCCGCCGACCATGACGGCCGCGATGCGCGGCCCGAGAATGTAGCCAACGCCGAACAATGCGGCTGACAGGTCCATGCCCAGCTCGCCTTTCTTTATGAATGGCAGCTTCGCCGCAACATGGCCTGGAATAACCTGGATCCACGAGGTCAGGAACTTAAAAAACGCGCCGAGCCCAAGGCCATAGAAAACATAGCGCGCATTCTGACCGCCCACTTCATTGGCAACGAGCACTTCGGCACAGGCGGTACCTTCGGGATACGGCAGGCGACCGTGCTCACCTTTAATTAACAGGCGCCGCAGCGGAATCATGAACAGGATGCCGAGCAACCCGCCGCACATCGCGAGCAGGGTCATTTGCAGCAGAGTCGGCGCAACGCCCCACAGAAACAACGCCGGCAATGTAAAGATCACGCCACTCGCAAGCGAGCTCGATGCCGAACCAATGGTCTGCGCGAGATTGGCTTCAAGAATGTTGCCGGGGCGCCCGACCGATTCCAGTGCCTTGAACGCGGCAACCGTCATGACGGCGACGGGAATGGACGTGCTGATCGTCAGGCCTGCACGCAATCCGAGATAGGCATTGGCTGCACCAAACACGATGCCGAAGAATATGCCGAGCAGCGCCGCTTTTAGGGTGAACTCCGGTGGGCTTGCGGTCGCCGGCACATAGGAATCGTATTCCTCGCCTTCCGCCAATGGCACGTAGGCCCTGGGCGATAACCCTGCTGGTCGCTCGATGCTCATGTCGCTGTTCTTTTTATCAACGGATGGCGCCGACGATACACAAATCGTTGCGGCCGGTCAGCGCCGCTGGAATTTTCGAGAGATTATTTTCAGCCGGTTGGCGCGGGCATTAAAAA
>JBATFU010000268.1:0-7842 GCA_049665065.1 Woeseia sp. | reverse complement strand
GTTTCCGACGAACGGCTGGTATCCGGTCCGGGGCTCGAGAACATCTACGAAGCGCTGGTGGGATTGCATGGCGAGAAGCCGATCTTTGCAACAGCGAAGGAAATCTTCACGCGCGCTGCCGCTAACGAAGACGTGCGTGCCAACGAAGCACTGCAGCTTTTCTACGAAATTCTCGGCCAGGTTGCCGGCAATCTGGCGCTGACGCTGGGTGCCGCAGACGGTGTCTACATTGCCGGAGGTATCGTCAAGCGCGATCCCGCGTTGCTGGCCAACAGCCGCTTTCGCAGCGCGTTTGAAAGCAAGGGCCGCCATCGTTCGCTGATGGAGCGCATCCCGACGCAGGTTATTGTGCACCCGGAGCCCGGCTTGCTCGGTGCGAGCTATGTCGCGCTGAAAATGCTCGACTGATCGTCAGGAAAAATACAACCACGCGACGGCTACGAGCAACAGAACGGTGGCGCTGAGGAGCAGGTCACCCGTGCGCGTGGGATCTGCCTGCCTGACTGCACCCCGATGTTCCAGCACGAGACCCGCGATGCGATCTTTGTCAGGGCCGGCTGTCCAGGCGCTGACCAGTACCAGCACCGCCACCGACACGACGAACAACAAAATCGCAAAATGCAGGAAATTGATCGACGCCAGTGCGGCGAGCGTGCCGTCCAGTGATGCCTTGTTCATCTCAAGTGCCAGCCGACCAATGCCGAGTACAAAGCCTGTCCCCAATGCGGCCAGCGCACCTGTGGCATTCGCGCGCGGCCACAGAATGCCCACCAGGAAGACGGCCGCAATGGGCGGAGAGATGTAAGCCTGTACGCTTTGCAGGTAGATATAGAGTTGCGACGAAATAACGTCCATCAACGGGATCCATGCAAGTCCAAAAAGCACCATCAGCACCGTCGACGCCTGTCCGACCCTAACCAGGTTTTTGTCGGATTGCTGCGGCGCGATTTTTTTGTAGACGTCCATGGTGATGAGCGTCGCACAGGAGTTAAACACCGAGGATAACGAACTCATCAGTGCTGCCAGCAATCCGGCCACGACCAGGCCGCGCACGCCGGTCGGCAGCAAGGCACCGATGAGTGCCGGCAGGGCCTGATCCGAATCGTCGAGCTGCAGCAGCCCTTTTTGTGCCAGCGCAAAGGCAATCACGCCCGGCAACACGAACAGCATGATGGGTGACTGCTTTAGCAGCGCCGCGAAAATTGTTGCGCGCCGGGCTTCGGCGATGGACTTTGCGGACAACGTGCGTTGCACGATGAACTGGTCGGTGCACCAGTACCAGACGGCGAGAATGGGTGCGCCAAATATGATGCCCGTCCATGGAAAGTCCGGATCCGACGTCGCGCGCCACAGGTTCAGAAATTTCGGGTCCGTGGTTGCGCGGAGTTCGTCCCAGCCGCCAACCGCGTCAAGGCCGATGACGGTTACGGCAAGCCCCCCGCCAATCATTACAAACATCTGCATCATGTCGGCATAAAGTACTGCGCGCATGCCGCCGATGACGGTATAGATTCCCGTCGCAACGACGATGATTACGGCGCCTGTCCAGAAGTCGATACCCATCAGGGCTTCGAAGACGATGCCGCCGGCGGCGATCGTTACTGAAATCTTGGTGAGCACGTAACCGACGATCGATATGAGGGCGAGGTAATAGCGTGCGCCGGCCGAGTAACGTTTCTCCAGGAACTCGGGCATCGTGAAAACGCCGGAGCGCAGGTAAAACGGCACAAACAACCAGCCCAGCAGCAGCAACGCAAACGCCGCGATAATTTCGAACTGCGCAACCGGGAACGACCCCGCGGCACCGCTGCCAGCCAGGCCCACCAGGTGTTCCGAGCCGATATTGGACGCAAATATGGAGGCGCCGACCACGAACCACCCGGCGTTTCTGCCCGCCAGGAAGTACTCGGTTGCATTGTCACGATTGGTTTTGCCGTGCCACGTGACGACGACAATAACCATGACGAAATACAAGCCTATGACGGCCCAGTCGAGGGTTGTAAGCTGGCTCATAACAGATTCCGCGGCTACTTATTTAATTTCAATCCCGGGGCACATGGAGGTTCGGGATCATCGCGTCGGGTTATGCCGAAAAGCATAGCAGAGCAATTGGAAACACGAGTAAACAATGTTGCTTTGGTCGTTCGCGTCGTGGCTTCAGTCAGGCCGCGTGCGACGGCTGCGCCTGACTGGCGGCCTCGTCGCGTTGTGGGGAATAACCAAGCTGATTGCGCAGGGTTATGGCACGATAGCGAAGGCTTTTCGCGATTTATATTATTCCGCTTGTGACCTTTGGCACGCTCAAGATTATTCGGAGTCGAACCTGACATGACCAAAACGCCGGACAGTGCTGGTGCCCGTATTCTGACGATGTCCTGCCCGGATCGTGCCGGTATCGTGGCAGCAATTACCGGGTTCATTGCGGACAATCAAGGATCCATCAGTGAAACCTCCCACTACGTGGACCGCGTTTCGAATCGCTCTTTTATGCGTACCTCATTCGGCGGAGACCGGGTGCCCGCAAACGACGAACTCGGCAAAAAATTCTCGGCGGTGGCGCAGCGATTTGACATGCGTTGGCAGCTCCACCGCGCGGACCGCCGTTGCCGCGTGCTCGTAGCAGTTTCAAAACAGGGGCATGTTCTCAACAACATGCTGCATCGCTATTCGATTGGTACTCTGCCGGTTGAAATAGTAGGTGTGGTGTCGAATCATGAGGCAATGCGCTCACTCGTTGAATGGCACAAGCTGCCGTTTCACTTTTTGCCGGTGAAGGCCGCTGCCAAGGCCAGGCAGGAGCAACAGATTCTCGATTTGTTTACGGAAACCGGGGCAGACCTGCTTGCGCTGGCCCGCTACATGCAAATCCTCTCGCCGCAACTCTGTGAGCAGTTACGGGAGCGCGTCATCAATATCCATCATTCGTTTTTGCCGGGTTTCAAGGGGGCGAAGCCGTATCACCAGGCACACGATCGAGGCGTCAAGATTATCGGCGCAACGGCGCATTTCGTTACCCGGGATCTCGACGAGGGTCCGATCATCGAGCAAGGCGTTGAACGCGTCGACCACACGATGGAGCCAGGCGACATGATAGAGATCGGCCACGACCTGGAAAGCGTGGTCTTCAACAGGGCGGTGCGCTGGTTTGCCGAGCATCGCATTTTCCTGAGCGGCCACCGTACCGTTGTCTTGCGTAGCTAAGATGACCGCCACTGCAATCGAATTGCGCGAGCCGTATCTGATTATGATCGGCGATGTAAAAAGTCCGATGTACGCGAAAACCGGGCTGGGTATAGCGCATTGGCGCCGTGATCGAGTGGCCGGACAGCTGCGTTTTGCCGGCTGTACTGTCGACCTCGGCGTGCCGGACATGTCAGTCGCGGAAGCCAGGGCGGCCGGCGTTCGCAGCCTCGTAATCGGTGTCGCACCCGTCGGTGGCGTTATCCCCGACAGCTGGATTGCGGTTCTGGAAGAGGCGGCAATGGCGGGCATCGATATCGTCAGTGGCCTGCATATTCGTCTCAGGAACTATCCCGCGATTGTTGCCGCGGCGGCGGCATCCGAGGCACGCCTCGTTGACGTGCGCGTGCCACCGGCAAATATTCCCGTCGGTACCGGCCGCAAGCGCAGCGGCAAGCGCGTGCTTATGGTGGGCACCGATTGTGCAGTCGGCAAGAAGTATTCGGCACTGGCATTGCATGCTGCAATGCTGGCGCAGGGCATGCAGGCGACGTTCCGTGCAACCGGGCAGACCGGCATTATGATTGCCGGCAATGGCATGCCGATTGATGCTGTCGTTTCCGATTTTGTATCGGGCGCTGCCGAGGTTCTGTCACCGGACAACGATGCGAACCACTGGGACGTTATTGAAGGGCAGGGCTCGCTGTTTCATCCTGGCTACGCCGCGGTCAGCCTCGGCCTATTGCATGGCTCACAGCCTGACGCGATCGTTGTTTGCCACGATGCGTCGCGCAGCCGCATGGATGAGTGGGAAGGCTATGTGCTGCCGTCGATCGGCCAATGCATTGAACTCAACATTGCGAATGGGCGTCTGACCAACAAGGCTATTCGTTGTGTTGGTGTGAGTGTCAATACGTCCGGCTTGCCCGCCGCTGCAAGGGCGCCTTATCTGCAGCAGGTCGCCGCCGAGACCGGCTTGCCCTGCACCGATCCCCTTGCTGGCGGAATGCAGGCCATTGTTGAGCAATTAAACAGCCAGTTTCCGTAGCAGGCGCATTATGAAACTCGACGTCAGTATCGAACATTGGGAACTGAAGCAGCCGTTTCGCATCACCGGCAATGTCTGGCATCACTCGAGTTGCATCCTGGTGACGTTAAAGGATGGCGATGCAATGGGTCGCGGCGAAGCGCAGGGCGTTTCCTATCTTGGCGAAGACACGGACTCGATGCTCGCGCAGATCGAAAACGTGCGCGGCAGTATCGAGCGCGGCATCAGCCGGGATGCGCTGCAGACATTGTTGCCGCGCGGCGGCGCCCGCAATGCTGTCGATTGCGCGCTGTGGGACCTCGAGGCGAAGTCCTCCGGCAAGACTATCTGGCAGCTCACGGCCATCGACCCCGTGCCGGTAACCACCGTTTTCACCATTGGTATCGAGGCAACGGCGGCCGAAATGGCGGCGAAGGCGAGCGCCGCGCACGACTGCCCCGTTCTCAAGATCAAGCTTGATGACAACGAGCCCCTGCAGCGACTCCGCGCGATTCGCGGGGCACGGCCCGACGCGCGCATTGTCGTCGATGCAAATCAGGGCTGGAACATCGAACTGCTGGAAAAAATTGCCCCCGAGGCCGCCCGCCTGAATATCGAGATGATCGAGCAACCATTACCGCGAGGCGCCGATGAGGCGCTCGAGTCTTTTACATGCCAGGTACCGCTTGCTGCAGATGAGTCGTGTCAGGACAGCGCAGAACTCGAGCAGTCGGTACGACGCTACGACATGATCAATATCAAGCTCGACAAGACCGGCGGCCTGACAGAGGCGCTGCGGCTTGCAGGTGCGGCAAGAGCCGCCGGCTGTCGGCTGATGGTCGGTAATATGCTCGGTACCTCGCTTGGCATGGCGCCATCCTTTGTCGTGGCACAGCTCTGTGACTTTGTCGACATCGACGGACCGTTGCTGATGAAGTCCGATCGTCCTCACGGGCTGCAATACAACCACGGCAAGGTGCAGATTTTTGGCCCGGAGTTATGGGGCTGAGGTAAGCTCTGACACCATGAACGCCGTTAGCAGCTGGTTTCGCCGTCAACTTGCCAATCCTCAGGTCGTCACACTGTCGCTGGCCCTGTTGGGTCTCAGTGTCGCTGTTTACCTGTTTGGCGGAATGCTGGCGCCCGTTCTCGCTGCAATTGTGATCGCATACCTGCTGCAAGGTATCGTATTTCGCTTGCGGCAGATTGGCTTGCCACATATGCCGAGTGTGCTACTCGTCTTCTTCAGCTTCATTGCGTTTGTTTCGCTCGTGTTTTTCGGACTGTTGCCGCTGCTTATCCGCCAGGTAACGCGCCTCGTCGGGCAGGTGCCGCAAATTCTTGAGCGCGCGCAATTGCTGTTGCTTGAACTACCGAAGCAGTATCCAAACTTTCTCAGTGAACAACAGATCCAGGATTTCATCTCGACATTGGGCTCGGAATTCATCCGCATGGGCCAACCGGTGTTGTCGTTCTCGATGTCATCGCTGGTCGCTCTGCTCACGATCATTGTTTACGTTGTGCTCGTGCCTCTGCTGGTGTTTTTTATGGTGCGCGACAAGGACAGAATTTTTGACTGGTTCGCATCGTTCCTGCCCAACGAGCGCCAGTTGACGAGTGACGTCTGGCAGGAAGTGGACGGCCAGCTCGGCAACTACGTGCGCGGCAAGTTCTGGGAAATCATGATTGTCGGCGTGGCTACCTACGCCGTTTTTGCATTTATCGGATTGCAATACGCGCTACTGCTGGCGGTGCTGACCGGCGTGTCTGTACTGATTCCTTACATCGGTGCTGCAGCGGTAACCGTGCCAGTTGCTTTAGTCGCGCTGTTCCAGTGGGGCCTGACCGCTGACTTTTATTACGCGCTGCTGGCGTACGGCATCATCCAGGCACTGGACGGCAACGTGCTTGCACCGCTGCTGTTCAGTGAAGTTGTCAATCTGCACCCGGTCGCCATCATTGTCGCCATATTGTTCTTCGGCGGCATCTGGGGATTCTGGGGCGTGTTTTTCGCGATCCCGCTTGCGACGCTCATCAATGCGGTGTTGCGTGCCTGGCCCGGCGCGTCTTTACCCGAGTCGCAGGAAGCTGGTACCTGACGGCGATTGGTTGATCTGGAACAACACAAATAACCGTACACAGCTTGGCACTTGAACCTTGCGTCGCTCGCCCCCTCCGCAACTAAAATTTTACAGTCGTACACTGTAGTGATTCTGGCATGTTGCATTCGCGCTAAAGCACGCTATGCTCACCCGCACTTGGCTAAAACTTCGCAGTAACAATCAAGTCAACGCAACGAAAGTCCTTCGACTCAACCCGTTGCGTGGACGCAACGACTGTAAAAATTACTTGCTCCCAGGGGTGGAACAAATGAACAAGTCTTCAAAAGCGTGGGGCGCTTTCGCAATAGCCCTGACAGTTGGTCTTGCAACGCTGGGTAGCCAGCCTGCAATTGCCCAGGACGATAGTGTGGAAGAGGTCGTGGTCACCGGATCACGCATCGGCCGTTCGTCCGATTTTGAAAGCCCGTCACCGATCACGACGGTTGATCGCGAGTACATCGACAACTCTGGCTATCTGAACCTGCAACAGTTGCTCGAAAAAGTGCCGGCAACGGGTAACGGAACCTTCTCAACTCGCGGCAACAACCAGGACTCAACGGCAAACGGCGCATCGGCTGTCAGCCTGCGCGGCCTGGGTGCCGATGCAACGCTGGTCCTCGTCAACGGCCGGCGCGTCGCGATCAGTTCGTTTGCCGAAAGCGTTACGACCAATTTCGTGGACATCAACAGCCTGCCGATAGCGGCGATCGAGCGCGTTGAAATTCTTAAGGACGGCGCGTCGGCTGTATACGGATCAGATGCAGTTGCAGGCGTTGTCAACGTGGTTTTGCGAAACAATTTTGAGGGTTTCGAGGTCACCGCGGGCTACGGCAATACGTCTGAGTCAGACAGTTCAGAGACAACAATGTCTGCCATTTGGGGTACCGGCAGCAGCAACGGCAACGTCACGATGATCTTTGACTATTTCAAGAACGACTCGTTGTTTAACTTCGAGCGGCCCAAACTGGCGACGGCAAACCAGTCGTCCCGAGGCGGCGAGGATTTTCGCTCATCGCGCGGCTTTCCCGGCACCTTCATCGTTGATGGCACGACCACAGTTGACCCGACCTGTCCGCCGGACAGGAATGTGGGTGTTTGTGTCTTCGACTACGGGCCCTTCAATGTCTTGATCCCGGAGTCGGAGCGCACCGGCCTGATCGTGCTGGGTAATCGCAGCCTGAGTTCAACGGTTGAGTTGTTTACGGAAATTGGCGTGCAGCACAATACGTCGATTGCGCAGGGCGCGCCGACCCCGCTTGACGACTCTGCCGGGCTTACGGTACCGACGACCCACCCGAACAACCCGTTTACCGGCGCGTCCACAATCGACGTATTCCGTTTTCGACCAGTGGATGCCGGCCCACGCCAATGGAGTATTGAAAGCGACAACCTGCGTTTATTGCTGGGGCTGCGCGGCGAGTGGAATGACTGGAAGTGGGAAGTGGCCGGGTCGCGCGGGCGCAGTGAGTCACTGCAGACCGGTGATCGTTCACAGGGCTGGGTCCGCACGGATTTCCTGCAGCAGGAAATTGA
>JBATFU010000267.1:0-1676 GCA_049665065.1 Woeseia sp. | reverse complement strand
CGCGGCGTGCCATCTGTTGATGAGCGCAACCGTCGAGTTGTGTGGCGCTCATTCAGTCTTCGCGCAGGCAGCAGCGGTTAACCGGGCAAGACCCGGGCGCTGCCGTGTCCGGTCTGTCAAAGAATGTTGCAACATGCGGAATTGAAACCTGTTTTCGGTACCATTGCCGGCCAGTGTTCGAACTGTGCGCGTTAAAGAACTCAAGCAAAAATTAAGACCTTAAGGAATCCAGCCTGATGATCAATTTTTTCCGTGCGGCATCCGCCGTCGTCTCATTGCTCGGCTCTTGCGCGCTGCTGCTGCTCCCCTCCGTAACACTGGCTGAAGGATCTCACCAGTTCGGCTACAACCAGCGGCTTGTCGACTACCAGGCCTCGTTGGCCCCAAGCGTCGGCACGGATCCGGTCTACGGCATTGACGATAACTCTGCGTCGCAGTTCGTCGACATCATTACGGCAGGCGAAGTGATCAACGTGTCTCTGTGCGGATCGGTGCAGGGGGATGACATTGGCGTGATCATTTATAACCCTGCCGGCACACAGGTGTATTCGAACACGGCGACGTCGGCCAACATGTCTTGCACGGCCAACCCGATTACGACCGCCTCATTAACCGCCCCTTTCCGTTACACGACCGCGACCACCGGCGCGTATCGGATAGAGCTGCGCAACATCAGCCAGACGGCATACGGCAACAGTTACTTCGAGCGCTGGGACATTTCGGTGACACCGAACCTCGGCACGAACCCGAATCCGCAAACCGCCGCGGGCCGCCTCTACGCCTACAGCTGGAACATGAACGCGCCGACGTTTGACGACATCACGGGGACAACCGACGCCAACCTGTACGCACTGGTCCCGGGCGGCCGTCCGGACACCAATTACATCTGGCAACTTGACCTGACCAAAATGGCGGGTCGTGGCTACAACATCATCGCTAACGCTTTCGGCGTCGATGCGCCAAATTCCGGATTTTCAACGCCGCTTACCGGCAACAACGCAACCTACCTTTACCCTGTTTACCTTGGCGTGCCGGCCGTCGCGGACGAAGAACCTTCGCTGGCGCCGGTGGTTACCGATGTTCGTTTTATTGACAACGCAAACGAAGACAACGGGATTTCGCCAGGACCGGATTACACGCCCGGCACGCAGGACCAGGGAAACTTCGAATTTTCTGCGGACGTCAACGGCACCTACGCAATTTTCGTTGACGTCAATTCCAACAATACCTTCGGCGACCCGGGCGATGTTTTCCTGCTCGGCACTGCTACCGTCGGCACTAACACCGTAAGCTGGGACGGCCGCGATCCCAACGGCGATATTTTGCCGCTGGGCACTTACAACGCACGCGTGGCGGTACGCCTCGGCGAGTACCATTTCGTCGCCAATGACATCGAGACGAGCGGCGGTGGCACACAAAACGGCCTGACCATCTACAAATCCAGCCAGACGGGCGTCCTGTCAAATACGCTCCTGTACTGGGACGACATCACAATTCTCGGCGCTGGCGCCGGCGGCACCAGTACACGACCGGACGGCGCGGTCTCGGGCACGCCTGCAGGACGGCATACCTGGGGCAATTTCACGACCGGCGGGTTTGGCAACGAGCGCCTGATCGATACCTACGTCTACGGACTGTCAACGGTCGTTTCAACGTCCGTTGTCATTACTGACAAC
>JBATFU010000266.1:0-3431 GCA_049665065.1 Woeseia sp. | reverse complement strand
CACGTACTGCGTGACTACACGCGTCACGTGACTCTGCCTGCATTGCAGAAAGAGCGCGCGGTTGCTGCCGGCAATCGCGCGCTGAAAAAGGCCCGCAAGCTGCTTGTACGGCAGCCGGCGTTGCTGGACGAGTCCGCGCACGAGCGCCTGCGCGCGCTGCTGGAAGAGCACGCAACGCTGCAGACAGTGCACGAGTTTCGTGAGCGCCTGCGGCAGTTATGGGCCGGCGCCAACGTTGGCAACGACAAACTGCTGAAGCAACTCAAGGACTGGTGTGCCGAAGCCGAAGCAAGTGGCATCAAGGTGCTGGAAGAATTTGCAGAGCGCCTGCGTTGCTACCGGCTGCAACCTGCCTGACGCTTTAGACGTTTCCTGCAGACAAAAAAATACCGGCAGCCGCCGGTATTTTTTTGTAGGGAGCCCTCCGAGAGGGCGCGCGGTGCCGAAGATTACTTGATCTTCGCTTCCTTGTAGATGACGTGCTTACGAGCCACTGGATCGTATTTGCGCGTTTCCATCTTTTCAGGGTGCAACCGCTTGTTCTTTTGCGTCGTGTAGAAGTGACCGGTTCCGGCACTCGACACGAGTCTGATTTTGTCCCGCATATTCGTTTACTCCGCTTTGCTGGCGCGCATGTCAGCCAGCACTTTTTCGATGCCGTGCTTGTCAATCAGCCGCAGGCCCTTGTGCGACACACGCAGACGCACGAAGCGTTTTTCAGCTTCGAGCCAGAAGCGCTTCCACTGCAGATTCGGCAGGAAGCGACGACGGGTTCTGTTGTTGGCGTGAGAAACATTATTGCCACTTTGCGGCCGTTTCCCAGTCACCTGGCATACTCTGGACATGATAAGTCTCTGATTTTTCATAAATTGCCCACAAGCCGTGGGCAAAAGAGCGGGCATTTATACCAGCCCCGCAGATCCCAATCAAGGGCAGGCACCCAGCCATTTGCCGACTACAGCAGGCCGCGGCTGGCGAGCGAGGTGCAGCAGCCATCGCCAATGACGAGATGGTCCAGCAGGCGGATATCCACGAGCTCCAGGGCGGACCGCAGCCGGCGGGTAATGCGCTCGTCTGCCTGGCTCGGCTCGGCAACCCCGGACGGGTGGTTGTGAGCAAGGATAACGGCCGCAGCGTTCGCCTGCAGCGCCTGCTTGACCACCTCGCGGGGGTAGACGCTGGTGCCGTCGATCGTGCCGCGGAACAGGGTCTCAAAGCGCAGCACGCGATGGCGGTTGTCCAGGAACAGGCAGCAGAACAGTTCGTGGGGCAGGTCGCGCAGCTTGGCTGTCAGAAATGCCTCGGTATCAGCGGGGCTGCGGATCGCCTGGCCGACCGGCAGTGACTGCTCGTAGTAGCGCCGGGCAAGGTCCGGCAGTGCGACGAGCAGGGCCGAGCGTGCCGCACCGACGCCGGGCTCCTGCTGCAGCTCACGCGCGCCGGCTTTCAGTAACGGGCGCAGGCCGCCAAAGCGCCGCAGCAGGCGGGCTGACAGTTCACAGGCGCGACCCTGCCGCACGCCCGTTTGCAGTACCGTCGCGAGCAGCTCGACATCGGACAGTGGCGGTACCTGCGGGCACGGCAGGTCGAGCGTGGCTGTGGCGCCGAGATCTCTTTTTTGTTTCATCAGGGACGCTCCGTGTCCGCTTAAAACTGTAGCTGCAGTGTTGCTGCGCACGGCGCACGCTACAAGCATTGAAACGCCGCAACATGCGGTGATTTACTGGCACAGGACCTGGTCGCAGGCTAAGCTGCGGCCACGCATTACGAGTGAATCCTGATGACATCCCGTAACATTCTGCTGGGCGTAACCGGCGGTATCGCTGCCTATAAAACGCCGGAACTCGTGCGTCGACTCGTTGATCGTGGCGCCGCGGTACAGGTCGTGCTGACGCAATCGGCGGAAGAGTTTGTCACGGCAACGACGCTGCAGGCCGTCTCCGGTCGCCCGGTGCGAACGAGCTTGTGGGATCCGGCAGCCGAGGCAGCCATGGGCCACATCGAACTGGCACGCTGGGCGGACAGCATCCTGGTTGCGCCGGCGACGGCAGAGTTCATGTCACGGCTCGCGACGGGCTCGGCGGCCGACCTCTTGAGCACGCTGTGTCTCGCAAGCGAAGCGCCGCTCACGATTGCGCCGGCGATGAATCGCGTGATGTGGGCACATCCCGCGGTGCAGGCAAATCGCGAAACGCTCGCAAGTCGCGGTGTCCGCATCGTCGGCCCGGAAGCGGGCGACCAGGCCTGTGGCGAACAGGGTCTGGGTCGCATGAGCGAACCGGATGCGCTTGCTGCGCTGATGCTGGGTGACAAGCTGCCCGCACGGCCCGCGGCAAGCGTGCCGATCAAAGCGCAAGCACAGCCGCAGCTACTCACCGGCAAGACCGTCATGATTACGGCGGGGCCGACCCGCGAAGCCATCGACCCCGTTCGCTACATTACAAATCGCAGCTCCGGAAAGATGGGTTACGCGCTGGCGCAGGCCGCGCTCGATGCCGGTGCGAAAGTGATCCTGATCAGCGGTCCTGTCAGCCTGGCGACGCCGGAAGGCGCACAGCGCATCGACATCGAATCCGCTGCAGAGCTGTACAGCGCGACTCATGCGCACATCAAAGGTGTTGATATTTTTATCGGCGCTGCCGCGGTTGCCGATTACCAGCCACAACAGGTGGCGAGCCACAAGATCAAAAAATCGCAGGTCGAGATGAGTATCGAACTGACACGCGCGCCGGACACGCTGGCCTCGGTCGCACGGCTTTCGCCAGCGCCTTTCACTGTCGGCTTCGCTGCGGAGACCTCGCGTCTGCGCGACTACGCGCGCGGCAAACTGCAGAACAAGAAGCTCGACATGATCGTCGCCAATATGGTCGGACCGGACGCAGGATTCGACAAAGACGACAACGCAGTCGAAGTGTTCTGGAGCAACGGAGAGAAGACGTTTCCGAAAGCGCTGAAGACCGAACTGGCGCGCGAGTTGATCGCGCTGATTGCCGAGCATTTTCAGCAGCGTTTCAACAGCCAGACGCAACCCGACCTGCCGATACTTCCCCGCCGCAACCAATAAGGAAAGCTGTGCGCCCGATTGAGCTGAAAATCATGGATCCCCGCGTAGGTGACAGCATTCCGCTGCCCGAGTACGCAACGAGCGGCTCCGCCGGGCTCGACATGCGCGCCGTGATTGATGCGCCGCTAACGGTTGCGCCGGGTGAAACAACGCTCGTGCCGACCGGGCTGGCAATTCACATCAATGACCCCGGTCTCGCCGCGGTCTTGCTGCCGCGGTCAGGACTCGGCCACAAGCATGGCCTCGTGCTCGGCAATCTCACGGGGCTGATCGATTCCGATTACCAGGGGCAGGTGTTTATTTCCTGCTGGAATCGCGGCGCCAAAAGCTATCAAATTCAGCCGGGCGAACGGATTGCACAAATGGT
>JBATFU010000265.1:0-1571 GCA_049665065.1 Woeseia sp. | reverse complement strand
GCATGTCGCGATCCGCATCCATGAAGGTCGCGTTCTCGCTATTGCGGTGTGTACCAGGCGCGCGGAACAGCAGCTTCGTGCTCGCGACGTCGAAGACGGCGGTGTCGATCATCGTCTGAACTTCATTGACATTGCCTTTGACAACAAGTGCACCAACTACTGTCCAGTAAAGGATGGCGCTGTCTCGTTCGCCGGCCAGGGCGAGCTGGTCATAGGACACTAGCGCCATGATGTCGACGTCGAACAGGCCGGCAACCTGCTGCATGCCCTGCATGCCGCGTGCACTGCGCAGGTCGCTTTCAGGAATCACTTCGATATGGCTGACATACGGCCGGTCGCGAAACGAGGCGGCAACTCGCTCCAGCAGAATCTGTTGCTCGTTGGCTGGCAACGCGGTCTGGCTGTTGCCCGGCACGAACGCGATGCCCACACGCACCGGCAATTCGAGGTAAGGCAGCCGGTCCGGCAGGCCTTCAGGTTTGGCCCCGTCGGGGTAAAGGAAATCAACGAGGCTGGACGAGCTGCCGCGGCGCACCGGGTCGGCCGCGCCGCCCCACAACGAGGCGCAGCCGCTCAGGACGCACAACAGGGTCAGCGAGGTCACGATTCGAAATTTGTTCATGGGCCTGAATCCGCATAACGAAGACGCGGCGCACGATGCACCGACATCGCGAATATCGCAACGAGAATCGAAAAAGAAGCGTACAGGGCTGCCAAAAGTATTAAATAGTGATACTTTTGCCGCGAGTCACCGGAGACGGCCATGGCCGATGCAAGCACCCTGATCGCTGAAATCAAGCGCGCGCTGCGCGAGGCGCGCCTCACCTACCGCGACGTGGCCAGCCACCTTGGCGTGAGCGAGGCCAGCGTCAAGCGCATGTTTGCGCAGCAGCAATTTTCGCTGGAACGCATTGAACGCATTCTCGGCCTGCTGCGCATGGATTTCGCTGACCTGCTTCTGCGAGTGAACGAACTCCGCCAGTACGTGGCGCAATTGACGCCGGAGCAGGAGGAAGCGATCGCCGGCGACGAGACGCTGCTCGTGATCGCCTTCCTGGTACTGAATCGCTGGCCCGTGGAAGAAATCCTGGCGGTCTACGATTTTGCTGAGCAGGAGATACAGCGCGAACTCATTCGCCTCGATCGCCTGAAGATTATCGAGCTGCTGCCGTTCAATCGCTACCGCCTGCTGACTGCGCGAAATTTTACGTGGCGCAGGAACGGTCCGGTACAGCGCTACTTTGCGACGCGCATTCAGTCGGAGTTTTTTGCCAGCAGTTTCGTGGGCGGTGGAGAGGAGTTGCGCTTCGTCGCCGGCAGCCTTTCGCCTGAGGGGATTCGCCAGATGCACAAGGCAATTACCCGCATAGCGACTGAGTTTGACGAGCTCGCGGAACGCGGTTCGCGATTGCCGACGGATGAGCGCTATGGCTGCAGCGCGGTGTTTGCCTTGCGGCCAATGGAGTTCTCCATGTTTGCGAAACATCGCAAGGCGCGACCAGCAAAACTTACCCAGCTTCCCGCAACCAAACATGCGGGATAAAAAAAGCCCTGTACTCACGGAGTACAGG
>JBATFU010000264.1:0-2374 GCA_049665065.1 Woeseia sp. | reverse complement strand
GACCCGCAGCAGGCGTTCAATGTCGCTGAACGGCACGCTGCCGCCGGTCGGATTGTTCGGCGAACACACAAAGACCAGCTTGCTGTACTCCGTGCACCTGGCAAGTATCTCGTCAATATTCGGTGCGAAATCGGCATCAGGATCAAGCGGCACCTCAATAACTTCAGCACCTTGCATGCGTGCGTAGACCTGGTACATCGAGAAGGTCGGTGGCATCACGACGACATTGTCCTGGTAGGCGCGGCAGAATGTGCGCGTCAGCAGATCAATGGCTTCGCTGCTGCCGCGCGTTACGAGCAGCTGCTCTGCGTGCACCGCAAATAGCGCAGCGAGCGCAGCCTGCAAAGCGTCCGGACGAATTTGCGGGTAACGGTTGAGGCCATCCGCGAGTGGCGCAACGGGTGCCTCGTTTGCGTTAAGTCGCAGCGTGTCTGGCTGTTGCAACGCGGTCACGTACGGTTTCAGCGCGGCAATTTCAGGTCGGGCGAGTTCGGCGCTCATGCCGCACGCCCCGCTGCGCTCTGCAGGCGAATCGTTACCGCCTTCGCGTGCGCATCGAGGCCTTCGAGCCTGGCCAGTTCGGTGGTTGTCGGGGCCAGCGTACGCAAGCCGTCCTCCGTCAGTTCCTGCACGGTCATTTGCCGCACGAACTGTTCCACACCGAGCCCGCTGTAATTGCGAGCGGCACCATAGGTCGGCAGTACATGGTTCGTGCCACTGCAGTAGTCGCCAACCGCCTCCGGCGTCCAGTGGCCGAGAAAAACAGAACCGGCGTTCGTAATCGCTGGCAGTAATGCGCGAGGCAGGCGTGTTTGTACGATCAGATGTTCTGGCGCATACCGGTTGCTGATAGCGACTGCATCATCAAGATCGGTGCACACAATCAGGCGGCTATTGGCCAGGGCCTGCGCAGCAATCTCCTTGCGATCGAGTGCCGCCAGTTGCGTGAGGAGCGCATTCTTTACGCGTTGTGCAAGCGCAGCGTCGGTCGTGACGAGCAGCGTCTGCGAATCGACGCCATGTTCGGCTTGCGACAACAGATCCGCAGCGATGAACTCCGCGTTCGCAGAGTCATCGGCGATTATCAGCACTTCCGAAGGGCCGGCAGGCATGTCTATGGCCGGCCCGCCGGGCGCGCCCGAGACCTGCGATTTCGCCGCGGTAACGTACGCGTTGCCGGGGCCGAAAATCTTGGCGACGCTCGCGAGACTCTCCGTACCGTAGGCGAGCGCAGCAATGGCCTGTGCGCCGCCGAGTTTCCAGATCTCATCGACTCCGGCACGTTGCGCGGCGACCAGTACCGCGCTGTCGGCGCTGCCATCCTTGCGGGGCGGGGTGCACAGGACCTTGCGCGCGCAGCCGGCAATAACTGCAGGTACGGCAAGCATGATGGCAGCAGACGGCAGCGGGGCGGTTCCTGCCGGCACGTACAGGCCGACTGACTCGATGGGTCGCGGAACCCGCTGGCAGCGCACACCCGCCTGGGTCTCGATATCGACCGGCAAAGTGAGCTGCGCGTCATGAAAGCGTCTGACATTCGCGATTGCCTGGTCGATGGCGTTGCTGGATTCCTTGCTGAGCTGCCGCGCTGCGGTTTCGATTTCTTCATCCGCTACAAGAAATGACTCAAGACGCACGCGGTCAAATTGTTCCGTAATGGCGCGCAGCGCGGCGTCTCCATCTTTGCGTACACGCTCAAGAATGTTTTGCACGGCCTCGCTGATTTCGCGATTCGCGTTTACCGCGGGACGCGCCAGCAGGCGATCGCGCTCTGCCGGGGCCAAATCAGTCCAGCTCACGGGCTGCGGAATTACGGACACGTCGTTCATGCGAGCATTTTCTCTACCGGCAGGACAAGCATGGCACTTGCGCCTGCGGCTTTCAGGTTCTCAAGCGTTTCCCAGAACACGTTCTCCCGGCAAACCGCGTGCACGGCGACGCGTCCTGCCTGGCCTTCAAGAGGAATCACCGTGGGGGTTTCCGAGCCGGGCAGGAGTCGCCGAATCTCCGCAAGCGCCTCGCGTGGCGCGTGCAACATGATGTACTTGCTTTCGCGAACCTGCAGGACGCCGTCGAGGCGCTGCAGAATCTTGCTCACCAACTGCTGTTTGCTTGCCGGTAAGGGGGCGCGTGTCTGGATAATGACGGCTTCGCTCTCGGTGATGGTCTCCACTTCGCGCAACTGGTTCGCCGCGAGCGTCGATCCGGTTGACACGAGGTCGCAGATAAAATCCGCGCGCCCCAGTCGTGGCGCAATCTCACCCGCGCCGGAGAAACACACACTCTCGGCGTCGATGCTATTGCGCTTCAGGTAGTCGCCAAGCGAGGCCTGGTAGCTCGTCGCAATCCGCTTGCCGGCCAGTGAGGCCGGGCC
>JBATFU010000263.1:0-3275 GCA_049665065.1 Woeseia sp. | reverse complement strand
GCACTGGCGCCCGTCAGGCGGCCCAGGCTGTGCAGGGAGTCGAGCGCGTTTTGCGGTATTAGCAGCGGAGTACGAGGCACGGAGTTACGGGGGTTATTGGCGGCGGGGGCGGATTATGGCACAGGCCCCAGCCTGCTTGCCCCACTGCACCACAGGCCGGGTGGCCTGCAAAGGCCGGGCCGTCCGGATCTTGAGTTCAGGTTTGCAGCGGAGTAGCTGCGAATGCCGCTATTTCGAGACGGAGTGGATCACCCGGTCGTATTCGAAATACACGGCAAAGCCAGGGTAATCCCAGCGTGAGATTGGCGGTTGTCCGACCGGACCACGACGCGCATCAGGCGCGCCAAAGGCGGCTTCGACCTGCTGCCGGCTCATGCCCCGCGTGGGCTTGCCGGCTTCATTGAAGCGAGCGGATTTGTCCGTTGCGCCCATTTGCAGCGTTTCTGCCTGGGCCACACCGAGCAAGCCGCCGGCCAGTGCGATAAGGATCAGGGCACGAACATTTTTCATTACGGGTCTCCGCTCATTAACCCCGCGACTATAGCACCGGGCAGGCTCACACAAAACATGCACTTAGCCCGATTGGAACACTTCAGAGGAGGCGGGCTCGCGGACCTGGTTCACAGTTTGCCGTCGCGTTACGACCGCGCGTCGCCGCATACGGGCCGCGGGTGATGTGGTTTAATGCGGCCGATGATCCAAGCTGTCGAATTGTTTGTCGGCCTGCGCTACCTGCGCGCCAAACGCCGCACCCGCTTTGTCTCTTTCATTACGCTGATCTCGCTGACCGGAATCGCGCTTGGCGTTGCGGCGCTGATCGTCATCCTGTCGGTCATGAACGGTTTCGAAGGAGAACTGCGTTCGCGGCTGCTGAGCATGACGGCTCACGGTTTCGTAGCGGCCGAGCAAGGCAGCCTGCAGGACTGGGGCGCCGTCCGTGAAAAAATGCTGGTCGTTGATGGCGTGGAAGCGGTTGCGCCGGTCGTGCAGCTGGAAGGCATGATTCGCACCGGCAACGATTTACAGCCTGTGCAGATTGACGGCATTGATCCTGCAGCAGAGGCAACGGTTGCCGGGCGCACCATCAATTTCGTCAGCGGCAACCTGGAGGTTTTGCAGGGAGCTGAGCGGGGCATAGTGATTGGCCGTTTGCTTGCCTGGGATCTCGGTGTCGACATCGGTGACGGCGTCGTGCTGCTGATACCGCGTGCAAGCGGCGACGGCGAGATGGAGCCTGTGCTCGAACGCTTTATTGTGCGCGGCGTTTTTGAAGCGGGTGTTGCCGAGCACGATTCCGCGCTCGTCCTGATGAACATCAATGATGCAGCGCGCCTGGCGGGCAAAGAAACCGGCGTGTCGGCGCTGCGCTTCCTGACGCGTGAAGTCATGCAGGCGCCTGCTGTGGCGGCGCGCCTGCAGCAGTCGCTCGGAGCGCAATACCGCACCAGCGACTGGACCGTCGAGAACGCCAGCTATTTCCGCGCCATTCGCATCGAGAAAATGATGATGTCGCTGATCCTGTCGCTGATCATTGGCGTTGCCGCATTTAATATCGTTGCAAGTCTTGTCATGGTGGTCACGGACAAGACGACCGACATCGCGATATTGCGCACGCTTGGCATGGACCCCAATGGCGTTGTGCGGGTGTTCTTTATCCAGGGCGCAGTCATTGGCTGGCTGGGTGTTTTGCTGGGCGTACTTGCCGGCATCGTTATCGCGATCAATGTGCCGACACTGGTTCCCGCCCTCGAGCAATGGTTCGGCTTTCAGATCATGCCGGGCGACGTTTATTACGTGACACAGATTCCGTCGATTCTCGAAGCGGCTGATGTCTTGACGATTGCGCTTGCCGCCTTCCTGCTGACCTCGCTTGCAACCCTGTACCCGGCGCGGCGCGCGGCGCATGTTGAGCCGGCCGCCGCGCTGCGCTACGAATAGGATGAGTCGCCGGCATGTATGAGTTCTGGATCGGTAATCGTTATGTGCGGTCGCGTTCGAGCAATCATTTCGTATCGCTGATTTCGCTCATCTCGATGCTCGGTATCGCGATCGCCGTTGCGGTCCTGATCATCGTCCTGTCCGTTGTAAACGGCTTCGAGCGGGAGCTGCAGGATCGTCTGCTCGCCATGACGGGTCATGCGAGCATCGAAGGGTCTGAGCAGCGGCTTGCTGCCTGGCAGGATTTCGCCGCCGTTGCGGCCGAGGATCCACGCGTTCTGGCCAGCGCGCCGTATATCGACGGCCAGGCCCTGCTGATCGCCGGCGAATCCTTAAGCGGTGCTGCACTGCGTGGCGTCGACCCGGAACTTGAGTCGCGCGTGTCGGGCATCGACAGCGTGATGACTGCGGGCGAGCTTGCTTCGCTGACGGCAGGAGCGTTTAACGTTGTCGTCGGTGTCGAACTGGCACGTGAGCTCAGTGTTGCGATGGGCGACAAGATAACGGTAACGCTCGCAGAAGGGCGGGTGACGCCGCTCGGCGTTATCCCGCGCAGCAAACGCTTCACCGTCAGCGGCGTGTACCGCGTCGGCATGTACGAATTTGACCGGCGCCTTGCCTTGATCAACATAGAAGATGCGCGCCGCCTGTTTCGGATGTCCAGTGATGTCAGCGGTCTGCGCCTGTCCGTCAATGATGTGTATCGTGCGCCGGAGATTGTCCGTGACGTCGCGATGGCAGGCGGCGGTGGCGTGCTGATCAGCGACTGGACGCGTCGCCATGTGAATTTCTTTCGCTCAATCCAGATTACGAAATCGATCCTGTTCGTGATCCTGCTAATGGTCATAGCTGTGGCGGCCTTCAATATCGTGTCGACGCTCGTCATGGTCGTCAAAGACAAGCAGTCGGACATTGCGATCCTGCGCACGATTGGTGCCAATCCTGCATCGGTGCTGCGCATTTTCATTACGCAGGGCACTATTATCGGCGTCGTCGGCACGGCTGCGGGATTGCTGCTGGGCGTGCTGCTGACGATCAACCTGGAGAATATTGTGGGTTTTCTCGAAGCCAGTTTCGGCATCAAGTTTCTTGCGGCCGATGTCTATTTCATCAGTGACCTGCCCGCCGACCTGCGCTGGCCGGATGTCATCAAGGTATGCGGCATAGCGCTGATGCTCGCGCTGCTGTCGACGCTCTACCCGGCGTGGCGTGGCGCACGCACGTCACCGGCGGAGGCATTGCGCTATGACTGAAAAGGTACTCGTATGCCGCAACGTTATTCGCCGCTTTCGCGAAGGTGGCGCGACGCTGGAAGTACTGTCAGGTGTCAATCTCGA
>JBATFU010000262.1:0-4447 GCA_049665065.1 Woeseia sp. | reverse complement strand
GAGTTCCGCACCCTCGCGTGCGAAGGCCTGCGCGATTCCCCAGGCAATCGAACGATTGCTGGCGAGTCCGACGATCAGGGCACGCTTGCCGACCATGAATCCCATGCTGTTTCCCCTCGGGTAATGCTGTTGTTGTGGTTTGTTGCCAGCGATTCTAGCAAACGACCGCGGGCTCGGCGTCATATTCCTCGGACGGAGCAGGGATGGCCAACAGGTTTCTCGGGTCTAGCTGGATTGCGCGGTGACGTCCACGTACATCGTGAGCTTCTGGCCCGGCCGCAGCACCTTGTTCTTGTCTATGTTGTTCCAGCGCAGCAGGTCCGCTATCGAGATGCGGAACCGGCTGGCGATTCGGTACAGCGAATCGCCGCGCCGCACCGTGTAATTCAGTTTGCGCGTGGTTGCATTGCTGCTCGCTGTCGCCGTTGCCGGGGCGTTCCTGGTCCAGACGACAAGTTTCTGGCCGACGCTCAGCGTGTCGCGCGGCGCCATGCCGTTCCAGCTGGCGAGTTCGCGCATGCCAACGCCGTAGCGTCTGCCGATCGACCAGAAACTTTCACCCGCAGCGACGTGATGATCGACGCGCTGGCCGCCTCGCGGCTGCGACTGTTTCGCTACCCGTCGTTCATTCGCGCTCAGGCTGTAATCAGTTAACGGTTTGCTCGCAACGGGGATCATCAGGTACTGGCCCGCACGGATGATGTTGCCGCTGATGTTGTTTGCCTGGCGCACGGCCTGCAGCGTCGTGTGATATTGCTCCGCTATCTGCGAGAGGGCCTCGCCGTTTCTCACTTTGTGTCGCTTCCAGCGCACGCGTTCTGCCTCGGCCAGTGACTGCAGAGCGCTGTCGAATCCTGCTGCCGCGTCAACCGGCAGCAACAAGCGATGCGGGCCATCCGGGTCCGTCGCCCAGCGGTTGAATCCCGAGTTCCAGGAATACAGTTCATCCAGCGTCAGGCCGGCAAGCTCGGCTGCCAGTGCGAGGTCGATCTGGCTGCCAATGTCGGCGATCGCAAACTGCGGCTCGTGCACCAGCTCGGGCAGCTTCAAGTTGTACTTCGCCGGGTCGCGCACGATCTCGACCAATGCGATGAGTTTCGGCACATAGCTTTCGGTTTCGCGCGGCAGGCTCAGGTTCCAGAAGTCAGTAGGCTTCGCCGCCTTCAGGTTGCGGCGTTTCGCTTTGAGTACGTTGCCTTCGCCGGAATTGTACGAGGCGATCGCGTGCAGCCAGTCGCCATCCATCAACTCGTGCAGGTAGGCAAGATAGTTGAGCGCGCCGTTCGTCGCATCGACAACGTCACGGCGGCCGTCGTACCACCAGTTCTGGCGAATGCCGAAGCGTTTACCCGTGCCGGGCACGATTTGCCAGAGGCCCGAGGCCCGCCCGTGCGAGTACGCGAACGGGTCGTAGGCGCTTTCAACGATGGGGAGCAGCGCGAGCTCGAGCGGCAGGCCGCGCTTCTCGAGCTCGTCCGTGATGTAGGGCAAATAACGCTGGGACCGCAGGAAGACCCGGTCAAGGTAGTCCGGATGTTTCAGGAACCAGTTGAGCTGGGCTTCTACCGCGGCGTTTTGCACCTGCGGCAGCGCGAAGCCGCGGCGCAGGTGGGCGAGCAGGTCGTTGTGAGCCGGCGCAGGTTCAGTCGCTCGCGTCGCGTCAAAGCCGTCCAGCTCCAGCCACAGCAGCGCATGAGCTGTTTCTGCAGCGACCAGCGGCGGCGCTGCCAGCAGCGTCAGCGCGGCCAGGAGGGGCAGTAGCGGGCGGGAGATTCCGTGACGGATTGGCATCGCGCTATCGTACTGAGCGCGTTAGGCTATGCAAGCAGGTATTTCACGCTCTGGCCTCCCTGGCGGCCAGACGCAGCAGAGGAGCAAACCTTCATGGCCCAAACCCCGCCCCCACCCGCTGATCTCGTTGATGCCTGGCTGGAAACGCCGCTGGGGCTTGCGCTGCAGCAGCAGGAAGGGCGGCTCGTCGAAGAGGCCTTGAGCGGCGTGTTTGGCGAATTTTGCCTCCAGCTGGGCCGCTGGGGCGAGGCCCGCAGCCTGCTGCGCTTTGCCCGCACCCAGCGGTCTTTTTGTATTTCGGATCGCGAGGGTGTCCTCGTCGATCCCGCGCCTTCGGTTGTTGGCCGGCAGTACTCCTTGCCGCTCGTTAGCGATTCAGTCGATGCCATCCTGCTGCCGCACACGCTGGAGTACAGCGCGCGCCCGCATGCCATTTTGCGCGAGGTACACCGCGTGCTGCGGGCGGACGGGCACCTGCTAATTCTCGGCTTTAAACCGGGCGGCCTGTGGGGCTTGCGTCGACTGATTCCCGGCGCGGCGATGCCGCCGGGTATCGACACGCTGATCTCCGATCGGCAACTCAGCGACTGGCTGCAGCTGCTCGATCTTCACATCACCGGCACGGCACCGTATTTTTTCCGCTGGCCATTGCCAACGCGTCGTGTTGCCGATTCACAGGCCTGGGAGCGGCGCGGGCGCAGCTGGTGGCCGGAGCTGGCGGCGTGCTATATGCTCTCCGCGCAGAAACGGGTAGTGCCGCTGACCACCGTGCGGAAACCGTGGCGCGCAAAGCCCAAAGTCGTTGGCGGATTGGTCGAGCCTTCGACGCGAATCCGTCACGAATAAGCTGCGAGCTGGTTTCCGCTGGCAGTTTGTGTTGCCGAACCGCATAAACTCTTCAGGTAGAATCACGACCTTCGCGAGCCGCTGACCGCACACCTTGAGCAAAAGAATAGACATTTACACCGACGGCGCGTGCAGGGGAAATCCCGGCCCCGGTGGCTGGGGCGCCTTGTTGATTGCCGGCGGCCACCGCAAAACACTGCACGGCGGCGAGCCTGAAACGACCAACAACCGTATGGAACTGACCGCGGCCATCGAGGCGCTGAACGCGTTGCGCGGCAGGCGCGAAGTGCGGCTGCATACCGATTCCAAGTACGTGATGGACGGCATCCGGGAATGGATGCCGAACTGGAAAAAGCGTGGCTGGAAAACGGCGAACAGGAAGCCCGTCAAGAACCAGGACCTGTGGCAGGCGCTCGACGCAGCGACAACACGCCACGATATTGAATGGAAGTGGGTGAAAGGACACGCCGGCAACGAGGGCAATGAAGCAGCGGATGCCCTGGCAAACCTTGGCATCGACGAACTCACCGGGGAATAGCATGAGCAGACGGCAGATTGCACTCGATACGGAGACAACCGGCCTGTCCGTGGCCGACGGTCACCGTATTATCGAAATTGGTTGTGTTGAACTCGTCAACCGGCGCCTGACGGGTCGCGAATTTCACCGCTTCCTGGATCCGGAGCGCGATATTGACGAAGGTGCCGAGCGGGTGCACGGCATCAGCCGCGCCGAACTCATCGGCAAGCCGAAGTTTGCGGAGATCGCCGAGGAATTCCTCGAGTTTATCCGCGACAGCGAACTCGTCATTCACAACGCGGCGTTCGATGTTGGCTTCCTGAATAATGAACTCGCGCTGACAAAGCATCGCGAGCCGCAGATCAATGCGCATGCAACTGTTTTGGATACCTTGACGTTGGCTCGCGAGCTGCACCCGGGGCAGCGCAATAATCTGGATGCATTGTGCAAACGCTACGGCGTTGACGCGTCGAATCGCGAAGTACACGGGGCGCTGATCGACGCCGACCTCTTGGCGCGCGTGTACCTGGCAATGACCGGTGGGCAGACGGCGCTTTTGCTTGATGCAGAAGAAGCGGACAGCGGGGCCTTGTCTGCAGACGCGGCAGCACCGCCGCGCCGCGCCGACCTCGCACTTGTTGTGCGGCATGCGAGCGAGGCAGAACAGCGCGAGCATGAGGCGCTGCTTGATCGTATGGAGCGTGCCGGCAATTGCCTCTGGCGTTCGCTGGACGCCGCCGAACGCCGCTAAGCCCCGATTAACACTGACAAAAGCACGCTAAAGCCGCTAGAATCCGGCGCATGACTTAAGCTGCGGCTAAAAGCGGCATAACTACAAAAACGGGGCGGGGCCCCACCAACCTAACCGCAACGATAGAGGAAAACCCATGGCGCACACGATGGCGGAGGCCTTCCGCAAGAATTTCCTCGGGCAGTCACCGGTCTGGTACAAGCTGACAATTATCGGTTTCCTGATTCTGAATCCGATCATGGTTCTGACGGTCGGGCCGTTCATTGCTGGCTGGATACTGGTGATCGAGTTTATTTTCACGCTGGCGATGGCATTGAAATGCTACCCGTTGCAACCGGGCGGCCTGCTGGCGATTGAAGCCATTGTTATCGGTCTCGCCTCACCCGAGATGGTGTATCACGAAGCGGAAGTTAACTTCCCGGTCATCATGCTGTTGATGTTCATGGTTGCCGGTATTTATTTCCTGCGCGAGATGCTGCTGTATGCGTTTACCAAGATTCTGCTGGGCGTGCGCTCGAAGATCCTGCTGTCACTCATGTTTT
>JBATFU010000261.1:0-2468 GCA_049665065.1 Woeseia sp. | reverse complement strand
GTGCTGGCGAGGTTCACCGTAAATTCGGTGGGTCGCCTGTTCGAAGCGCGCAATACCAAGCGGCGTGAGACGGTCGTAACTGCGGCGTCCGATCTGCTCGACATCGAACCAGTCGTCTTTCGCCAGGCGGAACATCGACGTGCGCACCAGGCGCTCGCTCGCACCGAAATCGGCGAGGCACTGAATCAGACTGCCGATCCAGACGGAGCCGCCGCGCGGCGCGATCGCATCGCCGAACACCGTCGTAATCAGCGAGCCTGCGCGCAGGGTTGGGCGCGCGCGAAAATCGTCGAGCAGGCGGGTAGTCGTAGCCTTGATGGACATTGAGCGTAGCGTGCTTCCGGGGCGGGCGCTGGCGCCGTTGCCCCGACGGTACAATCCGATACCCCAAAACTCAACATCACTGGATTTTTGTATCTCGTCGGCATGGTTTATGCTGCGGGCCGGAATTCGCGGAGACGATCATGGTGAAGCTCGAGCACTACGTACTGGGCCAGTGGCAAAGCAGCAGCGGCGAAGGCAAACCCCTGCTGTCGGCGGTCAACGGCGCCGCCATTGCCAGTATCACGAGCGAGGGCCTGAACTTCGGCGACGTGCTCGGTTACGCGCGCGACGTCGGCGGCAAGGCGCTGCGCAAGTACACGTTCCATGAACGCGCCCTGATGCTCAAAGCGGTTGCGCAGCATTTGAATGAAAAGAAGGCCGATCTCTACAAGCTGTCTACCGAAACGGGCGCGACGCGCAAGGACAGCTGGATCGACATCGATGGCGGCATCGCGACGATGTTCGTGTACTCCAGTAAAGGCCGGCGCGAGATGCCGAACAGCACGGTGTATCTCGACGGCGCGCCGGAGATGCTGTCGCGTAACGGCACGTTCGTGGGTCAGCACATTTGCACGCCGTTACTGGGCGCGGCCGTGCATATCAATGCATTCAACTTTCCGTGCTGGGGCATGCTGGAAAAACTGGCGCCGACGATCCTGGCCGGCGTACCCGCGATCGTTAAACCGGCATCGAGCACGGCGTACCTGACGGAAGCCGTCGTGAAGGAAATCATCGCTGCCGGCATCCTGCCGGATGGCGCGCTGCAGCTGATCTGCGGCGGTGTTGGCGACCTGTTCAACCACCTCGGCGCGCAGGATGTCATTGCGTTTACGGGCTCAAAATACACTGCAGAAAAATTGCAGCAACATCCCCAAGTCGTCGCAGAATCCGTGCGCTTCACCGCAGAAACGGACTCGCTGAACGCGTCGATACTCGGCCCGGATGCGGTCCCCGGCACGCCCGAGTTCGATTTATACATTAAGGAAGTCGTTTCGGAGATGGTCAGCAAGGCCGGCCAGAAGTGCACGGCGATTCGCCGCATCATCGCGCCCGCGTCGATTGCGGCTGACCTGGTGCGCGCACTGTCGGACGAACTCGGCAAGATTCGCATCGGCAATCCGGGCAGCAAGGACGTCGACATGGGCGCGCTGGCGAGCCAGGGGCAAAGAAAGGAAGTGCGGGAACGCGTGGCGGACCTCGGCCATGAAGCCGAAGTGGTCTACGGCAACCGCGATGACTTCGATCTTGTTGATGCCGATATGGGTAAAGGCGCGTTCTTCATGCCAACCCTGCTGCATTGCCAGAAACCGCTGAACGCGACACGCGTACATTCTGTTGAAGCGTTCGGCCCGGTCAGCACAATCCTGCCCTATGACACGCTCGATGACGCGATCGAACTGGCACGTCTGGGCAACGGCAGCCTCGCCGGCTCGATTATCACGAACGACAACAAGGTTGCGCGCGAACTGGTGCTAGGCTGCGCCGCATGGCACGGCCGCATGCTGATCCTGAATCGCCACTGCGCGGGCGAATCCACTGGCCACGGCTCGCCATTACCGCACATGGTGCACGGCGGCCCGGGTCGCGCCGGCGGCGGCGAAGAACTCGGCGGCATCCGCGGCGTGCTGCACTATATGCAACGCACCGCGTTGCAGGGCTCGCCGCAAACGCTGTCGGCCATCGGCGAACGCTGGATTCGCGGCGCAGACGAGGCAACAGAAAAGCGTCACCCGTTCCGCAAGACCTTCGAAGAGCTGCAGCTCGGCGACACGGTGCACACCGAAGCACGCAAAGTCACGCTCGACGACATCAATCACTTCGCGGAATTCACAGGTGATCACTTCTACGCACACACCGATGAAGAAGCGGCTGCAAAAAACCCGTTCTTCGACGGACGCGTCGCACACGGTTACCTGATCGTTTCATTCGCCGCCGGCCTGTTCGTCGACCCGGATTTCGGTCCCGTGCTCGCTAACTCCGGCCTCGACAGCCTGCGTTTCGCGCAACCGGTCAACGTCGATGACTCGCTCAAGGTACGCCTGACCTGCAAACAGAAAACGCTGCGCATCGACTCCGGCTACGGGGAAGTTCGCTGGGATACTGAGGTCACGAACCAGAACGATGAGATCGTCGCTGCGTACGAT
>JBATFU010000260.1:0-1989 GCA_049665065.1 Woeseia sp. | reverse complement strand
TTTGCCTTCGCCGCTGCTGCTTTGCCACTGGCCCAGTACGTAGTGCTCGAGCTTCACCATGATCGTCTCCGTGAATTCCGGCCCGCAGCATAAACCATGCCGACGAGATACAAAAATCCCACGATGTTGAGTTTTAGGGTATCGGATTGTACCGTCAGGGCAATGGCGCCAGCGCCCCGCCCCGGAAGCACGCTACGCTCTATGTCCATCAAGGCCACGACTACCCGCCTGCTGACTGATTTTCGCGCGCGCCCAACCCTGCGCGCAGGCTCGCTTATCACCACGGTGTTCGGTGACGCGATCGCGCCGCGCGGCGGCTCCGTCTGGATTGGCAGCCTGATTCAGTGCCTCGCCGATTTCGGCGCGAGCGAGCGCCTGGTACGCACGTCGATGTTCCGCCTGACGAAAGACGGCTGGTTCGATGTCGAGCAGATCGGACGCCGCAGTTACGACCGTCTCACGCCGCTTGGTATTGCGCGCTTCGAACAGGCGACCCACCGAATTTACGGTGAACCTCGCCAGCACTGGGATGGGCAGTGGACGCTGGCGTTGCTCGCCGGCATTGACGGGACTGACAAGGACAATGTTCGCAAGGAGCTGGGCTGGCTGGGATTCGGTGCGTTTACACCCCACACGCTGGCCCATCCGGCGCCCGATGCTGCCGATCTTGAAGCGTTGCTAAAGCGCATCGGCCTGCAGGATGAACTCGTCGTCGTGCAGGGCAGTACGCTGTCGCCGGCGCAGGACCAGGCGCTGCGCGCGATGGCCCAAAAGAGCTGGGACCTTGCCGACATCGATGCGCGCTACGGCGCGTTCATTCGCCAGTTTCGGCCCGTGTATGCCGCATTGCGCAAGGCGCGCAAAGTACCGCCGCCGCTCGCCTTCCAGGTACGCACCCTGCTGATCCAGGAATACCGCAAAATCCTGCTGCGCGACCCGCTTTTGCCAAGCGAGTTGTTGCCGACCGGCTGGCACGGCACGGGCGCGTATCAGCTGTGCCGCAACCTGTATCTTGGTGTGTTCGAGGCAGCCGACGTGTATTTAAGTGATGCGATGGAAACGGCAGACGGGCCGCTGCCGCCACCGGAGCCCGCGTTTTATCAGCGCTTCGGCGGGCTGAAAAAATGAGAGACCGGTGTGGTGGAACAGCAGGTAGCAAACGTCTGGGCCTTCGCCCATCGCAAATCTGGGCGTTCGTGGCGCTGCGGCTCGCGACAACCCAAACCTTCAAAATTTACCGCGCAACCCTTCGGAGGACTGCGATATGAAAACGGACGCTGCCGCACAGCAGGCAAAGGCCTGTGCGGAACGCATGTATTCCACGGACCTGGCGTCGCAGTCGCTGGGTATGAAGGTGACGGTCGATGAACCGGGCAGGGCGATCGCTTCGATGACCATCACCGAATCCATGCTGAACGGTCAGCGCCTGTGCCATGGTGGCTTCATTTTTGCGCTTGCCGATTCGGCGTTCGCGTTTGCCTGCAACGGCTATGACGACATCACGGTCGCCGGCGCTGCGACCATAGATTTCCTGCGACCGGCCCAGCTGGGTGACGTGTTGACGGCAACAGCGGTCGAGCGGCAGCGCGGCCGGCGCAACGGTGTTTATGACGTGACCGTGCAAAACCAGCACGGCAAGGACGTCGCGCTGTTCCGCGGCAAGTCGGTCGCTACGGGCCAGCCCATGCTTACCGATTGACGACAACGTGATACACAATTTATTGAATATAGCCAAATAATGTGACACATTAAGCGGCTGCCGGCAGCACCTATCCGAGGGTCAGATATGTACACGCAGGGACTCGACCAGAAATCCACGAAAGACGAGCGTCCGCGGACCCTGGAGCCGGAAGCGCGCCTTGCGGCGTTCCAGGCAACCGTTGATGCCGAGGAAAAGATCGAGCCGAAGGACTGGATGCCCGAAGCCTACCGCCGCACGCTGGTGCGGCAGATTTCACAGCACGCGCATTCCGAGATCATCGGCATGCA
>JBATFU010000259.1:0-1796 GCA_049665065.1 Woeseia sp. | reverse complement strand
TCCTCAGGCAACAGCGAAACCATGCGATCCGCTGCGTGCAGACGCAGCCAGACGAAGGGCGACACTTTGCCGGGCGGCATGGGTTGCCCGCTCAGGATGTAGCCGCTTGCGCCGATGCGTTCCCGGTGCAGCCAGCCTTCGTAATCGAAACCACCGGGATTGCGCGCGCCGCGCGGTCGGCTAAGGCGTGCCGTGAAGTCCCAGGTCTCGCCAAGGCGCGGAGACGCTCGCGTGCGATACCAGCTGAGCCGCATGCGCGCCGGCAGGCGGCCGTCCCGGGTGCGGACAAGCAGACTGAGGTTACCATCTTTTACTTTAGGAAAATCAATAATTTCTGCGGTAAACCGGAGGTTTGTTCTATGCAGGTCGCGGGCCAGCCGCTGCTCCAGCGCCGATGCAGCGCTCCAGCCGAAAAACGCAAAGCCACACAACAGCGCGGCGACACATTGGCCGGCCGGTCGCCGTAACAAAAGCCCGGCAGTGAGCACGGCAAGTAACAGGACGTGATTGGATGGGAGCGCCGCCAGCTGGCTGCAGATCACAGCACCGGCGATTGCGGACAGACAAAATGGCAGCATCGTCCGCATTCCCTGCGGTTTATGGATATCATGCCGCCCACCGCGACACGGGCCCCATCACAACGAAACGCACGTAACATGCCAAGACGATTTTTTCGCAAGTTTTCCTTGAAACGCCACCATTTCGCGGGGCGCTGGTACCTTGCGCCATTCGATCACCTGCTGCACGACCAGCGACTGTGGGGCGTCACAAGGCGCACGATAGTGCCTGCGTTTGCGTTAGGCCTGTTTGTGTCGTTTATGCCGGTGCCCGGGCATGTTCTGCTTGCCGCACTGCTGGCGCTGCTGCTGCGCGTGCATATCCCGGTTGCCGCGATTACGACTTTTGCCAGCAATCCGCTGACGATTGGCCCGATGTTTTATCTCGCCTACCGGGTGGGCCGCGTCCTGCTGGGCCTGCCGGAGAGGCCGTTCAGCGTTGAGCTGTCGATTGACTGGCTAACTGACAGCTTTCTCAACATCTGGCAGCCGCTGATGCTGGGTGCATTCCTGTGTGGCGGCTTGCTCGCTTTGATTGGCTACATCACGCTGGATGCCCTCTGGCGCGCATCGATAGCGGATTACCTGGCGAAACGCCGGGCCCGGCGCCGGCGACTGGATGCGCGGCCCTCGCCTGACGAATAAGTCCGCTTGCTGTAGCAGGCCTCAGGCGGCGCGCAGCTTGCCATCATCAAGCGTCAGCACCCGATCCATGCGCGCCGCGATATCGTGATCGTGCGTCACGATAATCAGGCTGGTCTTTAGCTCGCGATTGAGTTCCAGCATCAGGTTCAGGACCTGTTCGCCGTTTGCCGAATCGAGATTGCCGGTGGGCTCATCGGCCAGCACCAGTTTCGGCTCCGTGATCAGCGCTCGCGCGACCGCCGCGCGCTGCCGCTCACCGCCGGACATTTCACCGGGCTTGTGCGAGAGCCTCTGACCCAGTCCGACGCGCTCGAGCAAATTGCCGGCCCGGGTCAGCGCCTCATCGCGCGCCATGCGCCGGATCATCAGCGGCATCGCCACGTTCTCTGCCGCCGTAAATTCAGGCAGCAGGTGATGAAACTGGTACACGAAGCCGAGGTACTTGTTGCGCAGCAGACCCTTCTCACGCTCGTTCGCATGCGCCATCGCCTGGCCGCCGACAATCACCTCGCCGCTCGTCGGCTCATCGAGGCCGCCCATGATCTGCAGCAAGGTGGTTTTGCCGGAGCCCGATGCACCGATGATGGCCATGCG
>JBATFU010000258.1:0-16768 GCA_049665065.1 Woeseia sp. | reverse complement strand
GCACCTAACCGCTACCTTCCTGTGGTCGCTGCGGTAATGCTGTGTTGCCGCGCCGGGCGCGCATTGTGCGGGAGCCTGCCTGCGGATTCAACTGCGCAGGCGCCGTTCAGGTGAGTGAGCGCCGGATGCCCGCCAGGCCGCGTTCCAGCGTCTGCCGCGGGCAGGCAATGTTCATACGCAGGAAGCCGCGACCTTCCTCGCCGAACAGTGAGCCGCGGTAGAGCGCGACACCGCCCATGCTGATGAGCCTGTCCTGAATTTCGCGTTCAGTCAGCCCGCTCTGCCGAAAGTCCAGCCACGCAAGATACGTGGCCTCGGCCGGCCAGACGCGCAGTCCGGGTACTTCTGCAGCAATGAACTCGGCGACGAAGCGATGATTGTCGTCGATGTAGCGCATTACGGCATCCAGCCACGCGTCGCCCTGTCGGTATGCCGCGATCATTGCCACTCCGCCAAAGCTGCTGTCGTGGTTTACGGCAAGCAGATCCAGGTAATGCTGCAGCTGGTCACGCAGTGCCGGGTCCGGGATGACCAGAGTGCACTGCGGCAAACCTGCGGTATTGAAGGCCTTGTTCGGCGACAGCACCGTCACCGATTTTTCGTAGCCGAGGCTGCCAAGCGGCCGGTGCCGGAAGCCGGGGCGCACAAGATCGGCATGAACTTCATCCGACAGCAGGATGAGATCGTGTCTCTCTGCAATGCGGCACAGCGCGTTTAATTCAGCTTCTTCGAATACGCGGCCGGTCGGATTGTGCGGATTGCAGAAGAGGATCATTTCTGTATCTGCTTCTACGCGTTGCGCAATACCCTCCGCATCCAGCTCAAAGCGCTGCTTGCTCTCCCGCAACGGCACGCGAATCAGGCGGCGGCCCGTTTGTTCGACGAGGTCGATCAGCGGGCCGTACGTGGGCGTCGGCACGATAACGCTGCAACCCGGGCTCGTCGCCGTGCTGATAAGACCGTGCATTGCAACCATCGAACTCGGCGGACAAAACTTCAGCCACGTCGGCGGCACCTGCCATTGATGCCGCCGCTGCAGCCATTCAATTTGTGCCTCGGCGTATGCCGCAGGCCGCTCTTCATAACCGAGCACCGGGTGCTGCAGTCGCTGCGCGATGGCCTCCCGGATGGCGGGCGCGACTGCAAAATCCATGTCGGCGACCCAGAACGGCAATAAAGCTGCGTTGCCAAACTCACGCTGGTTCCCGTCCCATTTGTAGGAACCGCTGCCACGGCGCTCGATAAGCTCGTCGAAGTCGAACTGGCTCAAGGCGGGCTCCGCTAAATCACGAGGTACAGGCAAAGCGTCAGGACAGCGATCAGCAAGGCGTAAGGCAACTGTGTCACGACGTGATCGATGTGATCGCTGCCGGCACCTACCGATGCAAGAACCGACGTATCCGAAACCGGCGATGCGTGATCGCCAAAAATACCGCCGCCGGCGACGGCGGCCACGGTCTGGTAAACGAGCGGCGTCACGTCGCCGCCGGAGAAATCGAACGCAAGCGGCAGTGCCACTGGCATCATCAGCGCGAACGCGCCCCAGGACGTGCCAGTCGCAAATGAAATGCATGCCGTCAGTCCAAAGGTCAACGCAACAACGCTATTCGGAGTCAGCATCGTCGCGAACTGATCGATGATGTATTGCGCCGCCTGCAGTTCATTCGTGACCGCATTAAGCGCATAGGCCAGTGCCACAATTAGCAGCGCTTCCATGACGTTTTTCGCGCCAGTCACGATAACGTCAGCGGCGTCAGTCACAGTCTTGAAATCACCGCGCAACGCGAGCACGACAAACAGGTAGGTGGTTGCGAGCAGGAACGCCTCGACAATTTTTACAGAACCGCTGGCGATCAAAGTCCAGGCGCCGAAAGACAGCAAGAGCAAGACGGGCGCCAGCAGTTCCAGCCATAGAATTGGCGTGGCACGGCGCGTTGGCGCGGCAAGTGCATCGCTGCCGCCCGCCAGGGGCTTGCCGCCGGGACGGATCAACGCGCCGGTTTCGCGTGCACGATTCTCGGCCTTGCGCATCGGCCCGAAGTCCGGGATGACGCCTGCACACAACAGGAACGTGAACAGCAACAGCAATATCGGATAGAAGTTATAAGGAATTGCCGCGATGAAAACGGCGAGCCCCTGCTCGACCGTTGCGACCGCCCCACCCTGTTGTGCGATCAGGCTCGAAACATAGGCGCCCCAGGCCGTGAATGGCACAAGGATGCACACGGAGGCTGTCGTGGCATCCAGAATAAAGGCAAGTTTTTCCCGCGGCACGACTGCGCCATCCGCCATCGGTCGCATTACCGAGCCCGTCAGCAGCGGGCTGAAGTAATCGTCGATAATGACAAAGCCCATGCCGAAAGTGGCAAGCTCGACGCGACGCCGGCTGCCGCCACCGGCTGCGAATCGTTGCGACAGCGCGAACAACACACCGGCCCTGCGAAACAGCTCGAACAGGATGCCGATCAAAACCACGATCTCGCAGATCCAGATGAAATCGCCATTGCCGAGCGCACGCTGCAACAAGTCATTGAAGCCGACGCCGGGCATCGCTCCCAGCATCAGCGATCCGACGAAGGTGCCGGTCAACATGGCCAGCAACGCAGAACGCGTTGCAAATGCCAGTAGCAGTGTGACGGCGAGCGGCGTGAGCGCCGCTGCTCCCCAATCGGTCATGGTTGGCTCCGTGTACGCGACGACGATGCCGAAGTTCCCAGGTGATTACAATCCGGCCGGGCATCGCTTGCTGGCTAATCGAGTGCTTTTGTCGCCGTCAAGACTTGCATTGCTCACGCAAGACTTGGACCATGCGTTGTCGATGACGCGGCGCGGCCGGCAGCGAGAACGCGCAGGCCGCCTGCATTTGACCCCGGGGGAAATTCAATGAAACAAGCCGTATTCCGCCTCGCCGCGATACTTATGCTTGCGGCCACAGCAACAGCCAACGCCGCAGACAGCAACCATTATGTGCGCTACGCACATGCCGATGGCATCAGCTACGGCATCTTGCGCGGTGATCGCATTGCAGAACTTGACGCGGCACCCTGGCTTGATGGCCAGCCTACGGGTGACAGCGTGGCCGCCGCCAAGGTGCGACTGCTGGCCCCGGTCAAACCATCAAAAGTGTTTGCCGTTGGCTTTAATTACGACAGCCATCGCGGTGACCGCGAGTTGCCGGCACACCCACCGATCTTTTTGAAATTACCCACGACGATAACCGGTCCGGAAACGGTCATTGTGCCGCCGCCCGGTGCGTCGGATGTGCATTACGAAGCCGAACTCGTGGTCGTCATCGGCAAAACGGCGAAGAACGTCTCGGTTGCGGATGCGCCTGCCCACATCTTCGGCGTCACAGCCGGCAATGACATATCCGAACGGCGCTGGCAGGCAGACGACCTGCAGTGGTTTCGCGGTAAAGCGTCGGACAATTTCGGACCTATCGGTCCGGCTATCGTTACCGGATTAAATTACAACGACCTGCTGGTGCAATCCCGCTTGAACGGCGAGGTCATGCAATCGCAGCGGACCCGGGATTTCATTCACAATGCCGACGCAATCGTCAGCCATATCAGCCAGTATGCGACACTGTATCCCGGTGACGTAATCTTCACTGGCACGCCGGGATCGACGAGTGCGATGCAGCCCGGCGACATTATCGAAATCGAAGTCGAAGGCGTTGGCATATTGCGCAATACCATCGGCAAGTTTTAATTTATGGCTTTGCAGGATCGAGGGGGATTTTTGATGAAAGTAAAGTGCCTTAACACACTGTTGTACGCATTTTTGTGCAGCGCCCTGCCGGCAAGTCTGGTCATGGCCCAGAATCATGCGCCGAATCCGTACCAGACGATTGAAGGCTGGGCAACGCTGCCGGACGGCCGCAGCTGGGGTTCAACGAGTGCGGTGTACCCGGCGAACGACGGCAAACACATCTGGGTTGGCGAGCGCTGCGGTGCCAACCTGTGCGCCGGCACAGACCTTGATCCGATCATTCTTTTCGATCAGAACGGCAAGGCGGTTCGCCAGTTCGGCGCGGGCCAGATTGTCTGGCCGCATGGCATTTTCGTCGACGCCGACGACAATGTCTGGATCGCCGACGCGGTGGGCTATGCGCCGGTACCAGCCGGCGTTGGCCACACGGTCAAGAAGTTCAGCCCCAAGGGCAAACTGCTGATGACGCTCGGCAAGGAAGGCGTTGCCGGCGCAGGCCCTGACACCTTCAACAAGCCGTCAGACGTGCTCGTAGCCCCCAATGGCGACATTTTTGTGGCCGATGGGCACGATGCAGGCGGAAATAATCGAATTGTAAAATTCGACAGGAAGGGTAACTACATCGGCGAATGGGGCACGACCGGCGACAATGACGGCCAGTTTCGCGACCCGCACGCGCTGGCTATGGATTCGCAGGGGCGACTGTTCGTTGCCGACCGCGGTAACAGCCGCCTGCAGATTTTCGACCAGGGTGGCAAGCACCTTGCCACCTGGACCCAGTTCGGGCGCCCGAGCGGTCTCTACATCGACGCCAATGATGTCCTGTACTCGGCGGATTCCGAATCCAACGCGCGCCGTAACCAGGGCTGGAAACGTGGAATTCGCATCGGCAGTGCGCGCGACGGCTTTGTCACGGCATTTATCCCCGACCCGGAGCCCGATCAGGACAACAGCGGCACCAGCGGTGCCGAGGGTGTTGCCGTGGATGCTGCCGGCAATATTTACGGCGCAGAAGTCGGTCCACGTGCACTGAAGAAATACGTCAGGAAGTAAAACGCCCGGCAGCCGCCGTGAACTGCCGCTTGCGCAGGCGGTCTTAAGGGTTTTGGAAACATGACCGGGCCCGGAGTGTTAACATCCGTGGCCCGGCGATCGCAGGAGCTTTTTGCATGAATCAGAACGTTAATTACGCGACACCCGTCGCCGCCGCATCCACGGCAGACCGCGCGCAGTTTATCTGGCGCTGCTACGCGCATGTCGTGGGCGCGATCCTGGCCTTCGCCGGCATTGAGGCCTACCTGATCCAGAGCGGCATCGCCGAGCGCATCGCACAACCGATGATGCAGAACTGGTTGCTGGTGCTTGGCGCGTTCATGCTGGCAAGCTGGGGCGCAAGCCACGTTGCGCATCGCATCCGGTCAACGCAGGCGCAGTACGCCGCTTTTGCATTTTTCATCGTTGTCGAGGCGCTCATATTCGCCCCGCTGCTGTATATCGCCTACACGTATCAACCGGGTGTTATCGACAGCGCCGCCGGAGTGACGATTCTCGGTTGTGTCGGCCTGATTGCCGTCGCCATGATCACGCGCAAGGACTTCTCATTCCTGCGCGGACTATTGATGTGGGTCGGTATCCTCGCCATGGTCGGAATCGCTGCGAGCATCCTGTTCGGCTTCCAGCTCGGTACCTGGTTTTCGGTGGGCATGATTGGCTTCGCCGGCGCTGCAGTGCTGTATGACACCTCGAACATCATGCATCACTACCCGCAGGATCGTTACGTTGCGGCATCAATGGCATTGTTTGCATCCATCGCGTTGATGTTCTGGTACATCCTGCAGCTGTTCATGAGTCGTGACTAGCTAGAGATTGTTGCGGCGGAGAGTGTTGCGTGTCATTCACTCTCCGCCGTTCATAACTGCAGGTATCCGCGTTATACTTCGCGCGCATGCTAGCTGCGAATTCCCATTCGACCTCTGCTTTCCGGCGCCGCACCCCGGTGCCAGGCGCCAGGCAGCACTCCGCGCCATGACCAGTGCGGCGCCTCGCTTCCGATTCCGCCGCTTTTCTGCCCTCCTGTTCGGTACGTTTCTGCTCCTCTCTGGCAACGGGCAGCTCAACGCACAACAGCGCACGGGTGAATTTGACCCGATCACGGCCAGCACCGAGATCGATGGGTTTTTAAGCCGGCTCGATTCCAACGATATCGACACGAGCTTTCTCGATGCCGCACGTGCACGTGCCGTCACCATCGCAGCCCGTGCAACCACCTGCAACTTGGATGCCACCGAGGCCCGTGAACGCTTGCAGGCGCGCTTTGATCCATTGGCGAACATTGCGGCTACCGTCGAAGGCAGCGTCTTCGACCAGCGCACCGCTATTCTCAACCAGCTGAATGCGGCCATCGAACGCCAAACTCGCTGTGCCGGCCTGCGCGACGATGCCAGCGCGCTCGTCGATCGTATTACTGAGACACAAACCGGGCTTTCGCAACGCTTCCTGTTCAATCGCAGCGACTCGATGTTTGGCATGGCGCGCTCCTTGCCGGACCGCGTATCGCTATGGCCGCGCAACATCAGTAAAGCGGTTGACCTGCAACTGGCCAAGGGCGTCACGGTGGGCACTCTGCTGTGGTTGCTGCTGGGCGCTGGCGTGTTAGCCGCCGCCGCAGGCCTTTACGTTCGCTACCAGTTTCGACGCTGGTTTAAAGCCGGCGGTGGCAGTGCTGCGGAGCCACGCCTGAAGTTCCTGTTTCCGAAACCGCTCGCCCAGTACGCGCCGCTGTTGCTGGAGGGACTGGCGCTACTGGTTGTGCTGCTGCTGTGCCTTGAGAACGCGTCCCTCGACCTTGTTGTCGTGCGCCTCGCGGCCGGCATCCTGTTGTTCGGGTTTGGCTGCACATTGATCGACTGGGCCACCGGACCAATCTCACCATCAGCGAACATCAAGGGCCTGGTACCCGATCATGTTCGGCCATTGCGCTGGCGCCTGCGCTTTTTTGTGCTGATGCTGGTCGCAAGTTTTGTCGTGCTCGGCACCAACTGGCTGTCAATTCGCCTGCTCGATCCCAGTGTTGGCGGTCGTGCGACGATGATCTTCCTCGTTGCATTCTCGCTGCTTGTCGTACTTGCCTACCTGCGCAACATTCCGGGACTTCGGCATCGTTTCCGGCTCGTGCGCTACAGCGGCGTGCTGGCGCTGACCACCGGCATCTTCGCGATCATGCTGGGCTACCAGAACCTGGCAGGCTACCTGATTCACGGCGCCACGCGCACTGCGCTGGCGCTCGTCATCCTGTGGATTCTGCTATGGCTCGTCTACCAGGCGTTCGAATTCCTGGTCCAGCCCGAATCCAGTGCAGCGACGCGTCTGCGCCGCAGCCTCGGCGTAAGAAAGAGCAGTTCGCGATCGGGTATCGGCTTTCTGCAGCTCGTTGCCGACTTAATCGTCTGGCTCGTGTTTGTCGTTTACCTCATCTACGTCTGGGATGAGTCCGGCACCACGCTTGACCGCCTCGTCGAGCTCGTCACGATCGGTGGCACCGTCGGCAACATTCGCCTTGTGCCACTCAATATTATCGGCGGCATCCTGGTGTTCGCCGGCGTCATCGTGCTGATCGGCTGGATCAAACGCTGGATCGACGTTCGCTGGTTGCAGCACATCGTTACCGAACGCGGCGCACGCGAAGCCCTCGTCACGCTGATCGGCTACATCGGCTTCGTCGTCGCGGTGATCATCGGACTGATCCAGGCAGGCGTAGACCTCGGCGGCCTCGCCATTGTCAGCGGTGCGCTCGCGCTGGGAATCGGCTTTGGCATGCAGGAAATCGCCAATAATTTTGTTTCCGGCCTGATCCTGTTGTTCGAACGGCCGATACGCGCCGGCGACTTCGTCACGGTGGGTAATGTCGAAGGCTTTATCCGGCGCATTCGAATTCGTGCCACCGAAATTGAGACGCTGGATAACCAGAACGTGCTCGTACCCAACTCGGAACTGGTCTCGGGCCAGGTAACCAACTGGGTATTGCGGGATCCGCAGGGTCGCCTGTTGATACGCGTCGGCGTCGCTTACGGATCAGACGTACAAAAGGTCAAGGAAATACTGCAGCGCGTTGGCAGCGAGCACCCCGAGGTCATCACGGACGGGCGGGCGCCAGCGCCGCGGGCTCTGTTCATGGGATTCGGTGATTCATCGCTCGACTTTGAGCTGCGCGTGCGGGTGCAGCGCATCGAGCGGCGCTTCTCGATCCTGAGCGATATCAATTTTGCCATCGACGCAGCCTTCCGCGAAGAGAACATTACGATTCCGTTCCCGCAGCGCGACCTGCACCTCGTGTCGTACCCGAAGGCGGAGGTCAAAGAGAAGCCGCCCGAACGCAAGTCGCTTGATGAGACGATCCGGACTCGCATCATTCACGATCCGGAGCACGTTACGCGCAGTCACCGCGAAGACGTACGCATCGCGGTAGGCGCTGACGACCTGTGGGCAGCGATTACCGACATAAGCTCGATGAAAAAATGGCTGGTTAATGACGGCGAGTTCCGGCCGTTCATTGGCGGTCCGTTCAAACTGCAGCTGCAGGATGAAACGGAAATGAGCGGTCGCATCGATATCTTCATGCCACCGCGCCGGATGCGGCTCGTCATCGCGCCGCGCGAGAACGAGAACCCGCTGGCAAGCGGTCCGATTACGATCGACTTCATCCTGAAGCAGGATGACGGCAAGGAAAAAACCGAACTGACCGTGATTATCGCCGGTATCCCTGCGTCCGAAGACTGGGAAATGGATTTTCGCCGTACCGAGGATCGCTGGCACACGGCGCTCGAGGAACTGAAAGAGTACCTGGCCCCGAAGTAGGTCTCAGGCTGCGTCAAGGCGGGTGAGACCGCCCATGTACGGCTGCAGAACATCGGGAACTACCACGCTGCCGTCGGCCTGCTGGTAGTTTTCCAGCACTGCAATCAGCGCCCGCCCGGCGGCGACGCCAGACCCGTTCAATGTGTGCAGCAGCTCAGGCTTGCCGGTTTCCGGATTTCGCCAGCGCGCCTGCATGCGACGCGCCTGAAAGTCGCCGCAGTTGCTGCAGGAGGAAATTTCACGAAAGCGCTGCTGCCCGGGCAACCAGACCTCGATGTCATAAGTCTTGGTGGCGCCGAAGCCGATATCGCCCGCGCAGAGCGTCACCACCCGATACGCAAGCCCCAGGCGCTGCAACACGGTTTCAGCGTGCGAGGTCAATTCCTCCAGCTGCTCATTGGAGTTAGCGGGATTCGCCAGATGCACAAGTTCGACTTTCTCGAACTGGTGCTGGCGAATCATGCCGCGCGTGTCCTGCCCATGTGAGCCCGCCTCGGAACGAAAGCATGGCGTGTGCGCGACGTAGCGACGCGGCAGGTCACTGGCCTCAAGGATGCTGTCGCGGGCCAGGTTCGTCAGCGGCACTTCTGCCGTCGGGATCAGGAAGAACGGCGTCTCGTCCGTTGTCTTGAAGAGATCGGCCTCGAACTTTGGCAACTGCCCGGTGCCTTGCAACGCATCGGCGTGCACGAGATAGGGAACGTAGTGTTCTACATAGCCATGCTCAGCGGTGTGCAGATCGAGCATGAACTGGATCAACGCGCGTTGCAGTCGCGCAAGTGCTCCGCTGAGTACTGTAAAACGCGCACCGGAGATACTTGCGGCCGATGCGAAATCAAGTACGCCAAGGCCAGTACCGATGTCGATATGGTCCCGCGGTTTGAAATCAAATTCGGGTGGATCGCCCCAGCGGCGCACCTCGAGATTATCCTCGTCGCTACTGCCATCCGGAACGTCTTCCTGCAGCAGGTTCGGTAAACCGAGTTCGATATCCTGCAATTGCGTCAGCAACGTCTGCAGCCGCGTTTCTGCTGAAGCCAGGCGTGTGCCCAGATCCTGCACGGCTGCGAGCAGCGGCGCGGCGTCTTCGCCTTTCGCTTTCGCCTGCCCTATTCTCTTCGCGCTCGCGTTGCGCTCGTTGCGCAGTGACTCGACCTCAACCTGCAGGGTCTTCCGCTCTTTTTCAAGACCGAGGTAAACCGCAGTATCAAACTGGAAGCCGCGTCGCGCGAGATTTGCGGCAACATCGGCGGTCGCGTGGCGCAATAGTTTTGGATCGATCATTGCTCAGTCTTTATCTTTGGCAGAGGGTTTCGTACGTGATGCGTCACGTTCGGCAAGCTCGCGGAGTTTCTCGCCAATCTGGCGTTCGAGGCCGCGCGGCACCGGATGATAATACGTCCGCCGCGGCATGTCGTCCGGAAAGTAATTTTCGCCCGCCGCATAGCCGTCGTCCTCGTCATGCGCATAGCGGTATTCGTCTCCATAGCCGAGGCCTTGCATCAGCTTAGTCGGCGCGTTGCGCAGGTGCAGCGGTACCTCGAGTGAACCGAACGCTTCCACGTCAGCAGCGGCCGACTTGAACGCCGTGTAGACGGCGTTGCTTTTCGCGGCACAGGCGAGAAACACCACGGCCTGACCGAGCGCCAGTTCGCCCTCCGGGCTGCCGAGTCGTTCAAGCGTCTCCCAGGCATCGAGTGCAAGGCGCAGGGCGCGCGGATCGGCATTGCCGATGTCCTCACTCGCGATTCGCACGACGCGCCGCGCGATGTAATTGGGATCGCAGCCACCGTCAAGCATCCGCATCAACCAGTAGAGCGACGCGTCCGGATTCGAGCCGCGCACCGATTTGTGCAACGCCGAAATCTGGTCGTAAAAATGCTCGCCCTGTTTGTCAAAGCGGCGTTGGCCACCGGCAGCGATTTCGCGCGCCAGGTCCGCGTCAATCCGCAGGCCACCGTCACTGACCTCCGCGAGGTCGGTTGCAATTTCCAGCAGGTTGAGCGCGCGACGTGCATCACCATCAGCCGCGTGTATCAGCATCTCGCGCGCCTCGGCGTCAACCGACACGGTCTGCAGTTGCAGGCTCTGTGCCAGCTGTATCGCGGCGCGGTCCAGAATCTGCCCAAGCGCGTCGGCATCGAGTGACTTCAAAACGTACACGCGCGCTCGTGATAACAGTGCATTGTTGAGTTCGAATGACGGGTTTTCGGTTGTCGCACCGATAAACGTCAGCGTGCCGTCTTCAACGAACGGCAGGAACGCGTCCTGCTGAGCCTTGTTGAAACGGTGCACCTCGTCGAGAAACAACACGGTGCGGCGGCGGTACTGCGCGCGATGCTGGCGCGCCTCGTCAACCGCTGCGCGAACGTCCTTGATCCCGGCCATCACCGCGGACAACGCGATGAAGTGCGAATCGGTAGACGCAGCGACAATGCGTGCCAGCGTGGTCTTGCCGGTGCCAGGCGGCCCCCAGAAAATCATCGAATGCGCATGTCCGCTGTCGATGACTTTGCGCAGCGGCTTGCCGGCACCCAGCAAATGCTGCTGACCTGAAAAATCGGCAAGCGTGGCCGGCCGCAGCTGGTCTGCGAGCGGTCTTCCCGGCATTGCCTCGTCATTGTCGAAGAGGTCTGCCATTACTCTTGCGGCGCGCGCCGTCCCTGCACCCAGTGTTCGAAACGCAGGCTCCATCCGCCAGCGCCCAACGCTGCAATGGCGAGACCTGTCGCGATGCCAACTACGTCCGCAAGGAGATCAAACCACTCGGCTGATCGATAACTTGTCATGCGCTGGCACAGCTCAATGATGATCCCGAAGGCCAGCAGGCCGATAGCAATGCGCCACCAGGACCGCGCCGTGTACTGCCCGCTGAACCACACGGCAAGCACGAGAAATGCCAGGAAATGGGCAAGCTTGTCGGAGTCCACCAGGAACCGCATGTTGAATTCAGAGCGAAACCAGATTGCGGGCACGAGGGTACTTGCGAATACCGCAATCAGTAGCAGCACGCCGGCCAGTCGCCAGCGATTTGCGTAGCGCAGGGGTAGCACTAGCGATCCGCGCTTTGCGCGCGCAGCGGCGTTCCAACGAGATCGGCATCAGCAGGTGGCACGAACGCAAAGCGTGCCTCGTCGATCGGCTTGTTGGTGACAACGTCGAACAACGCGATCAGCGTGCTTTGACCGAGGGAATCAATGAAGATCATGCGCGACAGCAGCGCGTCCGTGAAACCCAGGTCGACGCTCGCAAACCCGCTGTCTTCCTGCACTGGCACAAGCCGGACCCAGGTTGTGCCGCGATCTTCAAAACTTTCCGCCCTTTCGAATTCGGCGAGGACATCGCCTGCGCCACCGAGCAGCAACGCGGGTGTACTGCCCAGAACTTCTGCTTGCGGCTTGACGGTGACCTGTTCCAGATCTCTGTCGTAGCTCCAGACATTCAGGCCGTCCGCTACCAGCAACTGCTCGTAGGGTTCACTGTAGCTCCAGCGGAATCGGCCTGGCCGCAGGATTTCCAGCGTGCCCGACGATTCCTCGACAATGTTGTCGTCAGCATCGACGAGCGACTGTTCGAAGCGGGCGGACATCGTGCGAATATCGTCGATAAAGCTCCGCACGAGTTCTGCACCTCTGTCGTCGCTGCTGGTCGCCTCGGCATGAGCTGTGCATGCCAGCGCGAGGCCGGCGAATACCACAAGGGCGCGTTTCTTTAGCGTGTTGATGATGTCTGTTCCTCACTCTTTACCGGGCGTTGCTACAAGGATCTCGCGTGAGCCATTCGGCTGCAGCGGACCGACAAGGCCTGCTGCTTCCATCGTCTCCACCATCCTGGCCGCGCGGTTGTAGCCAATTTTCAGTCGGCGCTGCACACCGGAGATCGATGCCTTGCGGGTTTCCAATACGATCTGCACCGCCTGGTCGTACAGCGGGTCCTGCTCGCCATCGCTGGCGTCTCCCGCTGCGCCGTCCATTGCGGGCAGTCCCGGGATTGGACCGCCCCCGCCCTCAACAATTTCATCGATATAGCGTGGCTGACCGGCTTTTTTCAGGCTCCTGACCACAGCGTGTACTTCATGGTCAGCAACGAACGCGCCGTGGACACGTTCCGGCAGTGAGGTTCCCGGCGGCAGGTACAGCATGTCGCCATGGCCCAGCAGCGTCTCGGCGCCCATCTGGTCGAGAATCGTGCGCGAGTCGACCTTCGCAGAAACCTGGAACGCGATACGGGTTGGAATATTGGCTTTGATAAGGCCGGTTATCACGTCAACGGACGGACGCTGCGTGGCCAGCAACATGTGAATACCCGACGCGCGCGCCTTCTGCGCGAGTCGCGCGATCAGCTCTTCAACTTTCTTGCCGACGATCATCATCATGTCGGCAAGTTCATCGATGATGACGACAATGAACGGCAACGGCGTCAATGTCGGATGTTCGTAGGGCTTATCTTCATCGTCGAACGGGGGCGGCATGAAAGTCGGGTCCTTGAGCGGCTTGCCTGCCGCAATCGCCTCGTTCACCTTGCGGTTGTAGCCGCCGATATTACGCACACCAAGCGCTGACATCAGGCGGTAGCGACGCTCCATTTCGCCGACACACCAGCGCAGCGCATTAGCCGCCTCTTTCATGTCGGTAACGACCGGCGTCAGGAGGTGCGGGATGCCTTCGTAAACAGACAGCTCGAGCATCTTCGGGTCGACCATGATCAGTCGTACCTGCTCTGGCGAGGCCTTGTACAACAGGCTCAAAACCATGGCGTTGATCGCCACCGACTTGCCGGAGCCCGTGGTACCGGCAATCAGCAGGTGCGGCATCCGGGCGAGGTCCGCGACTATGGAATGACCGCCGATGTCCTTGCCGAGCGCCAGCGTCAGCGGCGATGCCATGTCATCGTAGGCTTTCGATTTCAGAATTTCGCCGAGCGTGACCAGCTCGCGATTTTCATTGGGGATTTCCAGACCGATGTAGGATTTTCCCGGTATGACCTCAACGACCCGCACGCTGATCACGGACAGCGAGCGCGCCAGGTCCTTTGCAAGATTGGAAATCTGGCTCGATTTGACGCCCGGTGCCGGATCCAGTTCGAAGCGCGTGATGATCGGGCCGGGCGAGACGGAAATGACCTCGACCGTGATACCAAAGTCTTTCAGCTTCAGTTCGACGAGGCGCGACATCGCCTCAAGCGATTCCTTGGAGTAACCACTCTTGTGTGGTGGCGGATCGTCGAGCAACGACAACGCCGGCAACTCGCCATCTCCCGGCGGATCAAAAAGCTGTACCTGGCGTTCTTTCTCGGCGCGCTCGCTAACCGGCACGGGAGGCAATACGGGCTCGATGCGTGGCGGCGTCCGATTCGCGGTGCGTTTCTGCTCCTGCTTGAATACATCGGCGCGCGCAGCCTGCTGGCGGCGCCCTTCCGCACGATCTTTAAGTTCAGCCAGGCGGACGCGCGCTGAATCCCAGCCCCGCAGGCACCACTGGCCAACCCGATCCATCACCTTGAACCAGGAAAACCCGAGGAACAGCGAAATCGCGGCCATCCAGACAACGAACAACAAGGTGCTCGCTCCCAGCAGCTTCATCGCGTCAGCCAGCGAGTCGCCCAGCAGCTGTCCAACCACGCCGCCGGCGGTTTCACGAAACCCCTCGTTTGAAAAATGCAGCGTCGCGAGCGCGCAGCTCGTTATCAGCGTCAGGAAAAATCCGAAGGAGCGCAGTGCCACGTCAAAACGCGTCAGGTGCTGCTGCGTGCGCTGGCCACGATAAATCATCCAGCCCGCGTACAGGACCATCAGCGTAAACAGATAGGCCGGCCTGCCGAACAGGTAAAAGAGCAGATCGGCAACATGTGCGCCGACACTGCCAACGCCATTCTGAATGTTGCCGGCACTGCTGGCCTGCGTGAAGCCCGGGTCATCGGGGTGATACGTGAAGAGAGCAAACCACAGCAACAACGCAAAGCCTATGAATACGGCGAGAGCGCCTTCCCGCAAATGGCGGCTGACCGGCGCGGACAGGGGGCCGGCTTGTTTCGAGGCTGAGGTGGATCTGGCCATATTAAAGTAAGCTACTACAAAGCCGAGTTAAGATAATGATTTATATGAAAAGGATCGAACCGGTCGCGCCGGAATGACGCTCTGTGCCGTCGCACGTGCCACACCCATTTGCAAATATCCCTGCTGCCTTGCTGCTGCCCGGAAGCTTTGCCCGCGGATGGGCTTTTGCCTACACTGGCGCCTCGCAGCCGGCTATCCTCGCCGCAGCGAACGGACTTTTATTCTGCCGCAACGGACGCAACTTGACTCGCCCAAAAGAGACAATCGCGAGCCGCCCGGCGCAAAACTAGGCGAAGTATACATGAGCAAAACCAAACATTGCCGCGTCCTGATCCTTGGGTCGGGGCCCGCCGGTTACTCCGCTGCCGTCTATGCGGCGCGCGCCAACCTTGATCCCGTTATCGTGACCGGCATCGAACAGGGCGGCCAGCTGATGACAACCACCGATGTGGATAACTGGCCAGGCGATGCCGAGGGCTTGCAGGACCCGGAGCTGATGCAGCGCATGCTGAAACATGTCGAGCGCTACAACACGGAAATCGTCAACGACCATATACACAGCGCCGATCTGAGCGTGCGCCCTTTCGTCCTGACTGGCGACTATGGCACCTACACCTGTGATGCCTTAATTATCGCGACGGGCGCAACAGCGATGTATCTCGGCCTGCCATCCGAAGAGGCCTACAAGGGCCGCGGCGTATCTGCCTGTGCAACCTGCGATGGCTTTTTCTATCGCAATCAGGAAGTCGCTGTCGTAGGGGGCGGCAATACCGCTGTCGAGGAAGCATTGTATTTGAGCAATATCGCCTCGAAAGTGACGCTTGTGCACAGGCGCGACCAGCTGCGCGCAGAGAAGATCCTGCAGGACCAGCTGTTTCAGAAAGCGAAGGATGGCAAGGTCGAGCTCCTGTGGGACCACATCGTCGACGAGGTTCTGGGTGATGATGCTGGCGTGACGGGTCTGCGGGTTCGCAGTACGAAGGACACGTCAGTCACTCGCGACCTGGCTTTAACCGGTGTGTTCATCGCGATTGGTCACAGCCCGAATACCGGGCTCTTCAAGAACCAACTCGAGATGAGAAACGGCTATATCGTCGTCAAGACCGGCCTGCACGGCGATGCCACCGCAACCAGCATTCCCGGCGTGTTCGCTGCCGGCGATGTCGCCGACCAGGTGTATCGCCAGGCAATCACTTCGGCCGGCGCGGGCTGCATGGCCGCGCTCGATGCGGAAAAATTTATTGACGCCGCAGCTGCCGAGACACCGGCCAGTCACGCGGCAGCCTGAGTGCCGCCATCCAGTAAATCATCAATGCGGGTCATTTCCATTGACTCGCTTGAAAAGGTTGCTGCCGCCGAATGGAACCGGCTTGTTCACGCTGACTATCCTTTCCTGCGCCACGAGTTCCTGCACGCCGCAGAAACAAGCGACTCCGTTTGCGAGGCTACCGGCTGGCAACCCTGTCACCTGCTGCTGCGCAGCAGCGACAACGAGCTGGTCGCCGCGATGCCGCTGTATGAAAAATCCCATTCCTGGGGCGAGTTCGTCTTTGATTGGGCCTGGGCCAATGCCTACCAGCAGGCAGGATTCGACTATTACCCCAAGCTCGTTTCCGCTGTGCCGTTCACACCCGCAGGGAGTCCACGTGTGCTGTGTGGCGAGCAGGATCCGGGCCCGGCCGCGGCTGCGTTGCTCGATGCGGCGATTGCATTTGCCAAAAATCGTTCGATGTCGTCGCTGCATCTGCAGTTTCCATCTGCCAAAGAGTTACCCGCGCTTGAACGCGCCGGATTGAAACTGCGCAAGGACTGCCAGTTTCACTGGCACAATCCGGGTTATCGAAATTTCGACGAATTCATCGCACGGTTCAGCTCACGCAAACGCAAGAAAGCGCGCCAGGATCGCAAGCGCGTGCAGAATCAAGGCATCTCGTTTCGCTGGCTGCTGGGTGCGGACCTCGACGATGCCACGCTGCATGCCGTGTACCGGCTCATCAGCATTACGTTCATGCAACGCGGATCACTACCGTACCTAACAGAGGCTTTTTTTCGGCAGATAAGGCGCACGATGCCGGACCAGCTGCTGGTCGTGTTAGCAGAAATGGAAGGTCGGGCGATCGCTGCGGCCGTGTTCTACGTCGGTAAAAA
>JBATFU010000257.1:0-6946 GCA_049665065.1 Woeseia sp. | reverse complement strand
ACAACACGCATCAAGGATCGCACCACGTCACTATAGTTAGCAATTCATCACGCAAATCCGACTGGGTCGCACTCAAATCGCGAATCCAGGGCTGGGCCGAAGACCTCGGTTTCCAGCAGCTGGGCGTCAGCGACGTGGACCTGTCAGTGGCTGAGCAACAGCTCGCCGACTGGCTGGCAAAGCAGTTTCACGGCGAAATGCACTACATGCAGCGGCACGGCGCGAAGCGCAGCCGACCCGCACTGCTTGTTCCCGGTACGGTCCGCGTGCTGTCGCTGCGGATGGACTACCTGCCCGAGACTGCAGAAGCCGCGAAAGCGCTGCTGGATCATCCGCAGAAGGCTTACCTGTCCCGCTATGCGCTCGGCCGCGATTATCACAAAGTCCTGCGTCAGCGACTTGCAAAGCTTGCTGTCAAAATTACCGAAGAAGTTGGCGATTTCGGCTACAGGGTTTTTGTAGACAGCGCCCCGGTACTGGAAAAACCCATTGCTGAAAAAGCCGGGCTCGGCTGGATCGGCAAACACACCAACCTGATCAACCGCGAGGCGGGCTCCTGGTTTTTTCTTGGCGAACTCTACACCGACCTGCCACTGCCCGTGGATGTACCGGAAACCTCACACTGCGGCAGCTGTCGCGCCTGCATCGACGTGTGCCCAACCGCCGCGATCGTGGCGCCATATGAACTTGATGCGCGACGCTGCATTTCCTACCTGACCATCGAACTAAAGGGCAGCATTCCGCAGCAATACCGCAAACTGATCGGCAATCGTGTCTACGGCTGCGACGACTGCCAGCTTTTCTGCCCGTGGAACAAGTTCGCGAAACTAACGGACAAGAACGATTTCGCGCCGCGTCATCAGCTCGACAACAGCGACATGACCACATTGTTTCGCTGGGACGAAGCGACGTTTCTCGAACGCACCGAAGGCAGCGCAATCCGACGCATCGGATTCGAACAATGGCTGCGCAATCTCGCCGTCGGGCTTGGCAATGCCGAAACGAACGAAGACGTCATCGCAGCGCTGCAAGAAAAGCGCTCGCACGATTCCGCACTCGTGCGTGAACATGTAGAGTGGGCGCTCGCGCAACACGGCGCGGAGTAAATCTTCGGGAGTGTAGAAGCCCATGTTCAAGGCCCCATCTTCAAGCCACCTCGTGCCGTTCGACGGCAGTTTTCGCATTGCCGACTGCCGGACCGCACCAGCGGAAGTCAACGCGGAAAAGTCGCGCAAGCGTTTGCAGAAAGCGCACAAGAAACTCGACAAGCTGCAGCAGGTGCTGATGGCGGGCGACAATCATGCGGTGCTGCTCGTCTTCCAGGCGATGGATGCCGCGGGCAAGGATTCGACGATTCGCTCCGTCATGCAGGGAGTGAACCCGGCCGGGTGCCAGGTGTTCTCGTTCAAACGCCCCTCCTCGCTCGAACTCGATCACGACTTCCTGTGGCGCACGAGCACGCGCCTGCCGGAGCGCGGCCGCATCGGCATTTTCAATCGCAGTCAGTATGAAGAGGTGCTGGTCGTGCGTGTGCACCCCAGCATCCTGAAGCACCAGCGGTTACCGGAGGCAAAGGACACCGAGCAGTTCTGGAACGCACGCCTTGAATCCATCCGCAATCAGGAAGAGCACCTGGCACGAAACGGCACGATAATTCTCAAGTTCTGGTTGAACATTTCGAAAGAAGAACAACGCCAGCGCTTCCTGCGCCGATTGAACAATGCGGACAAGCACTGGAAATTTTCAGCCGCTGATGTCCGTGAGCGCCAGTTCTGGCCGCAGTACATGGACGCTTATGAGAAAGCATTGAATGCGACGTCCCGTGCCCACGCGCCCTGGTACGCGATCCCGGCCGACGACAAACCGTACATGCGTGCCGTGGTTGCCGAGACCATTGTCAATGCGCTATCAACCGTGGGACTCACGTATCCGGAGCCGGATGCAGAAGAACTCGCGACCTTTGATGAAATGCGCCGCGTTCTTGGCGCCGAAGACGAAAGCAGCTGAAACTGGCGGGCCGGCCGCCTAGATCTCGACGACGACGTTGTCGATCAGGCGCGCTTTACCAAGCTGTGCGGCAGCGAGTACAACGAGCCGATCTGTTTCGCGGTCCGGCAGGCCGAGATTTTCGGCGCGGCGGATGCTGACGTACTCGGACTTGAAGCCCCGCGAGTCCAGCTTCGCAATCGCGGCTTGCTCAAGCCCGTCGTAATCGTCATTACCCGACTGCAGCTCACGTGAGATTTCCTGCAATGCATTGTGCAGCTCGGGTGCGACCTCGCGCTCCTGCTCCGTCAGGTATTGATTTCGCGAGCTAAGCGCGAGCCCGTCTTCCTCGCGCTGCGTAGGGCCCGTTATCACCTCAATCGGCAAATGCATATCGTCAACCATGCGACGGATAACCAGCTGCTGTTGATAGTCCTTCTCACCGAACACGGCAACATCAGGCTGCACCATGCTGAACAGCCGGCTGACGACTGATGTGACGCCATCAAAATGACCGGGCCGACCAAGGCCACAGAATTCTTCGGTCAATACCGGGACCGTGACGGATGTCGCGGAGTCCGTGCCAAACGGGTAAATGGTCTCGACGCTCGGTACGAACAAAACGTCAGTATTGGCGCGCTTCAAATAGCGCTTGTCGCGCTCCAGCGTGCGCGGGTACTTTTCAAAGTCTTCGCCCGCACCGAACTGTGTCGGGTTCACGAAGATGGTCACGATGAGTCGTTCGGCATGCTCGCGCGCAAGCGCCAAAAGGCTCAGGTGCCCTTCGTGCAAATTGCCCATCGTCGGTACCAGCGCAATGTGGTCGCCGGCGCGACGCCACATTTTCAGCAACTCGCGCAGCGCTTCACGTTGTTCAATTATTTCCAAGTAAGTTAGTCCTTGCTGGTTGTTCTGGAGTAATCAGGAAAAACAATGTTCTGGTGCCGGGTAGCTGCGATCCTTAACCGCGGCGACGTAAGAATGGATCGCTTCGCTCGGCGAGTTATTACCGGGCATGAAATTTCGCACGAAGCGCGGCGTGCGACCAATCGTGATGTCGAGTATGTCGTACAGCACCAGAATCTGGCCATCGACGTCCGGGCCGGCACCGATGCCAATCACGGGCACATCGAGCGCCTTGGTTATTGCAGCACCCAGCTCATTCGGCACGCACTCGAGTAATACGATATCCGCCCCAGCATCCTGCAGGCGCTTTGCGCTGGCGATCATCCGCCTGGCCTGATCGGGATCGCGACCCTGAACTTTGAAGCCGCCTATCTTGTGCACGGACTGCGGCTTCAAGCCGATGTGAGCACAGATAGGAATGTCGTGCCGCGACAGGTATTCGACGACCTCGATCTGGCCGTCACCGCCTTCGAGCTTGATCATCATCGCGCCGCCTTCCTGCATCAGGGTTACAGCATTCTCCAGCGCCTGATTGGGATCGCGGTAACTCATGAAGGGCATATCGGCCATCAGAAACGCCCGGCGCAAACCGCGCGCAACGTTTTTGGTGTGATAGACGATGTCCGCGACGGTTACCGGCACGGTCGTATCATGCCCTTGTATGACCATGCCGAGAGAATCACCAACCAGCACGAGATCTGTGCCGACTGAATCGATCAACATCGCAAAGCTCGCGTCGTACGCAGTCAGGCAGGCGATGGGTTCGCCTTTTTCTTTCATGCCACGCAATGTCGCAATGTTGACGGGTGGTTCGGCCATGCCTCGTTGCTGAAGCTGCGTATACATCGATTACTCCACCGACTCGTTCGGGTTGCGCATCATAAAGGATTTAGCAGGCGGGCGCGCAACGCGCTTAAGCAATAGCCGTTGCGGCGGGGTTAAAAAAGTGGCGCCCGCCAGTGGTACCGCGAATCTGCTCGAACAGCCGCTGGTAGTCGACCTCATTGCCAACCGGGTCGATTGCGCCGGCATTGACAATCAGCAATGGCGCTTCGTCAAAGTTATGAAAATGTCGCGCATAGGCATCGCAGAGTTTTTCCAGGTACGCGCGATCAATCATGCGTTCGTAGTGAATGCCGCGACGCGCGATGCGCTGCAGCAATGCATCGACCGGCGCCTGCAGGTACACGACGAGATCCGGCACCGGAGCCTCAATGTCGAGCCTGTCGCGTATCTGCCGGTAAAGGCTCATTTCTTCGCGATCAAGCGTCACCTCAGCGAACAGTTCGTCCTTGTCGATATGAAAATCGGCAATGCGCACCGGCGCAAACATGTCGGACTGACGCAGGTCTTCCATTTGTCGTGCCCGTTGAAAAAGGAAAAACAATTGCGCCGGTAATGCAGCACTCTTGCCTGCCTTGTAAAAGCGTTCGAGGAACGGGTTTTCTTCGGACGGCTCAAGTAACAACTCGCCATGAAAACTATCCGCCAGGCGCCGCGCAAGACTGGTTTTGCCGACGCCTATCGGACCTTCAACGACGATAAAGCGCGGCGCTGCAGGCTTTTCGTGCTTGCGGCTTACTGATACGGGTTTGATGTCTCGAATACTCAACCGTTGCTCACTTGATCCAGTCGCGCTTTGCTAATCCAATCGGGCGATGCGCGGCTCGCGGAAGCTGATTGCAGCTGCCAGTCGGGCAACTGTTGCGTACCCCGGAATGCGCAGCTCCGGGGCAATGTCGTTGAGCGGCAACAATACAAAATTTCGCTCGGCAATGCGCGGGTGCGGGACCTGCAAATTCGGCGAATCGATTACCTCGCTGCCATAGACCAGCAGGTCAAGATCCAGCGTGCGCGCGCCCCACCGCTCGCCGCTACGCACGCGCCCTTGTTGCTTTTCAATGGCTTGCAGTTGTACCAGCAGTTCCTCGGGTGAAAGTGTGGTCAGGATTCCTGCTACGGCGTTGACGTAATCCGGCTGGTCCTGCGGCCCCAGCGGCGCGGAGCCGTACTTTGGCGAGCGCAGCAAGAGCTGCGAGTGCTTTAGTGTGTCGAGGGCAGCGATTGCCTTATCGATTTGCGCAACAGGATCGTCGAGATTGCTGCCAAGACCGATGTAGGCCGGCCACCAGTGCGGCCGAGCTCGTTTCACGACGCGGCGGTCTTCGCGCGTTTGCGGCGCGGCCGGCGCCGGCGTTTGGATTTCTTGTCACCGCCGCGCACTTCGAAACTCGCGTCACGTTGTTCGGCCGACTGGGTCTGCACGTCAGTCCAGAACGTGGCGAGTGCAGGATCCACTTCGCCGACTTCAGAACGCAGCACAAAAAAATCGTAGCCGGCGCGAAAGCGCTTGTGCTCGAGCAGTTTCATGGCACGACGACCGCTCGTCTGTTCGAAGCGAGGCTGCAGCGCGAGCATTTCACGCATCGGCCCGGTAAAGCGCTTCGGAATCGAGATGCGCGATTGCTGCATGCCGCTGATGTCCCAACCTGCCGCGTTTAGCGCCTGTGAAAGTGACATGCCCTCTTCTTCCATGAGCTCATTGGCACGCTCGCGAATCGGAGCCCAGAGAAATACGCCAATCAGGAACATCGGCGTGATCGATTTGCCTTCGGCGACGCGTTTGTCGGTATTGATCAGCGCGGCATCAACAAACCTGCGGAACTGTTTGTCCTTCTCGAGGTATTCATCCGTTTCCGGGAACAGTTGCTGGAGCAAATTGTGTTCACGCAACAGCTCGAAGGTCTTGTGAGCATGCCCGGCCTGGAACATTTTGAGGAACTCGTCGAACAAACGCGCGGCTTGCACGTTGCGCAACAGCTCGATACAGGGCTTCATCGCCTTGCGCACTGAACGATGGATCTCAAAGTCGAGCTTCGCGGCAAAACGCACGGCGCGCAGCATGCGTACCGGGTCTTCACGCAATCGTGTTTCGGCGTCACCAATGAGCACGAGGCGGCGCTTCTGAATGTCTTTCATGCCGCCGACGTAGTCCCAGACGCTGAAGTCGGCGATGTTGTAATACAGAGCATTGCAGGTGAAATCGCGGCGCCAGACGTCTTCGTCGATCGTGCCGTAGACATTGTCGCGCAGGATGCGGCCTTCTACGTCCTGCGTTGAGTCCGGATGATCGTCGTCGCTGGCAGCCCGGAATGTGGCAACCTCGATAACCTCGCGCCCGAAGCGCACGTGAGCCAGCCGGAAACGCCGGCCGATCAGCCGGCAATTGCTGAACAGGGCCTTGACCTCGTCCGGACTCGCATCGGTCGCGATATCGAAGTCTTTCGTGTGCAATCCGAGCAATGCATCGCGCACGCCGCCGCCGACCAGAAACGCCTGGTAGCCCGCTTTATCGAGTCGATACAAGACCTTAAGCGCTGCGTTCGAGATCTCGTTGCGAGAAACGTTGTGCTTCGGGCGGGGAATAATGACGGGTTCGATTTTTCTTTTAGAACCGCTGATTTTCAATAGAAATACCGCTTGAGGATAGAATTTGCGGCCGTATAATAGCAGCCCCCGCCAGCCGGGGTACCCGAAAAACTCCGCTCCCTTCGTCTAGCGGTTCAGGACGCTGCCCTCTCACGGCGGTAACAGGGGTTCGATAAAACGCGCCAGCGTTTTAGACGCGCACAGCGCGCCCCGCAGGGGTGAAGATCGCCCAAAGGCGATCTGAATCAATCCCGGCGCTTAGGCCAAGCCAGTTCGTCCACGTGCAGTAACACCCGCCTATCAAGTGTTAAGTCGCTAAGAAAACACGGCTCGAACCACGGCTGCACCCTCATCAGGAACCACTGATTTACAATAGAAATACTGCTTGAGGATACGATTTGCCGCCGTATAATGGCTCCCCCCGCCAGCCGGGGAACACGAAAAACTCCGCTCCCTTCGTCTAGCGGTTCAGGACGCTGCCCTCTCACGGCGGTAACAGGGGTTCGAATCCCCTAGGGAGTACCAAACAAAAAAGGGCCCGCCAAAGCGGGCCCTTTTTTGTTTGGTGCTACCTTTGGAGGATTAGAGCCCCGTTCGACCAAACGCGCAGCGTTTGGGACGCGCG
>JBATFU010000256.1:0-3284 GCA_049665065.1 Woeseia sp. | reverse complement strand
CTCGCGAACGGCCGCAGAGTTGGCGCACTCACGGAACTGGTTGAAGACGCCCTGGCGCAGGGCGCTGAACTGAAGCTTGGCGGTAAAAAACTCGCCGGCAAAGGCTACTTCTTCGAGCCAACGGTACTCGCGAACGTGCCGGATTCGGCGCGCGTGATGCAGGAAGAGCCGTTCGGGCCGCTGGCAATCATCAATCCCATAGGCTCACTGGACGAAGCAATAGCGAAGGCCAACTCGGTGCCTTACGGTTTGGCTTCGTACGGCTTCACCAACCGCGCCGATTACGTGGACCGGATGGTCGAGGGTTTGGAAGCCGGCAGCGTGTCGATCAATACGCTGGAAGCCTCGCTGCCGGAAACACCGTTCGGCGGCGTGAAGTCAAGCGGCTACGGCCGTGAAGGCGGTACGGAAGGTCTGCAAAACTACATGGTCACAAAGAACGTTTCGCACAGCCTGTCCATCGTCTAGTTTGAAGGGGTCGGAGTACGTTTCCCCCACAGCATGAGCAAAAAGAAAAAACAGAAGCGAACGTTTGAGTTTCGCACCACCATCGATGGGGTCGATATTATTGCTGTGCCAACAGTCCACAGCGACGATCTCGATCATCTGCTCGAGCGGCGGAAGTCAGAATCTTTCGTAATTATTCCGCTGATAAGACCAGGGAAGAAGCGGCGAACTGTCGACAAACTGGCTGCCATGGCGCGCAGGAAAGCAGAATTGCCAGCTGACGAATGGCATGACGGCGAACTCCGAGTCAGCAATAGCAAGCAGCCTGTTCCTGCTGTTTTCGCCTTCAATGTCCGGCGCCGCTATGCCCGCGAGATAGCCGAGAAAGCGGGCGTAAAATTTTTCTTCTGGGGCACATCCGGCGCACCCGTCGAACAGCACGCCGTGAAGATGTTCAAGGATGATGGAACCTACGCATGGAAGGCTGTTCGCGGTCGCGCATTCGATGGGCTGCTGGATGTTTTCGACACCGTTCGCAATTTTGAAGGGTTGCAAGCGGCGATACGAGAATCGCAGACGACCGTGCGGAGATTCTGGCAACTCGTGTTTCTCGTGCTGGGCGTTTGCATTGCCGCCGGCCTGCTCTATTCAAGTGCAGTTGCGTTGCTGGGAGCAGTGGCCAAAGTGGCGCTCTACCCGGTTGTCATTCCGGCGGTGTTCGTAGGCATCTACCTGCGTGTTCTGGTTCGCAAGGGCGAACAACAGGCGCGCGATTTTACGGTGGCGGAGGCCGAGGAAAACTGGCACAAAGTCGCGCCCCACCTGCTCGCACTCTGGGTGCTGTGTTTTGTTGCCGTTCTGATGCTTACCTGGATGCAAGCCGTGCCAGAGGCCGACTTTACGTTTCTCGGCCGCACCGGTGGCTTAACAACGTCGTTCATAATTTGCGTCTGGATGCTGCTGCCGATCGCAGATTCACGCGACGTAAAATCCCTGTTTAATTCTGCCATCGAAGCGGGAGTTTCCGCAGCGCTATCGATTCTGGCTATCAAGATTTCCCTTTATGTCACAGACCAGATTACCAATGTGATGTGGGAAATCCTCGCGGCAATAATTCCGCTCGTCATTCCCGAGCGATTGAAGCAGGTAATCGACTTCTTCGTCGACATCGGCGCGGAGATATTTTTTGTAGCGGTGCTGCTGGGTTATGCCTGGTCGAAAACGCGGCAACAGTTCACGCGTTTGTAAGGCGAGAGGTCACAGACGGCTGGTTACCCAATCTAAAAAGACGTTGCCTGTCGTTCCAGTAGAATCGGCATCTCTGCCATGCCTGCGGAGAGAAGCTCTTTGGCCCCTTTTTCTATGTTGCGGCCCCGGCCGGCGCCCTGTAAGGCTTCAAGCCGAGACTGGCGCTCCATTCCTTGCGGACAAATGTACTCTGATCCCATTTGTCCCTGACCCCGCTGGTGCTCGAGAAGAACAACTATGACACTGCAACGCAGACTGGGATTACCGGCAGTCCTCGCCGTCGTAATGGGCGACATGATCGGCTCCGGTATTTTTTTCACGCCGGGCGAGCTGGCTGCCGTCGCTACCGCTCCGTGGCAAGTTTATTTCTTCTGGTCGCTGTGTGGATTGATTACTCTTTGCGGCGCATTAACGCTCGCCGAACTCTCGGCATTGATTCCAAAAGCCGGTGTGTCCTACCACGCATTGACGGAAGCGTACGGTCCGTTTGCGGGCTTCATGCAGGCATGGATGATGATGTTGGTGAGCGGGCCCGGCGCCATTGCCGGTGTGGCCATACTGTTTGGCGAGTTGGCCAATCAGGTTCTGGGTTCAGGATCTTCCGGCACGCAATTCGTCTGGGCGGTCGCAGCTATCAGCCTGTTCGCGTTGATCAATCTGCGCGGCGCGGAATGGGGAGGACGGACGCAAGTTGTTCTCACGACGGTGAAGATTGTCGGGCTCATCGCACTCGTTGCCGGCGGCCTGCTTGTCGCCGCGCCCGCAGCTGACGTAGCGCCGGCGGCTACGGAATCGGCTCAACAGGGACTGCTAGGTTTTCTGCGCTTCATCGGCTTGGGTGTTGCGATCGTTCTGTTTACCTACGATGGCTGGATTGATGCATCGAATGTCGCGGGTGAGGTAAAAAACCCGAACCGCAATTTTCCTGTCGCGATGGGCATTGGCGTAGTTGCGATCACGCTGATCTATCTCCTCGTCAACTACGCGTTCCTGCGAGTCGTGCCACTTGAGCTCATGCGTGAGAATCCGACACTGGTTGCGCCTATGGTTGCCGAAGCGGCGTTTGGCGAGAAAGGTGGCATGGCGCTGAGTTTGTTGATGTGGATCTCTATCTTCGGTGCACTCGGCGGCTTGATAATGACCTTGCCGCGCCTGTACTACGCGGCTGCCAGTGAATACGTTGAGCGGGCGACGGGACGCTGGCTTGGCCCTGCCTTTCGCACGATCGCACATTTGTCCCCCGGTCGCTCCGTACCGTCCGGAGCAATTCTTTTTGTTGCGGGAGTCTCGATTGCCGCGTTGATGTTCTTTGGTTCTTTCTCCCGAATCGTTACATTCTTTGTCGTGCCGTTTCAGTTTATGAACATCCTGATGGTTAGTTCGATTTTTAGATTACGAAAAAGGCTTTCCACGCCAGGCACATTCCAATTGCCGGGATACCCTGTCGTTCCGGCGATCTACATTTTTGTCATGAGCTTGTTCCTGATTGCGGCATTGGTGTACAACCCGCTCGACAGCATGATCGGAATTGCACTCACGCTGGCTGGCGCACCGGTTTACCGCATCCTGACGCGAAACCAGCCCGAGAG
>JBATFU010000255.1:0-9974 GCA_049665065.1 Woeseia sp. | reverse complement strand
GTGCTGCAGCGTGGTTGCGTAGTGTGGCCCGATATCTTCGGCATGCACGATACGCATGTCGCTCGCAGAGGTTAGTGAAGTGCTGAGCGCCGTAATTGACGGCAGACAACCGCCGGGAAATACGTAGCGCTGGATGAAATCGACCGATTTCAATGCGCCTTGATAACGTTGATCAGCGATGGTGATCGACTGCAGGCACATCAGGCCTTCCGGCTTCAAAAGCTTGCTGCAGGTATCAAAAAACTGGTTGTAGTACTCGTGACCAACTGCCTCGATCATTTCGATAGATACAAGCTTGTCGTACTCACCTTCCAGCTCGCGGTAATCATTCAGTAACAACGTAATGCGATCGGTGAGCCCGGCATCCCTGACGCGCTGACTCGCCAGTTCAAACTGTTCGCGTGAGATCGTCGTCGTCGTAACGTGGCAGCCGTAGCGACTGGCCGCATGGATTGCGAAGCCACCCCAGCCTGTACCAATCTCAAGTACCCGGTCACCGGCATTCAGTTTGAGCTTCTGGCATATCCGTTCAAGCTTGGCGGTTGATGCTTCTTCCAGCGTCATGTCCGGCGACTCGAAAACGGCCGATGAATACATCATGTTTTCGTCCAGCCACAGGCTGAAAAAATCATTGCCAATGTCGTAGTGCGCAGAAATGTTGCGGCGGCTGCCGCCGTGACTGTTCCTGTTCAGATAATGGAAGACCTTCTGCAGGGGTTTGGTCAGGCGCGCAAGCCCGGTTTCAAGATTTTCCAGCACGTGGCGGTTGCGCAGCAGCACGCGCACGACGTCCGTGAGTTGTGGCGAGTCCCAGTAGCCGCGGATATACGCCTCGCCGGCGCCGATCGAGCCAGCAAATGCAACGTCGCTGTAAAAGCGCGGATCGTGCACGTGAACTTCGGCCTGCAAGGCGTCCGGCCGGTCCGCGACGCCGAACACCGTGGCGCAATCCCCTTCTGTAATGCGCAGGCTGCCGTCCGTAATCCTGGCCAGTCGCTTCAGCACCTGGCGACGCGCCAGGCGATCAAGGCCGCTGGGTTTTGGTGTGCCCTCTAAAAAGCGGGGCGAAGTCAGGGACAGTTCATTCATCGTGTTGTTACCGTTTTTATTTGCTTATTGGGGTGCACAAGAAAGGGCACGCGCTTCAGCCAAAGCCGCAACGCCTGCCAGTGAATTGCCGTGGTGATTCTCAGGGTCATCAGCGGATACTGCAGCAGCACGCGCGCCAGCGCCCAGCCGCTGATTTCGCGGCGTCGCAGTACGAGTCCTGCATCAAACAAGCGTGCTCCGTCCTGATCATTCGCCATGAACACGCGCAACGTGTCGGTCGGCGGGACGAAATGCCAGTCGTAATCGATGTTCATCGGCATGAAAGGCGATACGTGCATTGCCTTTGCCGGTTGAAACCGTAGTGCGCCCTGTTGCCGCAGGCTCTCGCTTGCCGGCAAGACGTAGCAGTACTGCTCGCCCCACGGAGTGTTGTTTACTTCGGCGACTATTGTCTCGACGGCCTCGCCACGCGCGTCGAAGCAGTAGTAGAAACTGACCGGATTGAAGCCGTAGCCAAAGTAATGCAGGTGCGTCAGCAGCCGGATCGGTCCGGTCGGGCGTTGACCGGTTCGCTGCTCGACCAGGTCCTGGACGGCGGTTTTAAGCGGCACTGCCGGGTCACCGAGATGTACTTCGCGTCTAAAGCGCGCCAGCGCCCTGTTCTCCACAGACCACAGCCAGCGGCGTGCAAACAGGGTCGGGAGTTCGTCAAGATCGAGGTACATCATGAATACTTTGTAAGAAAAGCGATGGCGTACCGGCAGGTGGCGTGTATGCCTAACCCGCCCTTCGAAAATGCAACTGTTCACTTGCCAGTTCCTCCTCGAAATGACGCACCGCACTAATCGCGCTGACGACACCGTCTTCATGAAATCCGTTGCGCCAGTATGCACCACAGAAATAACTGCGATGCCCGCGATTGATTTCGGACTGGCGCGCCTGGGCAGCAATCGACTCGCGGCTGAAAACCGGGTGATCGTAATGCATTCTGCGCAGTACCTTATCATCGGCGATCTGTGCGCTGCTGTTCAAGGTGACGAGGTACTGCTCAGGAACCGGCAGGCTTTGCAGAATATTCATGTTGTAAGTCACTGAAACAGGCCCGCCTGCCTCGGCCGGTAAATGATAGTTCCAGGCAGCCCAGGCCCGCCGGCGTCGCGGCATCAGCGAGACGTCGGTGTGCAGCACGGCTTCGTTTCTTTGATAAGGAATTGCAGAAAGAACCTCCTGTTCCAAAGCCGTCGGTTCTTTTAGCAGTGCCAGAGCCTGGTCGCTGTGACAGGCAAAAAATATGCTGTCGAACTGTTCCGGGCCTGCGTCCGTATGCACCGTCACTTCCATGTCGCTACGCCGGACCTCGCGCACAGGACTGCCAAGGCGAATGCGGTCGTGATGCCCGGCAACAAGACGCTTGACGTACTCTCGCGAGCCGCCCTTGATGACACGCCAGCGTGGCCGATCCTTAAGTTGCAGCAGACCGTGATTCAGGAAAAAGCGCACGAGGAAAAATACCGGCATGTCGAGAACCGCGTGCGGCTCGGCCGACCATATCGCGGCCGCCATCGGGACCAGGTAGTACTTTGAAAAATCTTCCCTGTAGCCATGCTGCTGCAGGTATTCATGGAGCGTCTGGCCCTGGTCTCCGCGCACCAGTAACGCTGGCGCCTCCTTGTTAAAGCGCAGGATCTCGCGAACCATGGCAATGAAGGAAGGACGCAGCAGGTTGCGGCGCTGGGCGAACAGCGCATCGAGCGAGGCGCCGTTGTACTCAAGGTTTGCAGCGTCGCTGCGCACGCTGAAGCTCATCACGCTGGGCTGCCACTTTTGCTCTATCGCATCCAGCAGCCGGTTGAACTCGGGGTACGTCTGGTCGTTGAAAACAATGAAGCCGGTATCAACGGCAAGCGGACCGGCACTGCTGTCAACGTCAACCGTGTGAGTGTGTCCACCAATGTAATTTTCTGACTCAAAAACAGTGATGTCATGCTTGTCGCGCAGCAGCCGCGCGGCCGTATTGCCAGCTATGCCGCTGCCAACTATCGCAATCTTCACGATCCAGGCCTCACAGGAATGACGAAACCGCTCACCATTTTTGCGGCACCCGACGCACCTCGGTCAGGTCGTAGCCGACGCTGCCGATTAATTCGAGCAGCTCATCGTAGGTTGCCGCGTCCAGCTCCGGGCGGCGCGCCATCAACCACACGTAGTCGCGCTTGTTGCGGCCAATGATCGTCGTCGAATACGAATCGTCCAGGTAGATGATTCGATAGTCTGCCTTGATGGGCCAAATGAAACGCATTCCCCAGACTGCATTGGAAGGATGATCGGTGACGAAGCCCTTCGGTGTGTAGGTTTTCTGCTTGCCATCAAAGGATCCATCGCGAAACGTAAATGTCGTGGCGATCGTGCCGTCCTCGTTGAGCTCGTACGTTTCGACCGCATTGTGAGCGCTTTTTTCCAGGAAGGTCGGAATGTTGGCGATGACATACCAGTCGCCCATAAACCTCGACAGGTCGACATGCTCAACAGGTTTAAGCTCAGGCATAGTGGTTCCACAGGCCGCCAGTACCGGCAGCATCAGGTAAATCGACAGTTTGGTTCGAATCGAGCGCAGGTGACGGATCATCAAATCAACTCGTAGCGAATTTTGCGGCCGCCCTTGGCCACCGACTCCAGTGCCAGCCACTCGTTGTCCTGCGAATACCAGACTTCAAGATCGGTATTCTTTGCAGTTATGCGATAGCGCTGTGCCGCTTCCTGGTTGCCGCGCACCTGAATCGTGTCAGAACCGAGCGGCTCCACGTTAACGTCGAGGTATTCGCCGGTTTGCGGATTCAGCAAGCGCGGCTGCTTCAGAAACTCGGGGTTCCAGTAGGCGAAAGTCATTACGCAGGAGGCAGACACGCCCTCATCGTCCGGCTTTTCAATAACAAACCGGTCGCCAGTCTGTTCGCCGATGACCTCCTGTTCCTTGCCATTCGTTACCGTGCGCGCCTCGATATCGCGGAGGCAGCCGTTGGACCACTCTTCCCGGTTGTAATGCTGGTAACGATAAGCGCTGAAAAAGAGAAACTTTACCTCGAAGTTCGCGTCGCTCTTTAACAGGCGGCGATCACCATCGTCCTGCAGTGCAAAATTGTGGGTACCAATCGGCTTGCCGTCGAGCAGCACACGAAACTGCCATTCCTGATTTGCTTCAACAGCACCGGCGTGCGGGATGCAAGCCAAAGAGAAAATCAGCAGGCAAGCTGTGAGAATGAACGCGCGCATGATCAGGATCCTTTGTTGTCGCCGGCCAGTTTCCGGGGCGGCATTGGTATGAACGCGCTGGTGCGTTCGATGTAGTCAGCGTATTCCGGACGGCGACTACCGATGGTTTTCTCAAGCATCGCGACGCCCGATACTTTGAGTAGAAGAAAGCTCATGAGCAGCGGCGCGTAGACAGTCCACCAGGCACCGGCGGCCACCGCAAACAACCAGAACGACCACCAGATACAGGCATCGCCGAAGTAATTGGGATGCCGGGTATAGCGCCACAAGCCACTGTTGAGCACCGCTTTGCTGCTCTCTCGATTCTTGCGGAACTGCATCAGCTGCCAGTCGCCACCCGCCTCAAAAACAAAACCGACAAGCCAAAGCGCGGCGGCCGCAATGTGCAGAGGTCCAGGCGCTGACGTTGTTGTTACTGCGTACAACAATGGAATCGAGATAATCCAGGCGAGCAGGCCCTGCAAACCGAAAACTATGTACAGACTCTTGAAACGGAAACCCGGTTGATTGTTTTCGCGAATCTGCTGGTAGCGGCTGTCTTCGGGCTCACCCCAGTTGCGCACCGTGATGTGCGCTGACAGGCGGACTGCCCATACCGTAAGCAGGACAAGCGCCAGGATTCCGGCCGGCGCCAGCGGCAAAGCATCCATCGCGAAAACAAGGGCAGCCAAAACAAAGAAAAGCGGCCACAGCGAGTCGACGAAGCTCACATCGTTCAGCCACAGGCTAGCCAGCCAGGCGACGACGCCTGCAGCAAGCAGTACTGGCAGCGCCAGCAGGTAAGCTTCGGGAATGCTCATGATTCGGCAACCAGTCCGGCACTGCTACGCATCGCGGTGATGCCGTTCAGGCGTTCGGCAAGCAGCAGCAGCAGTGGCATCAACACGGCCCAGGCAAGCGCCAGCGCAATCAACGCAGCCTGCGTATCAACGAGAATGATGCCACCCAGTTTTTCACCGGCGATGTAGGAAAGCGGTCCGCCTGCCAGGCCAAAACCGGCAGCGAGTAACGGCCTTCCTTTGAGCCAGCCCATTGATACATTGAGCGTCGTAGCAAACAGCAGCCACATCATGATGATCCAGTAAGGTGCAGCGCCTTCCATGAACATGCCGGAGGGATAGGCGACCCAGCCCATCGTCACGAGGAAACTGTCCCAGAGGCCGCCAATTCCGCCGCACAGAACCAGCAAGGCCAGCTCTGCACGCGGCCTTGCGGCGCGCGCCAGATGCATTGCCAGGACGCCCAGCACAACCAGTGCGCCGAACCACGGGGCGAGCGCAGCGGCACTCAACACCGACGCGAACCAGCCAAGCTGAAACGCGACGAAATTAATGAAGAGCGCCATTTCAGTTCTGCTGCTGCGGCAGAGGCCGGCGCTTGAACAGATAATGGCCGACGTACCATTCCTGGCCATTGTCAAAATCGAACAGCTCGGCGCAGGCCATAAAAAAGATCCGCCAGCGCACAAACCAGGTTTGGGCATTCGCCGCGCCGTAAGTGTCTTTGAGAATCGGCATGATCAGGTGGCGACAGTCGTCCATGCGTTTGAGCCACGCATTCGAGGTCTTCGCATAGTGCTGACCCGACCAGCGCCAGCGTTCGCTGATTAGCAGATCATCCTGAAAATGCAGTGGCAGATCGTCGCTGGGCATGATGCCGCCTGCAAAAAAGAAACGCGTCATCCAGTCCTGCGGGCCTTTGTCGATAAACTCGTAAGGCGTGGACCGGTGGCAAAAGATGTGCATGAAGAACTGCCCGTCCGGCTCTAGCCAGCTGGCCACGCGTTTGAACAACTGCTGGTAGTTGCGCATGTGCTCGAACATTTCTATCGAGACGATGCGGTCGAAACGCCGACCGGCTTCGAACACGTTCATGTCGCAGACCTGGACCTGCAGGTTGGTCAGGCCGCGGCTGTGCGCCTCACCCACAATGTAATCGTGTTGCGACTGCGAGTTGGACACCGCTGTGACCGTGCACTTCGGGTAACGGCTGGCAATCCAGAGGCTGACGCTGCCCCAGCCACAGCCCATGTCGAGCACCGACATGCCATCCACGATGCCTGCCCTCTCGCAGGTAATGCGCAAGGCATCCGCCTCTGCTTCATCCAGACTTTTGGTGGTGTCGTGCCAGTAACAACAGCTGTATTTGCGATGCACGCCCAGCGCCTTGCCGAAGAACGCCGAGGGCACCTCGTAGTGTTGTTCGTTCGCGCGCTCCGGAAGCGGCGCGATCTCCGACTGTTTCATCATCTCGACGAATGCGGTTTGCGCAGCGGCGGACAGCTCCACATCGTCGGCATGAATTTCCTGCAGACGTGCTTTCAGCAAGCGACGGATGCCGGCGCGAATCAGCGCGTCGGGCAGGAGTCCGCTTTCTGTCAGGTCGAGCGTGCGTGCAGCCGCTGAGTGCATGGCCATTTGAGTGTCCCCGGCGGATAGCCGAAATTTCCGTTGGCTGAACTCTAGGGAGGGCCCGCAAGTTACGCAATATCAGTTACTTACATTGTTACAAACGGCTACATTTGGCATACGTCGTGATACAGGTACGCCGCTGTTTACGGCGTCTCCAGATCGATATCCCACAGGTAATCTTCGTGCGTGTCACAGATTTCCAGGAATTCGCGCCGCGCCCGGTCCATGCGCCGCTCACCAATATCCGCGATTATCGCGTGACGAGTCTGTGTCAGTGCCTTGTGGTTTGCACCTGCCAGCGCCAGCAAAAGCACGGCAGTCGCAGGACCATTCGGTGAGGCTTGTCAGAGCAGTTTTTCAGCGCCGGGCCGGGATTCTTACGAGTGCACTTGTTCCGCGTCGCGTCAAAACCAGAAGTGCAAGCCAGCAACGAGCGCCACGTCCGATTGACTGCCGCCCGCATCGTCGACCCGCTCAAAAGACACCCCGGCATAAGGTGCGAGCTCGCGCCTTAATTCATAGCGGAGCCGCAGTCCGATTTCGCTGCCGATGTCACCGCTTTGCTCACCGGTTTCCACGACATCCGACAAGCTAAGGTTGAGTTCAAGGCGTGGCTGCAACACCAGCCGCTGCGTAATCAACAGGTCGTACTCCGCCTCGAAACGAACTGACAGGTCACCGTCTTCACTGACAAAAAGCGCGCTGTCGATTTCAAACTGATAGGGAGCCGTACCCTGCAGGCCGGCGACTGCAAACAGCCGCCCGTCACCCGGCCTGAAATCGTTGCGGACGCCGAGCTGCCATTCCCAATACGGCGCGAACAGCTTGCTGTAAAGCAGCTGCAGTTCTGCTGCCTCGGGTCGCTCGCCCCACTCCCCCTCGCCGTCGGTTTTCCAGCGCAGCCGCTGGCGGTCGTAGCCATACCAGCCCTGCAACTCCCACGCATAGCTGTCGCCGGACTCGGCCACGGTCGACTCAAGCCGATCGCCCTGCACCATCCAGAACGGCCCGGGAGCCGGCATCGGTGCGGGCCAGTCTGCAGGTGTGCCGGCTCTTTCATCCGCGGCCGCGGCAACAGCCACCAGCAGCAGCAAACCCGGCGTAAAAGCTGAGGTCTTGATCACGCTGCCTGACTCAGCTGACGCGGACCACACGGAACATGCCCATTTCCATGTGGTACAGCAGGTGGCAATGAAAAGCCCAGCGACCCGGGGCGTCAGCATTGACGAGCATCGAGACGCGCGATGCCGGCATGACATTGATCGTGTGCTTGCGTGGGATTTTGTGGCCGTGCCCGTTTTCAATCTCGAGCCACATGCCGTGCAAATGAATCGGGTGATTCATCATCGTGTCATTGACCAGCGTCAGGCGCAGTCGCTCACCGTGGTGAAATTCTATCGGCCCCGTAACTTCGTGAAACTGCACGCCGTCAAACGACCACATGTAACGTTGCATGTGACCGGTCAGGTGCAGTTCGAGTTCACGCGCTGGCGGCCGCGTATCGAAGTCATCGGCCAGGCGCCGCAGGTCGGTGTAGCGAAGCACGCGGTGCGCTACGTTTTCAAGTCCCGTGCCGCGCTCGCCGAGGCGGTTCCGTTGCAGCAATGCGATGTCTGCATTGCCGACGCCGTGACGATCAGCGCTGTGCCGCGCAACCACAGGTCCCGGCTCGCTCGGCGCGCTGGAACTCTGGTGAAGCGCTGAATTTTTCATTTCACGTGCCGCAGCACCGTGCATGGCATGGTTCATCGCGGCGTGATTCATCGAGGCGTGCCTCTCCTGCTCATCCTTCGCCGCCGTTCCCGGGGCTGCCTCTGTAGTGTGCTGAGCCTTGCCGTGATCGCCCATCGTCGCGTGATCCATCCCGCTGTGATTCATCCCGCTGTGATCCATTGCGCCTTGTTCATTCGCACCGTGACCCATTGCCGCGTGATCCATCGCCCCGTGGTCCATGCCCATGTCGATCATCGACAGGCGCGGCGGCGTGCGCAGCGGCGGAAGGGTGGCACGCATGCCGGGTTGCGTTGCAAGCGTGCCGGCCGCGCAGCCACTGCGATCAATTGACTCCGCCATGATCGTGTAGGCGCTGGCATCGCGTGGCTCGACGATGACGTCATAGGCCTCGGCCGTAGAAATCTGCAGCTCGTCTGTTGCAACGGCTTCGATATTCTGGCCGTCACTGGCAATGACGCGCATCGCGAGCCCCGGGATGCGCACGTTAAATATCGACATTGCCGAGCCGTTGATAAATCGCAGGCGGATGCGCTCGCCAGGCTTGAAAATGCCGGTCCAGTTGGCGGCCGGATGCATGCCGTTCATCAGGTAGCTGTACGTGCTGCCGGTAACGTCCGCGATATCCGATACCATCATGCGCATGCGATCCCATTCAAGCTTCGTGCGCCACAGTTCCTCGCGCGATTGCTCGTTCGGTGCGTTCAGCACCTTTGCAAGCGAGAGTTGCTGATAGTTGTAGTAGTCGCTGTGCTTTTTGAGTTTCGCCAGCAGATGATGCGGATTCTCGAACGTCCAGTCGGACAGCATCACGACGTAGTCGCGATCGTACTCGTGCACTTCACGATCGCGCGGATGAATGACGAGCGGCCCGTAGACGCCGAGCTGCTCCTGCATGCCGGAATGACTGTGGTACCAGTAAGTGCCACTCTGCCTGACAGGAAAACGATACTGAAACGTCGTTCCAGGAAAGATTCCGGGATAGGTCACGCCCGGTACGCCATCCATCTCGAACGGCAGAATAATGCCGTGCCAGTGAATGGAGGTATCAGACTTCAGTGTATTGCTGACGTTGATAACGACATCACGACCTTCCTGCCATTCCAGCAACGGCCCGGGTACCGAGTTGTTGATCGCCTGCACGTTACCGGTACCTCCGGCGATCTCCATGCGCTCCGCGCCAATACTGAGATCAAACCTGAGCGGCTCATCGTCATCGACTTGCTGTACGCCAACAACGCCCATGCTGCGTGCCCACGCAGGAACGAGCCCGCCCAGGAGTCCGAGCGCCCCTGAGGCCGTTGCCAGCCGCAGAAATTCCCGCCGATGCAAGAGGCTCGGAGCAGTCAAATAAGAAAATTTTTCTGACATCAATCGTATTGAGTTTGAACTCGCCTTGCGGTGTGAACCCGGCAAAAGTGGTGCCCCGGAGAGGATTCGAACCTCTGACCCCCGGATTAGGAATCCGGTGCTCTATCCTGCTGAGCTACCGGGGCAGCGTGCCGTTCGCCA
>JBATFU010000254.1:0-16191 GCA_049665065.1 Woeseia sp. | reverse complement strand
GCGAGGCGCGTGAGTTGGTGGATCTGTATTTCGAAGAACTGCGAGCATCACTCGCAGTGGGAGAGCAGGTTAAACTTTCCGGATTCGGAAACTTTGATCTTCGGGATAAAAACCAACGTCCGGGTCGCAACCCTAAAACCGGAGAAGAGATACCCATCACGGCACGCCGTGTGGTGACCTTCCGACCTGGCCAAAAACTAAAAGCCCGAGTAGAAGCCTATGCTGGAACCGGGGAATAACGACGAACTTCCGCCTATTCCTGGTAAACGTTACTTCACCATCGGTGAAGTCAGTGATTTGTGTGCTGTAAAGCCACACGTACTGCGTTACTGGGAACAGGAATTTCCACAACTGAAGCCGGTCAAGCGGCGCGGTAATCGCCGCTATTACCAGCGTCAGGATGTGTTGATCATTCGTCAGATCCGCGCATTGCTGTACGAAGACGGATTCACTATCGGTGGCGCAAGACAGCGCCTGACGGGTGATGAAGCCAAGACGGACGTCAGTCAAAGTCAGCAAATTATCAAGCAGTTACGCATGGAACTTGAGCAAGTTCTTAAGATTCTGCGGCGCTAATCTGTTCTGCACTAACGCCGGCAAGTATCATTGCCGGCCGCAAAACCTTTGCAGTATCCGGTCGGGGCGTAGCGCAGCCTGGTAGCGCACCACAATGGGGTTGTGGGGGTCGGAGGTTCAAATCCTCTCGCCCCGACCATTCAGTAATAAAAAAAAGACCTTCTTGCCAAGAGCGGGAGGTCTTTTTTTTATTACTGAATGGTCGGCTGCGATGGAACCGACAAGAGGTTCAACGGATTCGCAGGACGCGATTCCGGACGCGTCCGCGCAGCGGCCGCGCCCGCAGGGTGGCGGCCAGGAAGGCCGCCATCAATCCTCTCGCACATCCGCAAAGCTCATGTGCACCCAAATGAGGAAATAATTTTCTTGCTCACGAGCCGGTCGGCTGCGCTGGAACCGACCAGAGGTTCTAAGGAATCGCAGGAAGCGATTCCGGACGCGTCCGCAACGCCGTCGCGCCCGCAGGGTGGCGGCCAGGACGGCCGCCATCAATCCTCTCGCGCGCACACGCCGCCGCCGCGAGCCCAATTGAGGACAGTGTTTTTTGGCAATCGATCGATCGGCTGCGCTGGAACCGACCAGAGGTTTAACAGAATCGCAGGATGCGGCTCAGCTGAATCGGAGGTTCAAAAAGGTAAGCTAGGTCGCTGCAAACGTGCGCCCGCCAAATTCCTCCAGCGGTAATTTCTTGTCCTCAATGCCGAGCAGGATCGGATTCGCCACGTCCCTGTAAATATTGACCTTCGCGTTAAATGCATTGCGCGTGAGGCCATGCTTGTCACGAATTTTCAGTTTGCGAATATTAAAGTCGCCACTCTCGAGTCGTTCGCCGGTCAGGTAGCACTTTATTGCTGAGACGCGCTCACCCGACAATTCAAGTCCACTTAGCTTCGGCAGATTACCCTGGGCACGCTGCATGAACGCGGCAGCATCCAGATGAATCTGCGACTGCGTCAGGTCATTTTGACCCGGCGCAATTTCGGCTAAAAAGTCGCCGACCAGGATCTGTCCGGGCATCGCGGCGTCGATCATGCGCGCGAGCTCAATGGTCACGTCGCCAACGATAAAGTCGTGAATCGTCGGATTCAGTCCTTCCGCCTGGTGAAACTCGTAACAACTTCCAACGTGGAAGCAGGCTCGCAGCCGCGGCACGATCTTGGCGGCCGACTTGCTGCGCGCTATGGCATTGTCCGCGAGCACAATGTGCATGAAATGGTAAAGGTTGACGTTCGCTTCCAGGCCGTTGTCCCGGTTCCAGATATAGAAGCCATCACCCGATGACCAGCGCGCGAAATTGATATCGACGTCCTGCTCCAGCATTTTTGCGTGTGCCGAGTTGAGCGAGTAGGCAAGGCTGTTTAGTTGGGTCATTTGCTCAAATGGCGTCAGCAGGCTGAAGCCCACGATATCAAACAGCGTCACTGCGCGACTTTCGATGTAGTTGATGCCGTAGCGACAAATCATTTTTTCGATGATCTGGGTCTCGACCGGGTGCCCGGTCAGAGGTTCACGCAGCCGCACGATGCGCGGCTCGACTTGCAACAACTTTGCAACCTTCTGCATCTGGCCCAGGGTCAGTTCGCGGTTGCCGGAAATCAGCTCCTTGATGAAACGCGACGCGATTTCCTGCGACTGCTCACTCGCGCCGGGCATGCGGGCCACGTATTCGGCGATGGCGTAATGCGGCACGACCAGCGCCAGCAAGCCATCGTCGAGCGGTGTCCAGCTCAGAACGCAGTTCTGCCCCAGTGCCCAGTAGTCGTTCAGGGCACGCTCCAGCTGCACGAGGCTGCTGCGCTGTTTCAGTCCCATCTCGCTGGCAAAGCCGACCAGCTGATCGAGGTAGGGCGAGTACCCGGCTATGCGGTGGATCCCCGATGGCGACAGGTCGTCAAAATCCATGGTTGCGGGTCCGGTGGGGCATGGTGGCTAGCGGTCCGTGATTGATTGGAAATCCCTGTGCGGCGTCGCTACGATGGCTGCCGCAGTATGCCCGGCAGGCTGTGAACGCCAATAGCGCGAAGCCCGAACGAAATTAATCACTTCCATCCAACAGTGCAAGTATTATCAGGTTTCCGCTGCAGGCACCTCAATTTTAAATAATTTTTTGCCGTCCGCCGCGCTGAGCCGGTGGGCGGGGCCTGGCTGGCGGCCGGCTGCCCGCCAGGCACAACGAATGGACCCGGTATACGTGGACGCGCACTCCCCCAGTATTAACGACATCCGTGCTTTGCGCGACAAGCTGGGCACCTGGCTGCTTTGCACGCCGGTTCTGGAATGTGCCGCCCTGTCAGCGGCCAGCGGCGCGCAGGTATTCGGCAAGCTGGAGTTCCTGCAGCGCACAGCGACGTTCAAACCGCGCGGCGCGCTGGCCGTCATGCTGGGTCTGACTGCCGCGCAACGTGCGGCTGGTGTTACGGCGGTCAGCGCCGGCAATCACGCGATTGCCGTTGCCTACGCCGCGCGCGAACTGGGCATCAGCGCAAAGGTGGTCATGTTGAAAACTGCGAGCCGGATGCGCATGGAGCGTTGTGCGGCGTACGGTGCCGAATTGGTGCTTGCGGATGACGTACACGGCGCATTCGCCAGGGTTGCCAAAATTAGCCGGCAGGAGGGGCGCTACCTCGTGCATCCCTTCGAAGGCCCGTTAACCTCGCTCGGCACGGCGACGCTGGGCCTCGAGATTTGTGAGCAGGTGGCGGAGTTCGATGCTGTTCTCGTTCCGGTTGGTGGCGGTGGCCTTTGTTCCGGAGTCGCGGCAGCAATCAAGCAATTGAAACCCGCAGTCACGATTTTCGGCATCGAACCGGAAGGCGCTGATTCCATGCATCGCAGCTTCGCGAGCGGCAAGCCGGAGCGCATTGAAACAGTTGCCACAATCGCCGACAGCCTGGGGGCTCCGTTCGCTTTGCCCTATTCCTACGCACTGTGTCGGCGCTATGTGGATGAGCTGGTGCTCGTCGATGACACGCAGCTGCGGGACGCGATGCGATTGCTGTTTCAAGATATGCACATGGTCGTGGAGCCGGCGTGCGCGGCCAGCACCGCAGCGTTGCTCGGACCCCTGCAAAAGCGGCTTGCAGGCAAGAAAGTGGTGCTGGTCATGTGCGGCAGCAATACGGATTGGGGTACCTGGGAGCGCCAGGCGCTGCGCGTCGTTTACGATGCAGCTTGAGGCACTGAAACGCATCGTCGGTGACATCGGCTGGACTGATGCGCCAGACCGGCTGGCACCGCAACTTGCCGAATGGCGCGGTACCTGGGTTGGCAAGACGCCGCTAATGCTTATGCCGTCGTCTACGCAGCAGGTTGCGAGCCTCGTCGCAGAATGTGCACGACAGCGCATAGGCATTGTTCCGCAGGGCGGCAACACCGGCTTGTGCGGCGGCGCCATCCCAGACCAGAGCGGCACGCAGATCCTGCTATCGCTGAGCCGCATGAATCGCCTGCGGTCAGTCTCGCCGGATAATTTCTCGATGATTGCAGAGGCGGGCTGCGTGCTTGCGGATTTACAGCGTGCGGCCTCAGAAGCAGGTCGCGTATTTCCACTGAGTCTCGCCGCTGAGGGCAGCTGCCAGATCGGCGGCAACCTGTCGACCAATGCGGGCGGTATCAACGTGCTGCGCTACGGCACCGCGCGTGACCAGGTGCTCGGCCTTGAAGTGGTACTCCCGGACGGCAGCGTCATCAACGCCTTGCGAGAGTTGCGCAAGGACACTGCCGGCTATGACGTGAAACAATTGTTCATCGGTAGCGAAGGCACGCTCGGCATTATCACCGCGGCCGCACTGCGCCTGTACCCGGCGTTGCCCGGCATACGCACGGCAATGCTTGCAATCGATTCACCGCAACGCGCGATTGAGTTGCTCGCTTTTTTGCGGGAGCACAGTCTCGATCAATTGCAGGCGTTCGAGCTGCTTTCCGACACTGCCATGCAATTCGTCTTGCAGTACCTCGATGATGCCCGCCCGCCGTTTTCTGAAACTTCTGATTGGTACGTCTTGCTGGACATTGCCTGCAACCCCGGATCGTCAGCTGTTGACGAACTGCTGATGCTCGCGCTTGAGAAAAGTTTGGTAAAGGATGCCGTGGTCGCAAAGAACGACAGGGAACGCGAGCAGTTGTGGCGCATCCGGCATGCCGTTTCCGCAGCGCAAAAGCAGGCAGGCGCAAGTCTCAAACACGACGTATCCGTGCCGGTAAATGCTGTTGGGCGTTTCATAGAAGCGGCGACGCTCGCTGTGGAAGGCGAGTGCAACGGTGCTCGCGTTGTTGCGTTCGGGCACGTTGGTGACGGCAATATTCATTTCAACGTATCGCAGCCCCCCGGTTGGGAGGCCGCCCGGTTTCTGGAGGCGCGCGAACAAATCGGCAACAGGGTTTACGACATCGTGGCCGGCTTTGGCGGTAGCTTCAGCGCGGAACACGGCGTGGGAGTGTTGAAAAAGGCTGCATTGGCGCACTATCGGGGTGCAGCCGAATACGCGCTGATGCGAACCCTGAAGGCCAGCCTCGATCCCGACAACATCATGAATCCGGGCAAAGTGTTATAGACTCCGCTGCTGGCCAGCGCGGTGAATGTGCCGACCGCGTCGCAACGGCGAAAGGGCCGCTGGCGCTAAACTATGAAATCTGAATTTGCCTCGGCCGTAGAGCCTGTGGAGTGTTGGTGAGCGATCCAAGGAAAACGAATCCATCCCGCGCCCTGGAAACTGAGTTGGACGGAACCGATCCGTTGCCGGGCGCCGCTCTGGATGACGAGTTTTTCATCAAGACGATGGTGTTGGAGGCCCAGGTCGAGGCACAGTCCAAAGCCAACACGAAACCAGCGATAGAGCTGCAGCCGGGTTCTTTGTTGCGCGACCGATACGTGCTCAAGGAGCAGGTTGGCAACGGCAGCATGGGCGTTGTTTTCAAAGCGCATGACCGTCACATGACGGATGCGACCGGTGGCGAGGCTCTGGTGGCCATCAAGTTACTGGCCCCGCAGCTCGCACATATTCCGAACGCATTTCGCGCGTTGCAGCAGGAAGCGGCCAAGGGCCGTTACCTGACGCACCCTGGAATTGTGCGTTTTATCGATCTGGATCGTGAAGGCCAGACATATTTTATTGTCATGGAATGGCTCAACGGCGAGTCTCTCTCCGACGTTATTGAACGGAACTTGCTGCCAAATAATCCGGCGCGGGTGCTGGATATCGTTCGCCAAGTCGGCACAGCGCTGCAATATGCGCATGAGCGCGGCGTGATTCATGCTGACATCAAGCCTGGCAATGTCATGTTGCTTCCCGACGGCACGACGAAGCTGATTGATTTCGGCATCGCGCGCGTCCGCCAGCTCGGCATAACGAACCCGCAGGACCCGGTTGTGGTTGAAGCAGCGACCGCCGCCTACTCGAGCATGCAGGTGCTGACGGGCGAAGAGCCCGTTGCCAGCGACGACGTGTTTTCACTGGCATGTCTGACATATCGTTTGCTCGCCGGACATCGTGCCTTCGGTCCGCGCAACGCAGCAGAGGCGGCAAACGCCGGCATGGAGCCGCAACGCCCGGCGCACCTGTCCGACAGCCAGTGGCAGGCGCTGCGGCGCGCGTTGTCCTACTCGCGAGTCGCCCGCCAGCAAACGCCAATGGACTTCGTCAGCGAAATGGACGTGGCGCGTCGGTCCGGGTCTGACACGCCGGGCAAACAGACTGCTTCCGTTGCAGAGCCGCTCGTCATACCGGCAGACGCCGTACTCGCACGCCGTTTCGACATACAGCGCTCTCGCTGGCCGCTACTGCTACTGCTGCTGTTGCTCGTCGGCGCCGCCGCACTGTGGTTCCGTCCCGCTTTACTTATCAGCGGCATCGAAAGTGTTGAATCTTTTGTGGCAGACGTGCAGCAGCGCGCGAATCGTCCTGACAGTACCCGGGATGCTGCCGCTTTCGATGAGGATGGATCTGCTGCTGCAATCAGCGCAGCAGCAGCACCAGCGACTCCGGCGCCGGCCAGCGCAAACCTTGGACAGGCGGAACCTGCCGTTGCGGCAGCAGCGCCTGCCTCGCCGACGCAGAACACCTTTCCTGCTGCCTCAATAGACGACGAGGTTGCGGAAGACATGAGCAGCATGCCGCCTGAGATTCCCGACGGGCCACAGCGCCTTGTGCTTGCAGGAGTCGGCCGTAGTGCCGCTTCGATAACGGTATCCGTGCATGAAGATGGACAGGCTGCAACCGTCGAACTTGAGCGGCAGACCGGCTTGAGTGAACCATTGCTGGTGCGTGTTGACGAAGTTGGCTTCAGCGGTCGCCGCTCGCCCGGAAACGCCGGTGAATACATCCTGTCGGATGACGGAGTGATCAGTTTTGAGGCCGGCCAGCGCAATGCGTCAATTACGATCAGCGCTGTCTCGAATACCGCACGAGAGTCAGACCGGCAGGTCATGCTGCGCCTGCGCGATTATTACGACGCAGAATCCGTGCTGGGGGATATTCAGCTGCGCCTGCTTGACGACGACCAGCGCGCCTTCGAGGCAAACTTTCCGGTCAATTCAATTTCTTTTGCCAACAGCCGGGCTATCGTGCGGGAACGTGATCCGGCGGCACAGATCGAAGTACTGCGTTACAACCCCGACGACAGCGCGCTGGTTGTTGTCTACTACGTTCGCGATGAGTCCGCGACTGAGGGTGAGGATTATTTCGTGCCGACGAATCGCGTGATTACCTTCGGGCCCGGCCAGCGTCACGCGCGCTTGCTGATTTCGCTGGTGCAGGAAACGGTTCAGGAAGGCGACGAGCGTTTCATGGTTGAGCTTGACCAGGTCGTTCCAAATGAAAACATGATCGATAGCGTATCCGTCATTATCCGGGACGACGATTCGTTCGCCGAGTAGCCGCGCAGCGTTGTAAAGGACCCTGCGTTTACCGTAAACGGCCGCAACCCGGGACCACTTCATGACCGAAAAAGAACTACGTCGCTACTCCAGGGTAGTCGTCGATGGCGTTTCGCAGACTCCCAGTCGCGCGATGCTGCGCGCCGTCGGCTTTGACGACAAGGACTTTACCCATCCGCAGATCGGCGTCGCTTCCACGTGGAGCATGATCACGCCCTGCAATATGCACATCAACGCATTAGCCGAGCAGACTGCGCGAGCGATCGACGTTGCGGGCGGGAAGGGCGTTATCTTCAATACGATAACGGTATCGGACGGCATCTCGAGGGGTACGCCGGGCATGCGCTATTCGCTTGTGTCTCGCGAGATTATTGCCGATTCGATAGAAGCGGTTGCCGGTGCGCAGGGCTTCGACGGCCTGGTTGCAATCGGCGGCTGCGACAAAAACATGCCGGCCTGCGTCATGGCGATGGCGCGGCTGAACCGTCCGTCCGTATTCGTCTACGGCGGGACCATTCGCCCGGGCAAGAACCGCAGCGACATAGTTTCCGTATTCGAGGCCGTGGGAGCGCACGCCTCGGGCAAGATCGATGATAAAGAATTGCGGGAAGTCGAAATGACCGCCATTCCCGGGCCCGGTGCCTGCGGCGGCATGTACACGGCGAACACGATGGCCTCCGCAATCGAAGCGCTGGGAATGAGTCTTGCAAACAGTTCGGCGCAGGAAGCAGTCTCGGCCAGTAAACTCGATGATTGTGCGCGCGCCGGCGCTGCGGTCGTGGAATTGATCAGGCAGGATTTAAAGCCGCGCGACATCATGACGCGCAAGGCATTCGAAAATGCCATCACCGTGGTCATTGCACTGGGTGGATCGACCAACGCGGTTTTGCATTTGCTGGCGATGGCCCACGAAGCGGGCGTAGAACTCTCCCTTGATGATTTCACGACGATTGGTGCGCGGGTGCCCGTGCTGGCTGACGTAAAACCGAGTGGTCGCTACCTGATGTCGGAGCTGATCGCGATCGGTGGTATTCAACCGCTGATGAAGCGCCTGCTCGACCAGGGTCTGCTGCACGGTGACTGCAAGACCGTTACCGGCAGGACGCTTGCCGAAAATCTCGCCGATGTCGCCGACTATCCAAAAGGCCAGGACATCGTGCGTGGCTTTGATAACCCGATCAAACCGGACAGCCACCTCGTGGTGCTGCGCGGCAATCTCGCGCCGGAAGGGGCGGTTGCCAAAATTTCCGGCAAGGAGGGCCTGCGATTTGCAGGCACGGCACGCGTATTCCATGCCGAGGAGCTGGCGCTAAAGGCGATACTCGAAGACAAGATCAAGGCTGGTGACGTCATTGTGATTCGCTACGAGGGACCCCGTGGCGGTCCGGGTATGCGTGAAATGCTGAGCCCGACCGGGGCCATCATGGGCAAGGGACTGGGCAAAGACGTGGCACTGATTACAGATGGCCGTTTCTCTGGCGGCAGCCACGGCTTCGTTGTAGGGCATGTCACACCAGAGGCTGCCGTGGGCGGGCCGTTGGCGCTTGTCGAGGACGGTGACCGTATTGAAATCGATGCGGAGGCACGGCAAATCACCTTGCACGTTGCGGATGACGAGCTGCAAAAACGCCGGCACCGCTGGCAGCGGCCGCCGTCGTCGGTGACGCATGGCGTGCTCGCCAAGTACCGGGCAATAGTTTCCAGCGCATCGCAGGGAGCGATCACCGAAGTTGCGGCCTGGGATTAATTCGGCGGGACTCTTGACGGCAGGAGCCTGCTCCGCTTTACTGCGTCCCGTATATGAACAATCCAACTTCGAAATCTGCCCGCGTAATGTGCCAGCAAGGCAACTGTGTTGCCGTAAAACGCATAATGAAATTGGCGCGCCAGAGGTGCGCGGGTGTGAGTGGCGGCGGAACCGACTGACTAACAATAATCCGGCTGTCGTCATCAGACCCGCGGGTAACCACCTGGCGGGTTTTTTTTTGATGCGGACGGATTGCGGCATTGAACGGCGCGAGCGGAGAGTGGCAGCATGCCTGAATCGATAACTGAAGCACCCTTTCCCGCCAGCGGCACGCTCGGTGCGGGTGCCGCAATTGCAAACTCCGACTGGGTGGTTCTCAAATTCGGTGGCAGCAGTGTTGCATCGGTCGAGAACTGGAAAACTATCGCAGGCGTTGTTCGCAATCGGCGCGCCGCAGGGCTGCGAGTTCTGGTTGTCCATTCTGCCGTGTCCGGTGTGTCCAACGATTTGGAGAAAGTGCTTGGGCAGGCCGCGCAGGGCGGCGGAGAGCAGGAAATCGCGGCACTGCGCGAGCGTCACCTGGCGTTGGCAAATGACATGCAGGTTGACGGCGCCAGTTTGCTCGCCTCGCATTTTGCTGAACTGGAAAAACTCGCTGCGGGCCTGCGCCTTATTGGCGAAGTCAGTCCGCGGGTTCACGCCCGCATGATGGCGCTCGGCGAACTCATGTCAACCACGCTCGGCGCTGCCTGGTTAAACTCGAACGACATCGCGACCGAGTGGCTCGACGTTCGGGAAGTTCTGCAAAGCCGCGAATCACCGCGTCGCAGCCTGCGTCAGAACTTTCTGTCTGCCACCTGCGGATACGAGCCTGACAAAAACTTGCCGGCGCGACTTGCTGCAAGCGGCAAGGTCATCCTGACGCAGGGCTTCATAGCGCATAACGCGCAACAAGAAACGGTATTGCTGGGTCGCGAAGGATCGGACACGTCCGCGGCCTACCTTGCGGCGCGTTTACAGGCGCACCGCCTGGAAATCTGGACTGACGTACCCGGGATGTTTACGGCTGATCCGCGGCTCGTGCCTTCCGCACGCCTGCTCGCGGAGCTGCATTTCGAAGAGGCGCAGGAGCTGGCCTCCACTGGCAGCAGGGTATTGCATCCGCGCTGCCTGCGACCGCTGCGGGAATACAGCATTCCGCTTTTTATTCGCTGCACCGGGTCGCCACAGATCGCAGGAACGGTTATCTCGGCGGTGACGAGCGAGAGCCAGCCGCAGGTCAAAGGCGTTTCGGCGCGACGCAACGTCACGCTGATCTCGATGGAAGGCTCGGCGATGTGGCACGAGGTCGGTTTCCTGGCAGAGGCATTCGCGTGCTTCAGCAAACACGGCGTCTCGATCGATCTCGTGTCGACCTCGCAAACAAATGTCACTGTGTCGATAGAGACGGCGGATCAGATGTTGCCGCCCGATGTGCAACGCGCACTGGTCGAGGATCTGTCTTTGCTGTGCCGTGTTCGCGTGATTGAACAGTGCGCCGTTGTCAGCCTGGTGGGTAAGGGCATTCGCACTATTCTGCCGCGTATTGCGCCGACATTGCGGGTTTTCGATGACGAGAAAATTCACCTCGTTTCGCAGGCTGCAAGCGATCTCAATTTCAGTTTTGTAATCGACGAGTCGCAACTACAGAAACTGGTTGGCAGGATTCACAGCTCGGTCATTCCCGCGGGCGGCAATAACCCGGTGTTCGGTCCAAGCTGGGAGTTTCTGTTCACCGTATTACCGAAACGCGCTGCAGTTGCGGATATCTGGTGGCTGCGGAAACGTGAGCACCTGCTGGAGCTATTGAACGACCGGCCGCATGCATTTGTTTACGACGCGGCGACTGTTAAAGCGGCAGCAATTGCATTGCAGCAGCTTGAGTCCGTTGATCGCGTGCTGTATGCGATGAAAGCGAATTTCAATGTCGACATTCTGCGCCTGCTGCACTCACTCGCCGTAGATTTTGAATGTGTGTCGCCCGGTGAGGTTAAACACCTGCGCGCCGCGATTCCGGATCTCGATAAAGCCCGCATCCTGTTTACGCCGAATTTTGCACCCCGCGATGAATACGCCTGGGCGCTGCAGGAAGGGCTGCAGGTGACGCTGGATAATTTGTATCCGCTGAAAACCTGGCCGGACCTGTTTGCCGGCAAGAAGCTTTTTATCCGCATCGACCCGGGCCAGGGCCGGGGCCATCATGAACACGTCAAGACGGGCGGCAAGCAGTCGAAGTTCGGCGTGCCACTGAGCGAGCTCGATGAACTGGAACAATGCCTGCATGCGGTGGGCGCTGACGTTATTGGTATTCACGCTCACAGCGGCAGCGGCATCCTGGATCCGGACAACTGGCGCTCCGTTGCGGCCACGCTCGCACAGGTTGCTGAGCGCTTTCCGGCAGCGGACGTGCTTGACCTGGGTGGCGGCCTTGGCGTGCCCGATCGGGCCGGCGACGCTGTTTTCGACCTGGCAAAGCTCGACGAGATGTTGCGGGAAATCAAGAACGCGTATCCGAAGTACCGCCTGTGGCTGGAGCCGGGGCGCTACCTCGTGGCGCAGGCCGGCGTTCTGCTGACGCGGGTTACGCAAACCAAGGGCAAGGGCGACATGCGCTACATCGGTGTCAACACCGGCATGAACTCGCTGATTCGACCTGCGTTGTACGGCGCGTGGCACGAGATCGTCAACCTCACCCGCATCGCGGAGGTTGCGTCAGAATCAGTAACGGTGGTGGGCCCTATCTGCGAAACCGGTGACAAGCTGGGTACCGACCGAATGTTGCCGCCATCCAGCGAAGGCGATGTGATCGCCATTTGCAATGCCGGGGCCTACGGTCGCGTCATGAGTTCGCGCTACAACCTGCGCGAGCCGGCCGAAGAGCTCTTCCTGCAGCCTTAAGCGGCCTGATGCCGCGCCTCGAGCACCTGCACGGCGTCAGCCAGCTGCAGGTCGAGGCTCGAGAGCAGTACCAGCAGGTGATACAAAAGATCCGCTGCTTCATCGAGCTGTTCCTCGCGGTCGCCGGCCGTCGCTGCCAGCGCCAGCTCGACCGCTTCCTCGCCGACTTTTTGCGCAATGCGCCGCGTACCGCTGTGCAGCAGATCTGCTGTGTAACTGCTGGCGGCTGGCTGTTTGGCGCGCTCGCTGATTATGCTCTCGAGCGATTCCAGGAAGTTGATACTGCTCATGTTCATCCAGTCCGTTTGAGGGGTGCTTACAGGCGCACGCTTATACCGCGCGTGTCCAGAAACTTCTTCAATTCAAGAATGTCGAGCTCACCGCTGTGAAAGACGCTGGCCGCGAGCGCGCCATCCACCTGTGCTTCAGTGAATACGTCGGCAAAGTGTTCGCGTTGGCCGGCGCCGCCCGAAGCGATCAACGGTACCGTACACAGCGCGCGCGCCGTTAGCAGCTGCTTGCAATCATAGCCCTGCCTGACGCCATCCTGGTTCATGCAATTCAGTACGATCTCGCCGGCGCCGCGATCCTGTACCTCGCGAATCCAATGTAAGGTTTTGAGCGCAGCAGATTCTGTCTTGTCAGGGTCACCGGTAAATTTGTAAACGCGGTAGTCGCCGGCTTCTTCCCGACTGTCAATGCCGATTACGACACACTGCGAGCCGAAGCGGGTCGCAAGCTCGGTAATCAGCTGAGGATTCTGCAGCGCGGGGGAGTTAATAGAGATCTTGTCCGCGCCGCGATTCAGCACGTCCTCCGCGTCCGCGATGCTGCCTATCCCGCCTGCAACGCTAAACGGTATGTCGATAACCCGGGCGACATCAGAGACCCAGCGACGATCGACGGATCGCCCGTCCGGGCTGGCCGTGATGTCATAGAACACGAGCTCGTCCGCCTGTTCGATGCAGTAGCGTTCGGCGAGTTCGATAATCTCGCCAACGACCTTGTGGTTGCGAAACTGCACGCCCTTGACGACGCGGCCGTCGCGCACGTCGAGGCAGGGAATTATGCGCTTTGCTGGAATGACAGAATCTCCGCCGGGGTAATGCAGCCGTCGAGCAGCGCGCGGCCGGTGATGGCTGCAGAGGCGCCGAGCTTGCGCAGTGCCTGCAGATCGTTGAGATCGCGTACGCCGCCGGACGCCTGCAGCGCGATGTCCGGAAATCGCGAAACGAATTCCTGGTACAGCGCTATGGATGGCCCGGTCATCGCGCCGTCACGACTGACGTCGGTACACAGAACCTGTTGCAGTCCCGCGACTTTGAATTGTTCTATGCAGTCCCACAGCGTCAGCTTGGTCATGCGCGTCCAGCCATGCGTCGTTAGCCACGGCGTGCCACTGTCGTCACATCGGCAATCGAGCGCGAGCACGAAGCGGTCGGCGCCAAACTCTGTCATCCAGTCTTTGACGCGTGCAGGCTCGACGATCGCCAGGCTGCCGATAACCAGGCGATGGACCCCGGCCGCGAACCAGTCGCGTACCGACTCGCGTTCACGAATTCCGCCGCCGAGCTGTACCGCCAGGCTGCTGGCCGCCACAATATCCTCCACCAATGCGCGATTGCGTTGTGCACCGCTTTTTGCGCCGTCCAGATCGACGAGGTGCAGGTCGCTGCAACCCATGTTTTCATAGCCGCGAGCAATAGCAGCCGGGTCGCTGTGATAGTGCGTTTGACGATTGAAGTCGCCCTGGAACAGCCGCACGCAGTTGCCGTCTTTGAGATCGATGGCGGGTATCACGTTCATAGTGGCAGGTTGACGAAGTTGTGCAGCAATTGTGCGCCGGCTGCCTGCGATCGCTCAGGATGGAACTGCGCTGCATAGAAATTCCGGTACGCAGCGATCGCACAAAACTCGCTGGCGTGAGTAGCGTTTGCGAGGCTCCATTCGCCAGGCGGTAGCGCGTAGCTGTGCACGAAATAGAAAAAGCAGCCGTCCGGAATGTCGGTTAGCAGTGGGTGTTCCGCCACTTTTCTGATGCGGCACCAGCCCATGTTTGGCACGGGCTGGTCGACGGTTGCGGGCAGTCGCGCGGCAGAGGGCGGCAACACGCCGAGACAGGCCGTGTCCTGCTCTGCCGAGTGCTGCGCCAGAAGCTGCATGCCGAGGCAAATGCCGAGAACCGGCTGGTTGAGGCCGGCAATGACGTCCACGAGCCTGCGTTTCTGCAATCGTGCCATGGCGTCTGCTGCGGCGCCGACGCCGGGCAGGATGACACGATCGGCCGATCGAATGGTCGCCGCATCGCTGGTAAGCGTGCCGTCAATACCGAGCCTTTCAAGCGCAAACTTGAGTGACGCGATATTGGCGCCACCGCTGTCAACGATTGCGAGCGACGTCGACATGTCAGGCGAGCATGCCCTTGGTACTCGGCAAGCTGTCGCTTTCGACCTTGCAGGCCTGGCGTAGTGCCCGACCAACCGCCTTGAAACAGGCCTCGACCATGTGATGCGCGTTCTCGCCGCTCACCTTGATATGGATTGACGCGCCAAGTGCGTCTGCCAGCGAACGAAAAAAATGCGGCACGAGTTCGGTCGCAAGGCCTCCCACTTCTTGCCGCGGGAATTCGCCAGTGAAAACAAAGTAGGGCCGGCCGGACAAGTCGATCGCGACCTGGGCTTCTGTTTCATCCATCGGTAACAGGAACCCGAAGCGACTGATACCGCGCTTGTCGCCGAGCGCTTCGCGCAGCGCCTGGCCGAGTGTGAGCGCGATGTCTTCGACTGAATGGTGTTCATCGATATGCAGGTCGCCCGCGCATTCAAGCTGCAGGCTGAAACCGCCGTGCCGCGCTATCTGCTCCAGCATGTGATCGAGAAAGCCGATGCCGGATACGATTTTGACGGGCTGCTCGACATCGAGATTGACCTGCGCACGGATGCGCGTCTCGCGCGTGTCGCGGCGGACATCGGCGGCGCGCTCAACGTCTAGCAGCGCACTTGCGATGCCGGGCCAGGTTTCCTGGTGCTCGCCCTGCGGATCGATGCGGTAGCCGCGAATGCCGATGTTGGCGGCGAGTTCGAGATCCGTGTCGCGGTCACCAATGACTGCACTGCGTTTCACATCGAGATCAGTGCTGGCTAACAGGCGGGTCAGCAGGCCGGTGCGGGGCTTGCGACAGCCACAGCCATCTTGCGGCCGGTGGGGGCAAATCAGCACCTCATCGAACACGATGCCCTGTGACGCGAATAACTGCACGACGTGCTGCTGACAGAGCGCAAAATCCGCTTCCGGAAAGCTCGGCGTGCCGAGGCCATCCTGGTTACTGACCATGACGAAGCGAAACCCGGCACGCGTAAGACGCAACAGGGCAGGAATGACGTCCGGCACCAGCCGAATCTTTTCCAGCGCGTCCACCTGCTGGTCGTCGGGCTCTTCGATCAGCGTGCCGTCGCGGTCAATGAACAGGATCGCGGTACTCATGCCGTTGCCTCCGACACTTCTGCCAGGGCCTGCAACAACAGGGAATTCTGCTCCGGGTTGCCAATGGTAATGCGCGCACAATTCCAAAGAAGGCTGCTGTCGCCGAACTCGCGGATTAATATTTGCTTTTTCCGCAGCGCATCTCGCAGTGGCGCCAGTGACGCGAAGCGCACAAGCAGGAAGTTGGCGTCACTCGGCCATACTCGTGACACGCAGGGCATGGCACGAAGTGCTTTGCCAACTTTGTCACGCTCTGCAATGGTTGCGGCGATGACGTTGCGTGCATTGGCCTGGCCACGGTCCGACAAAGACTGCAGGACGCGTTCTGTACTGGGCGCGGAAAACGCATAGGGCGGCAACAGGCGACCGAGCAGCTCAATGATCGGTGGATTAGCGAGTACCGCACCGCAGCGGCTGCCTGCAAGTCCCCAGGCTTTCGACAGGGTGCGCAGTATGACGAGGTTGGGGAAGCGCTCGAGCTGCTCAATCAGTGATGGCTCGTCACTGAATTCGATGTAGGCCTCGTCAACCACAATCAGGGACTTGCCAGCTCTGACCCGCAGCAGGCGTTCAA
>JBATFU010000253.1:0-3614 GCA_049665065.1 Woeseia sp. | reverse complement strand
GGCCAGGAGCCGGGAACGGAAGAAGAAATCCAGGAATTTTGCCGCCTGACCTACAAGGTCAAGTTTCCGATGTTCGAAAAGGTGTCGGTCAAAGAGGCCAATGCGCATCCGTTCTTCGCACGACTGGCCGCCGATGCGGGCACTTACCCGACCTGGAATTTTCACAAGTTCCTGATCGGCCGCGACGGCAGGCTGGTCACGCAGTTCAGTCCGCGCACGCAGCCCTATGACGACAAGCTGGTTGCCGCAATTGAGACCGCGCTAAAGCAGTAGAGCCTGCCCGCTTCCGGCGGGTTCCCTGACCAATCGCTACGCATGCAGGTGCGACGACGCTTCGCGAAGGACGCATTCTGCCATCCTGCGCTGCCGTGGGCGCGCCTGCTTGCCTCGTCACATTGTTCACGCAAATGCTTTACAGGCGCTGGAGTCTGACTATAAGGGCCGCGCGCTATCACGGACTTTCCCCGTTAGCTGTATAGTGGGCATCGACAGGTTGCTGCCGTGCATTGATTGCAGATCAATCAGGGGGTCCAATGATGGGTCGTCGATTCTTTGTCGTTTGCTTGTTGACAAGCATTGTCTGTGCCGCGCGTGCGCAGAGCGCCGCTGACCTTGCCGCTTCCGGCGGTGAAGATTCTCGCGAAAGCGTCCTCGAAGAAATCATTGTCACCGCAACGAAGCGAGAGGCGAGTCTCGCCGACGTGCCGGTTTCAGTCGCCGTGCTGTCCGGGCAGAAGATTGCTGATGCCGACATCAGCAATATCGAAGAAATGCAGACATACATCCCCAACCTTGTCATTACCGACACGGCGCTGGGTCCCCGATTGAACATTCGCGGCATCGGTTCCGGCGTCAACCAGGGTTTCGAGCAGTCAGTCGGCACCTACGTCGATGGCATCTACCAGGGCAGGGCGCAGCAGTCGCGCATGGTGCTGGTCGACGTGCAAAGAGCGGAAGTCCTGCGTGGCCCGCAAAGCATCCTGTTCGGCAAGAACAGCATCGCAGGTGCACTGAATATCACCACGGCGCAGCCGACGGACATTCTCGAGTGGGGCGTAACGGGTCTCTACAGCCCGGATTTCGAGCAACGCAAACTCGAAGCGTTCCTCGCCGGGCCGCTCACGCCCGATCTCAGCGGCAGGCTGACCGCGTACGCGCGCGACATGGGTGGTTACATGGAAAACCTGACGCTGAAGCGCGATGAGCCGAATCGCGAAGAACGCCTGTTGCGCGGGGCATTGCGCTGGGATGCGAGCAACGACCTCAGCCTGACGCTGAAAGCGGAACACGGCAGCTACGACACGGATGGCGAGCAGATCGAGATCATCAACGACCGGGCCGCCACCGTTGGTCCGTTCGCAGGCTTTACCTTTGCAGACGTGCTGCTGTTCTTTAACCAGGACCCCAGCGTAACGAATACCGTGCAGGATTTTCGCCGTTCGTCGAACGGCGACAGCAATACCAATGAGACCAACTCGGTCGTGCTGCGTGGCGACTATCGCGGCTGGCGAGACTACGAGATTACGAGCGTCACGGGCTACACGGACTACGACCTGCTCGAAGTCTGCGACTGTGATTTCACTGGCGGTAACGTATTTACGGCAGTACTCGATGAGGAGTTTGAGCAGTTCAGCCAGGAGCTGCGGCTGACGTCTGCGATCGACAGGAATTTTCGCTGGCTGGCCGGCGTGTATTTCCTGCACAACGACCTCGATTTTCGTGACGTTATTCGCGTAGCCGGCAACAGCATCCTGGTGCCGGTCGTCGAAAACGCCGCCGGGCCAGGCGCAGGCGCGCTGATTGCCGACACCGCCACGCCGCGCTCCTTTCGCCAGAAAACGAAGCTGTACTCACTTTTTGCCGAGCTCGCCTGGGACTTTGGCGACGCCTGGACGCTGATCACCGGCGCACGCCTCGCCAGCGAAACCAAAGAAGCGCAGCGCGTACTGCAGGTCACAACATTGGCGGAAACGCCGCTGCCCGCGCCGACCGCAGCTTTTACGGTGGGCCTTTACTCTTCCCTATTCAATCTGAACGGTCACGCGCTGCAAGCCAAGCGCGACAAGGAAAGCCTGATGCCCACTGTCGAAGTCCAGTACCGGCCGAGCGATTCGACGATGCTGTATTTCACGGCGGTGCGTGGTGTGAAGTCGGGTGGATTTGACGCGCGCTCCAACAATGCGCCGGCAACCGGCGGCTCCTTCGAGTTTGACGACGAGAGTGCCAACAGTTTTGAGCTTGGTGCCAAGCTCTCGACGTCGGACAGACGGGCGGACCTGAACCTTGCGCTGTATTTCACGAAGTACGATGACCTGCAGGTCAGTATTTTTGACGGCGTACTGGGCTTTAGCGTATTCAATGCTGCGGAGGCGAAAACGCGCGGCCTTGAACTGGATGGTCGCTGGCTCACCACGGATAAATTGCTGTTGAGTGCCTCGCTTGCGTTAACTCACTTCGAATACGAACGCTTTTTCGGCGAATGCTATTTCGGGCAGCCTCCCGATGCGCCGGATGGCATCAACTGCAACTACGCAGGTCGGGGCAATGTGCTGACGCCGGATTACAGCGGCACGATCAGCGCGGACTTTCTCTCGCCACTTTCCTCATCGAGTGAGTGGCAATGGGGCTGGACTGTCGATTCGATTATTTCCGGGTCCTACCTGACGTCGTCGAAACTCGATCCGCGGCAGGAGCAGGAAAGCTACGTGAAGTGGAACGCGCGCCTGTTCATCGGCGCAGCTGACGGCCGCTGGGAGCTCGCGCTCATTGGCAAGAACCTGACGGACGAAGCCATCAAGACCTTAAGCGGTGACGTGCCGCTTGCCGGCAGCAACTTCGGCACACCCGGCTTCTCGGCATTTTATGAGCAGCCGCGATCGATCGGGTTGCAGGCCACTCTGCGTTCGCGCTGAGCCAGATCAACGGGGCTGCCATGCAAACCGCCGATGCCCGCTACCTTGAAGACAAGCTGGCCGGGACTGGCGGCATGCTGCTGTTCTCGCGGCAATGGTTGCCCGCCGCATCGCCGCCGCGACTGATCCTCGTTATCGCCCACGGTTTCTCCGAGCACAGCGGCCGCTACGACTGGCATGCACGGCAGCTCGCGGCAAGTGGAGTTGCCACGTTCAGCTGGGATCACCGCGGTCATGGCCGTTCGCCCGGGCAGCGCGGCCACATCGATGCAATGTCAGACTATCGTGGCGATGTCGCGGCACAGATCGCGAGGGCGCGTGGCGCATACGGCAACGTGCCGCTGTTCCTGCTGGGGCACAGCATGGGTTCGCTGATCGTGCTCGATTATGCGCTGCGCCATCCTGAAGCCTTGCGCGGTGTGGCAACCAGTGGCGCAGGTCTCGAGCCGGCTGGCATCGCCAAGCCGCTCGTTGTTGCGACGGCGCGATTTTTCTCGCGCATCTGGCCGCGCTTTCCCTTGAAGATGCAGGTCGATGCCGAGGATCTCAGCACGCTTCCCGAGGAAGTTGCTGCGTACAACAACGATCCGCTGGTACACAAGTTTGGCAGCGCACGCTGGGGCTGCGAGTTGCTCGACGCTATCGCGTGGATCAAAGCTCACGCTGGCGATTTGCAGGTGCCGCTGTTGATGCTGCATGGCG
>JBATFU010000252.1:0-3598 GCA_049665065.1 Woeseia sp. | reverse complement strand
CGGTGAAAAGAGTGTCGCGAGCTTGGGCGCGGATTGATCTTTAGTCGGCTCTTTATAGTCGTCGCGATCGAATGTCCGGTGGGATGAAGTCACCACGAGCACAAATAAGGGCACCGTAAAGTGCCCTTTCTCTTTTGTCTGGCTCCCCGACCCGGACTCGAACCAGGGACCAATTGATTAACAGTCAATCGCTCTACCAACTGAGCTATCGGGGAATTGCTGCGAGCCTGAACCCGCAGGCTGCGCATTCTCGGCCAGACCTGACCCCCAAGTCAAGGCAACGGGTCGCGCCTCAGGCCAGAACCCGGTGGATGCGCGCGACGGCCTCTTTTAGCTGCTCGATAGAGCAGGCAAACGATATCCGCACATAGCCCGGCGTGCCGAAAGGGCTACCCGGCACCATCACCACGATCGCCTCCTGCAGTAGCAATTCGACCAGTTCGAAATCGTCCTTCAGGCCCCTGGCAGCAAGTGCCCCGGTTACGCGCGGATACGCGTAGAACGCGCCTTCGCCGCGCCGGCATTCGAAACCGGGAATGCCGTTCAGGGCATCGACAATGTAGTCGCTGCGCGCCTTGTAGGCCCTGGTCATTTCCCTGACGCAGGTCTGATCACCATCCAGCGCAGCGGCGGCGGCAACCTGCGAGATGCTGCAGGGATTGGATGTGCACTGGCTCTGGATAGTTTTCATTGCCTTGATAACTTCAGCAGGGCCGCCCGCATAGCCGATGCGCCAGCCCGTCATTGCATAGCATTTCGACACCCCATTGATGGTGACAACCTGGTCCTTGAGCTCCGGTACTGCGGTCACAAGACTGCAGAAGGGTTCGGCGCCCCAATGGATGTGTTCGTAGATGTCATCCGCAGCGACCACGATATTCGGATGCCGCAACAGCACCTCGCCCAGTGCGATGAGTTCCTGGCGCGTGTAACAGCTGCCGCTCGGATTGGACGGGCTGTTCAGAAATAACAGGCGCGTGCGGCTGGTGATCGCGGCCTCAAGCTGCTGCGGCTGGATCTTGAAATCGCTATCGATGCCCGTATCGATCGAAACCGGGATGCCTTCCGCAAGGCGTACCATGTCCGGGTATGACACCCAGGACGGTGCAGGAATGATCGCCTCGTCACCCGCACTCAACAGACCCATGCACAGGTTAAACAGCGTGTGCTTGGCACCGACCGACACGAGAATTTCGTCCAGGCGATAGTCAAGTTGATTTTCGCGCTCGAACTTGCGCTGGATCGCCTGCTTCAGGCTTGTCGTACCGTCAATGGCGGTGTATTTCGTCTGGCCGTCGTGAATGGCCCGAATCGCCGCTTCTTTTATGTGGTCCGGTGTGTCGAAGTCCGGTTCACCGGCGCCGAGGCTGATAACGTCTTTGCCTTCTTCGCGCAGGCGGGCAGCCAGGCCGAGAACGGCACTGGTTGCGGAGGGCATGACACGGCTCATTCTTTCCGAAACTGATAAACTCACGCGCTTGTCTCCTGGTGGCCGCCGCCATGGTACGTGATTCCCCTGACGCTCAAAAGACAATGACAGACAAAGCTCAAAGTCGCTTCGAACTTGTATCAAAATACCAGCCAGCCGGCGATCAGGAAGCTGCGATCGGCGGCCTGGTCGAGGGCCTGCGCGACGGCCTTGCGCGCCAGACGCTGCTGGGCGTGACCGGTTCCGGCAAGACCTTCACGATAGCGAGCGTCATTTCCGAGGTACAACGGCCGGCAATTGTGCTGGCGCCAAACAAGACGCTGGCGGCGCAGCTGTACGGCGAGATGCGCGAGTACTTCCCGCACAACGCCGTCGAATATTTCGTTTCCTATTACGACTATTACCAGCCGGAGGCTTACGTTCCGAGCTCGGATACCTATATCGAGAAAGACGCGTCGATCAATCAGCATATCGAGCAGATGCGTCTGTCGGCGACGAAAGCGCTGATCGAGCGGCCGGATACGGTAATTGTCGCAACGGTCTCGGCGATTTACGGTCTGGGCGACCCGGAGGCCTATTTCAGCATGGTGCTGCATCTGCAGCGCGGCGAACCTGTTGACCAGCGCAGTATCTTGCGGCGCCTTGCGGAAATGCAGTACACGCGTAACGAACTCGAACTGTCGCAGGGCAACTATCGGGTCCGCGGCGACGTGATCGATATATTTCCGGCGGAGTCCGAGCGCGATGCCGTGCGTATCGAATTGTTCGACGATGAGATTGATTCATTGTCGTATTTCGATCCTTTGACCGGAGAAGTGCAGCGCCGGGTGCCGCGCCTGACGGTTTTCCCCAAATCGCATTACGTAACGCCGCGCGAAAAGCTGCTCGCCGCAGTCGATCTCATCGAAATAGAGCTTAAAGATCGCCTGAACTACTTGCGCAAGAATCAAAAACTGCTCGAAGCACAACGCCTCGAGCAACGCACTTTGTTCGATATCGAAATGATTCGCGAGCTCGGCTATTGCCAGGGCATTGAAAATTATTCGCGTTATTTGTCCGGTCGCGAGCCGGGCGAGCCGCCGCCGTGCCTGTTCGACTACGTGCCGGCCGATGCGTTGCTGATTATTGACGAGAGTCATGTCACCGTGCCGCAGCTCGGCGGCATGTACAAGGGCGATCGCTCGCGCAAGGAAACGCTGGTAGAGCACGGTTTCCGCCTGCCATCTGCGCTGGATAATCGGCCGTTGCGGTTTGACGAGTTTGAGCGGCTCTCGCCACAAACCGTGTACGTCTCGGCAACGCCCGGCGACTACGAAGGGCGCCATTCCGACAACACGGTGGAGCTGCTGGTCAGACCGACCGGCCTGGTTGATCCGGAGATTGAGGTCCGGCCTGCACGCAACCAGGTCGATGACGTATTGAGCGAAATTCGCAAGCGCACGGCTGTCGAAGAGCGCGTGTTAATTACGACGCTGACAAAGCGCATGGCGGAAGACCTGACAGACTATCTCGATGAGCATGGCGTGCGCGTGCGTTATCTCCATTCCGATATCGGCACCGTGGAACGCACCGAAATCATTCGCGATCTGCGCCTTGGCGAGTTTGACGTGCTCGTCGGCATTAACCTGTTGCGCGAAGGTCTGGATATGCCGGAGGTATCACTCGTTGCGATTCTCGATGCCGATAAGGAAGGTTTCCTGCGCTCCGAACGATCGTTAATTCAGACCATCGGTCGAGCGGCACGCAACCTGAATGGCAAGGCATTGCTGTACGCTGATCGAATGACGGGCTCGATGGAACGCGCGATAGAAGAAACCAGCCGGCGTCGTGAACGGCAGGTCGCTCACAATGAGCTGCATGGCATCGAACCTGCGTCGATCATCAAGAAAGTGGCGGACATCATGGAGTCCGGCAGGCAGCGTTCCACCAAAGATGATCGCAAGGCAGCGGAGCGGGGTGCGATCTATGCTGCGAAGTCGCCGGAGCAGCTGCTGAAAAGTGCCCTCACGCTTGAAAAACAGATGCTGCGTCATGCGCGTGATCTTGAATTCGAAGAAGCCGCCAGATTGCGCGATCAGATCCACGAGATGCGCGAAGCCGCCATGGGTCTCCGCGATCGGCTCGCAGGTTAGCGGCAGGAGAATCAAAGCGGGCTGCCGAGCTTGCTAA
>JBATFU010000251.1:0-4571 GCA_049665065.1 Woeseia sp. | reverse complement strand
GCTCTTCTGTATCTGTCGGCGTGCCGGTGCACACATTGCCTGTGGAGCCGCTGGCGTAAACCGTACCAGTGGCCTGGTGAACATCAATCGATCCGACCTGGCCGATTGTGCCAATCACGCTGGTCGGGCCGTAAGTGAAACCGCCGTCGTTCGAGCGCTGCACCTGGGCAACTGCCGGCGCGAGCGTGCGGTACAACAAGTACACGGAATCTTCGCCGTAGAACTCGTGCCACTGGCGGTCGTCGCCCGGCGGTCCGCCGGTAACGTTGCCGAGCGGATTCAGCTGGAAGTTTTCGCCCTTGTCGACGGACTTGCCGGTCGAAATGTTAGCTGCAACGAGGCTCGAATAGGCGAGCTGCGGGGTTTTCGTGGCGCAGTCGGCGGGATCGATAAAGCCGACGGCGAGGTCGATATCACCACCGCCATCCGCGCCAACGGAGAATGCCTCGTCCTGTGTAAAGGAATCGGGCTGGCCGCGGTAGATCGGGTTGCGCATGTGCGGATCGAACGTCGGGCTCGACGGGTTCAGGTCGAAATACCAGAGATCGACACCGGCCGGTACGCCGCGAATGGCACCGACATAGGCGTTGCCGCAAACGTCGACACGCAGGCTCGGCTCGCCGTCCTGTGCTGCGACGGGTACCGATACCGGCATGTCTGCCGAGAACTCGATGCCGCCGTCGATGTAGTTGGCACTCCGAACCGGCTGAGCGGTCACGATTTTCAACGTGCCGGTGTATTGATCGCCCGGTGGCACTGCGAAGTAAATCGCAACGACAGTGTACTGACCGACGCCGGTGGCCGCCGGACTGATGCCAGCCTCTTCGATCGTTTCAGGAGCACCGTCGCCGGATCCGCCGACTTCGGCACCGGATTCGTCACCTTTGAAGATGACGAGATCATAGTCGCTGGCGGGTACCAGCCATTCAATTGCGACGTTAACAACCTTGCCTTCCCAGTCCGCCTCGGTGCCAGTGACGTTAATGACGAACTTGTCGCAGTTAACGCCGTACACACAAGTATCGATAGTGGCGCTGGCGCCCCCCACGGCCGTGCCGGCCCAGGCAAACGTTGCGTCATTGGGACCGTAGTCCGTGCTGGCCGGGTTGGCCGCCACGGCTGGCTGAGCTAAAGCGCATGCGGCTGCGGCAACCAGGCCGAAGGCGCGCAGGCCTTTCAAATGAGTGAATATGCTGAATGTCATGGTCCTGCTCCCGTTGGTACTGAAGGTATTCGTCTGGTTGGCTTTGTAGTCGACCGGCGTTGCCGGCAGCTCCTGCTGCCAGACCGCTGTCCAGACGGATAATTAAGTGGGTGCACGATAACGGGCGCGCATTGCCGGGAAAATGAGGTAAACACCCTAGTGCAGGTGGAAAAAATCACCCGCCAACGTAAGAAATAAACGCACCAGGTTTGTCTTTTCTGCCGCGAAGCAACCGCAATGAGTGACCCTGATCGCTTTTTTTCGACAACTGAATAGTGTGAAAAAATAGTCCTGGTCCGTTTCATTGCGTTTTTTTTCCGCGTCCCTGACTAGGGAATTCACCTCATGGTGCGGGCATCGGCACCTTGGCAAGCTTCGTCGCCTGTTGCGGCATCCGCCGCTCCCCGTTCAGGAGACTTTCGATGTCCCGATTCTTTCAATTGCGTTCCTTCGTTCGGCAATTCGCGATGTTGCTGGCGACTCTTACTGTTTTTGCCAGCACTACGTCGGCCGAAGTGGTCGCGCTTGGCGACGTCAGGCTGCACCCGCAAATTTCCGAAGCCTTTGCGACACTGCCGGGGGCAACGCCTTACGGCGCGTTCGTGCATTTCAAACAAGGCACGCCGGCTGATCATCGTGACCTTGTTGAAGGCCACGGTTTGGAAATCCTCGCTGACTTCGAGTCGTCGATTGGTGTGGTCTTCGCGGCCGGCACACTCACAGAACTGCGCGGCCTGACGCGGGAGTCTTCGATTGAATACCTGGAACCGAACCGGCCGCTGGCCTGGTACGGCGATACCGGACCATGGGCTTCGCGTGCACGGGTTGCGCTCGAAGCTGCATCCGGCGGTCCCTACCGCAATGCAGGCAACAACATCCTGTCCGGCGACGGCATTTCCGTCGCAATCATCGATTCCGGATTCGATGGCACGCACCCTGATCTCACGAGCCGGGTTGTCGCCAATTACAAGATCGTCTGCACCACGCCGGGTCTGATCAACACCAATACCGGCCAGTGCTTCGGCCCGCTGTTGTTCCAGGACGTTGGCAACAGTGCCAACACCGATCTGACCAGTGGTCACGGTACGCACGTAGCCGGCATTGTGGCCGGTAACGGCACCGCGTCGAACGGCGGTTACGGCAGCGTGTCGCCGAACGTTCAGGGCACCTACACAGGTGTCGCACCCGGCGCGAGCCTCGTTGGCTACAGCACCGGCGAAGCGTTATCGGTGTTGTTTGCAACCGAGGCCTGGCAGCATATTTACGACAACTACGACAGCTTCAGCCCGCGCATCAAGGTAACCAACAATTCCTTTGGCGAAGTCGGCGGAGCCACCTACGATCCGAACAGTGTCGATGCGAAGCTGGCCAAGGCGCTCGTCCAGGACCGCGGCATCGTGATGGTATTTGCAGCGGGTAACGAAGGCGGAAACGGCAGTGCCGAGCTGACCTCGTCCTACTGCGACGATCCGACGCCTGGCGTCATCTGTGTTGCCAACTACAACGATGCGAACACCGGCAACCGCGACAACATACTGGCGGCGAGTTCCAGCCGCGGCATTTCGAGCAACTCCGCAACCTGGCCCGATGTATCCGCGCCAGGCTCCTCGATTACCTCCACCTGCAATAACGGCCAGCAGCCGGTGTGCACGAGCGCAACGCTCGCATGGCAGCCGTATTACGGCACCATTGGCGGCACGTCGATGGCCAGCCCGCACGTGGCGGGTGCCGTCGCATTGCTGCTCGAAGCGCGGCCGACGATGACGCCGGCCGAAGTCGAGGACGTTATTCTCGACACTGCACGCAAGTTCACCGCCGGCGCGCCGTACGTGGCCGACCCGCAAAACCCGGGGCAGACGACATCCTTTGATAAGGGTGCTGGTCTCATGGATCTGGCCGCGGCATTGAAGCTGCTGGGCGTAACGCATGACGGCCTGACCGGCAGCGGCACACCGAGCGTGCGTATCACCGCGCCGGCGAACGGTGCTGAGTTTGATGGCAGCATGATGATTGCTGTCGGTGGCACCGCAAACGATGGCACCCTGCCGGCAACCAACCTGCCCGTGGAAGTGCTGGCGGACGATGCTACCGACCCGAGCCTGCCTGGCGCCGCTGATATCGTGGGCCTCGCAGTCCAGGAACAGTCGGGCGGTATGTCTTATCGCATTACCTTGCGAGACGCGGCCGACTTGCCTGCCGGACAAAGCGTCACGTTGCGCGTTACCCAGAACGTAGACGGCACCAACATGTTTACCAATGTCGTGCTGGGATCCGGCGGAGCAAGTCCGGGCAGCGCCACGCCGGCAACGGCGGTGGCAACCAGCGCATCGGTCAGCGGCAACGTGCTTGAGTTTTTCATCCCGTTTGCCAATCTGGGTAACCCTGCGTCCGGTGCGCCGGCCCATAACGTTTTTTCATCTTCGTTCGTTGGCCCCGTCGTTGACCTCGCACCCAGCCCGGCAACAGGCCCGGGCGCCGACGTGATCGCGCGCCCGATGTTTGCCCGTCCGTACACGCTACTGCGCCCCGGTATGACAACGGCGCCGGTTGCCGAGGTCAGGCTGTCCGTGGACGGTGGCCCCGAACAGGCCACGTCGCTGAACGGCATGAGCCCGGCTTACAACTGGTCAACCTCGATCAGTCCGGCCGGACTTGCCGACGGCGAGCACACACTTACAGCAAACCTGTATCTCGATGGTGTGCTCTCGACCAGCGACAGCTCCACGTTCGTGATCGAGCGGGTACAGACTTTCACATACGACGTGCTGATTACCGCGCCGCGCAATGGCGACACGATGCCCCGCGCAACGGTAGAAGTACGCGGCACGAGTGGCACCGACGACCCGTCGACGGATCGGCAGGTTACGCTCGAAGTGATTGGTCCCGACGCACAGGCCGAAACAGCGGCGAACGGCACCGGCCCCTGGTCGCTCAATGTCGACTTCAACCGGGCGCCGGGTGCTTACACGCTGGTGGCACGTTTTTATGTCGATGGCGTGGAGCATGCGACTCACCAGATCAACGTAGCCGTGCCAGAGCCCGGCCAGCAGTTGTCCTGCAGTGCCCGGTCGAAGGGATTCTGGAAGCACCAGTTTGACGGCAAGAAGAACCCGCACTTCACGCCGGGCGAAGCTGCCACGCTTGCCGATCGCGGCGCGCAATTGTCGGCGGACTACTTCAGCAACGGCAGTGCGCTGGTGACTGCTCTGTATCAGCAAGGCTCGGCAGGCGCCGAAGCCCGTGCAGCACGCCAGTACGCAGCGTTGCTGCTGAACCTGGCCGGCGGTGAACTTTCGAGTGGCATGTCATACCAGGCGGGACTGAGCGGCGCCGAACTGCTGGATCCGTCGGTGTACAACACCACCGT
>JBATFU010000250.1:0-3406 GCA_049665065.1 Woeseia sp. | reverse complement strand
GGCTTAGCGCCAACGCCGTTCAGCCTGTGGGCAAGCCGGCAGGGTGCGGCGCGCTCGCTGATGGGCTGGGGCATGCTGGTCGAGCAGGCTGCCGAATCGTTCGAGTTATGGCGCGGCCTGCGGCCTGACAGCCAGCAGGTACTGAGCCACCTCGCGGTTAGCGCATAGTCACGAGTTCTTCGGCGCTGGTCGGATGGATCGCGACGGTATCGTCGAAATCCTGCTTGCATGCACCCATGCGAATCGCCACGGCAAATCCCTGCAGCATTTCATCGCAGCCGTCGCCGATCATGTGACAGCCAACGATGCGCCGTTCGTCACCGACGGTGATGAGCTTCATCGTGGTCGCCACTTTCGTCGTACTGAGCGCGTACTGCATCGGGTTGAAGCGCGAATGATAAATGTGCACGCCGCTGGCATGAGCGAGGCGCGCCTCGTCTTCAGTAAGACCCACCGTGCCGATCGGCGGATGCGTAAACACCACCGTGGGAATGCATTCGTACTCGAGATGGCGTCCTTCCATGTTGCCGTACAGGCGATCGGCGAGGCGGCGGCCCGCGGCGATTGCAACGGGTGTCAATGCAGCACGCCCCGTGACATCCCCCAGTGCAAAGATGTGCTCGACGTTTGTCGCCTGGTAATCATCCGTTGGAATGAAGCCCGCCGCATCCGTTGCCACACCGGCAGCCGCCAGATCGAGGCTGTGCGTATTCGGCGTGCGACCAATGGCCCACAAGACACCGTCGACCGGCGCCGAACGGCGGCCATCTTCTGCCGTAAGGACGAGCCCCTTGGCAGTCTTCTCCAGCGAGACAGGCACGAAGCCCGTAACGAAGCCCACGCCATCCGCTTCCATGACCGCGCGCGCTTCGCTGCCGAGCATCGTGTCAAAGCCGCGCAGTATGCTGTCTTTGCGAATGTGTACTGTCGTTTCTGAGCCGAGCCCGTTGAACACGCCCGCCAGTTCGACCGCGATATAGCCACTGCCGACGACGGCGACGCGTTGCGGCCGTTCCTCGAGATCGAAGAAACCGTCGGACGTGAAGCCCAGTTCCGCGCCGGGAATATCGGGCAGGGTCGGATAGCCGCCCGTGGCTATTGCAATGCGCGCTGCACGGTAGCGTGTGCCATCGACCGCGACTTCATGGGGCGAGACGAAGCGTGCGGTACCACGAATCAGTCCAACTTCGCGGCGTTCCAGGTTACCGGCATAGATTCCATTCAAGCGGGCGATATACGCGTCGCGACGTTCCTTCAACGCACCCCAGTCATGACTGTTCACGGTGACGTCGAAGCCATAGTCGCGCGCCATTTCTATCTGGTGTGCGTGATGCGCGCTGTACCACATCACTTTCTTTGGAACACATCCCACGTTGACGCAGGTGCCGCCCAATGGCCCGTTTTCGATGACGGCCGCACGCGCTCCGTACTCTGCGGCGCGCTGCGCATGGGCCAGGCCACCGCTGCCGCCGCCGATAACGAGAAGGTCAAATTCTTTTGTCACGGATACTCCCTGTTGCCTGTGGTTTGCTGCGATCACAACCGCCTGTGATAACATCTGTGCGCCGAAAATGAACCGGAAAACAATGCCTAATCCGATGCTCGACACCGCGGGACTGCCGCGCTTTCACGAACTGAAACCCGACCATGCGATTCCGGCGCTACGCGAGCTTATCGCAGCGCATCGGCAAAAGCTTGCCGAGCTGATCGCTGAAGGCACCACTCACAGCTTTGAATCGCTGGTGATTCCACTCGAGGAAATGCAGCACGAGTTGCGTCGCGTTTTTTCGCCGGTGACGCATTTGCAGGCCGTGCTGGATGATGCCGGTTGGCGCGATGCGTACAACGATGCATTGCCGTTGCTTACTGAACATGATGCCGAGATTTCGCAAAACAAGGCTTTGTGTGACGCCTACCAGCAGGTAGCCAAATCATTGCCTGCCGCTGCCGACGGCGCGCGCCGCACACTGATCGAGCACGCCCTGCGGGACTTTCACCTGGGTGGCGTCGACCTGCCGGAAGACCACAAGGCCGAGTATCGCGAGATCCGCGCCGAACTCGCGATGCTGCAGGCCGGCTTTGAGCAGAATGTGCAGGATTCGACCGACGCCTGGCACCTCGATGTCGGTAACGCAGCCCGTCTTGACGGCCTGCCCGAATCGGTCATCGAGCGTGCCCGGCGCAACGCCAGGGAGGCCGGCATTGACGGCTATCGGCTGGCGCTCGACTTCCCTACCTGGCTTGCGGTCGCGACCCATGCTGCAGATCGTGAAGTACGCGAGATCTTTTATCGCGCCTGGGTTACCCGCGCATCTGATCAGGCCGACGATAGTCAGTGGGACAACAGCGGCAACATTGAAAAAATTCTCGAACTGCGGCACCGGCTTGCCAGGCTCGTCGGTTTCGCCAATTTCGGCGAGTTTTCGCTCGCGACAAAAATGGCCGGCAGCACGGCAGAGGTCATTGAATTCCTGCGCCAGCTTGCACAGCAAACCCGGCCTGGCGCGGAAGCTGAAATTGCGGAACTCGAAGCGCTTGCCGGCGGCCCGCTGCAGGCCTGGGACGTCAGCTACTGGCTCGAAAAACTGAAGCAGGACAAGTACTCAGTCTCTGACGAAGAGCTGCGCAAGTATTTTCCAGCCAGCCGCGTCAAGGCCGGCTTGTTTGAGTTGGCCCAGAAACTGTACGGCCTGCAGCTGACGCTTGTTGATGACGTCGAGACCTGGCACGAGGATGCCCGTTATTACGAGGTTCGTGATGAGGGCGGCAGTGTGCTTGGCGGTTTTTATACAGACCTCTATGCCCGTGCCGGCAAACGCAACGGCGCATGGATCGACGAATGTATCGTGCGCAAGAACCTCGGTGGTGAGAAAACGCTGCCCGTCGGCTACCTCGTCTGCAATTTCTCGCCGCCCGATGAAAATGGCGTTTCGCTGTTGACGCACACTGACGTGGTCACGCTGTTTCACGAGTTCGGTCACATGCTGCATCACCTGCTGACGCGCATCGACTACCCGGCCATTGCCGGCATAAACGGGGTGCCCTGGGACGCTGTCGAGTTGCCCAGCCAGTTCATGGAGAACTTCGCCTGGAATAAAGAAGTATTAATGCGCGCGACCGGTCATTTCGAAACGGGCGAGCCACTGCCCGCCGCCATGTTTGCGCGACTGCTCGAGAGCCGCCATTGCGGTGCGGCGCTGGCGATGCTGCGCCAGATCGAATTCGCGTTGTTCGATTTCCGGATGCATGCCGAGTTTGATCCGGCGCGCGGCGCGCGACCTTTGGAAATATTGCAATCGGTGCGTGAAGAAGTGGCGCTTGTGCAGCATCCTGCCTACAACCGCTTCCCGCAGAATTTTTCGCATATTTTTGCGGGCGGCTACGCAGCCGGTTACTACAGCTACAA
>JBATFU010000249.1:0-9000 GCA_049665065.1 Woeseia sp. | reverse complement strand
GCCTCGTGCTCGGCAATCTCACGGGGCTGATCGATTCCGATTACCAGGGGCAGGTGTTTATTTCCTGCTGGAATCGCGGCGCCAAAAGCTATCAAATTCAGCCGGGCGAACGGATTGCACAAATGGTTTTCGTTCCGGTTGCACAGGTGCAGTTCGAAATCGTGGAAGAATTTGCCGGAAGTGAGCGCGGTGACGGTGGCTTCGGCCACTCGGGTACCGGCTAGCTTGTAGTCGCTGCAACGATCGTCGCAGCGGCTGCGTGAGTCTAGTTCAAACCTTTTAACTGCTTGAACCGACCAATGTCGTTGTCGAAGCGCGCCACAATCTGTTGCTCGTCATTGCGAAACCGCTCGAGGTTGGATTCGTGCCGGGTGATCGTTTCACGGGCCTCGTTGATTTCTTCGGCGAGATCACGATCGATCATCGGTGCATCCGGGTCGCTGCTGTAGGGTTGAAACGTGGAGGCTTCCTGCATTAACGAATGATAGCGGCGCTGCAGGTTGCGCAGATACAACTCGGTGACGCGCGCCTGCGCCTGGAACAGTTCGACGCGTCGATCGCGGTGCAACATGATTTCGTCAACGGACAGGTAGGTAGCGAGCAGGGCCTGATCGGCACGGCGCTGCAACTCACGCTCCATCGCGACCTGCTCCTGACGCGCTTCCTCGGCACGTTCTTCTGCTGTCTTTTTGCCGCGCAGCACGTCCACCGTGACACCGGCGTCGTTCAGCACCTGCTTTTCGATTTCTGCATATTCCGCGGGAATGCTGTCGCCATAGTGGACGACGCCCTCTTTATCGACCCAGCGGTAAAGTTTTTGCCCGCTTTGCGCGAAGGCCGCGCCGGCGAAAACTGCGATCAGAATGAGTATTAAGGAAAATTGCCGCATTGCACGAATATCACATGATTTCCAGGTGGCGGGGAGGTACTGGTTCGCGATTTTCTAGCTTAATCGCCGCAATCCAGCGTGTAAACCGGCCCCGGCCAAGGCTTCAGGCCTTGCCGGTTATGCCATAGCGCTTGCGATAGGCCTTCACAGCGGGCAAATGCTCAGCGTATTCGCCGGAATCTTCGAGCAGTTCGATCAAATCCTCAAGGTTCACGATACTAACGACCGGAATATGCAGCGTTTGTTCAAGTTCCTGCACCGCGGAGCGCGAGTCGCGGCCGACTTCCTGGCGATCGAGTGAAATGACCAGCCCAGCGACGGTCGCGCCACCCGCTGTAATGATCTGCACTGCCTCGCGCACTGCGGTGCCGGCCGTAATCACGTCATCGACGATCAGAACCTTGCCGGCCAGCGGCGCGCCGACGATGCTGCCGCCTTCGCCGTGTCCCTTTGCTTCCTTGCGGTTATACGCATAGGGCACGTCAACATCGTGATGCTCGGCGAGAGCCGCCGCCGCAAGCGTGGCGAGCGGAATGCCCTTGTAGGCAGGACCAAACAGCATGTCGAACTCAAGTTCGGCATCGGCAATGGCGGATGCGTAATAGCGGCCGAGTTTTGCCGCGGCGTAGCCGCTGCTGAACAGGCCGGCATTAAAGAAGTACGGGCTCCTGCGGCCGGACTTCAGCGTGAACTCACCGAAGCGCAGTACACCCAGCTCCAGTGCCAGTTCAAGAAACTCGTTTTTGTAGGCTCGCATGATGTTGGACTGAGACGTTGCTTCTGTATGATGGCGACTTTGTTGACGCGGCAACATGATGAACGACGGCCGCGATGGGCTGCAGAGTATGCCACAGTCAGCCGTCGGCATGAACGCACCTGGCACATCGTGCCGGCATCCCTTTTGACTAATGCAACGGCCACAACAATGGAAGCAAGCACGTGCTGCGCGTAATTAGCCTCAATGCCAATGGAATCCGGGCAGCCGCGCGCAAAGGTTTTTTCGAGTGGCTTGCCGGGCAGAATGCCGACGTTGTGTGCATTCAGGAAACCAAGGCGCAGGAGCACCAGCTTGAAGATGAGTGTTTCGCACCCGCCGGCTATCACTGCTTTTACGAGGATGCGAAAAAGAAGGGCTACAGCGGCGTTGCGATCTATTCGCGACTGAAACCGAAAAAAATCATTCGCGGTTTCGGTATCGCGGAGTTCGATGATGAGGGTCGTTATCTGGAAGCGCAGTTCGATGGCCTGTCCGTTGTGTCGCTGTACCTGCCATCCGGCTCATCGAACGAGGACCGGCAGGCGTCCAAGTTTCGTTGTCTCGACCAGTTCGATCCGCATCTCAGAAAGCTGCGGCGGCGGCGCTCCGAATACATCCTGTGCGGGGACTGGAACATTGCGCATCGCGAAATCGATTTGAAAAACTGGAAAGCGAACCGCAAGAACTCCGGATTCCTGCCCGAGGAGCGTGCGTGGATGGATGAGTTGTTAAACACGCACGGCTTCGTCGACGCATTTCGCAAACTCAATCCGGAAAAAGCAGAGTACACTTGGTGGTCGAATCGCGGCCGCGCGTGGGACAACAACGTCGGTTGGCGCATCGATTACCACATTGTTACGCCGGGCCTGCAGGACAAGATTCTGCGCAGCGAAATATATCGCGACCAGCGCTTTTCTGATCACGCGCCGCTTACGCTTGATTACGACTGGGCACATGCGAGCTAGGCTTTTCACCGAGACGAACGCGTGACCAAACCGTCGCTCAGGGAGGCAATTGTTAATCGACGCATGTTGATCTGCGTCTTTACCGGCTTCACGTCGGGCCTGCCGCTGTATGTTCTGATCCAGCTGGCGCCCGCCTGGTTGCGCACCGAGGGCGTCGGACTGGCCGAGATCGGTTTCTTCACGCTCGTACAGATGCCCTACACGTGGAAGTTTCTGTGGTCGCCGATCATGGATCGCTACACGTTGCCGTTTCTCGGCCGGCGGCGCGGCTGGATGCTGGTTACCCAGCTTGCGCTGGTGGTATCGATCGGCACGATCGGTTTCCTGAACCCGGCGTTTTCGATCTGGGCAATCGCGTATCTTGCCGCCGCGATGGCTTTTTTCAGCGCCAGTCAGGACATCGTACTCGACGCCTATCGCCGCGAATTACTGCCGGATAACGAGCTTGGTCTCGGCAACTCGATTCACGTGCAGGCGTATCGACTCTCCGGCCTTGTTCCCGGCGCGCTGGCATTGATTCTGGCCGACTACCTGGCGTGGAACGCGGTGTTCATTGTCGTTGCCGCGTTCATGGCGGTTGGTGTCGTGATGACCCTGTGCATTGCGGAGCCAGTGCGGGACCCGCTCGCGCCACGGACGATCAAGGAAGCGGTCATTGAACCGTTCCGCGAGTTCATTGGCCGTCACGGAATCGCGTCGGCGTTGCTGGTGCTCGCATTCCTGTTCTTCTACAAGCTGGGAGACAGCATGGCCACTGCGTTGCAGACGCCGTTTTTCATCGACGTAGGCTTTACGCTGACGCAAATCGGCACCATTGCGAAAACCGCCTCGCTTGCCGCGGTCATCGTCGGTGCGATGATTGGCGGACTGGTCATGATCTACCTGTCCATTAATCGTGCGCTCTGGCTGTTCGGCCTTGTGCAAATCACGAGTATCCTCGGCTTCGCCGCGTTGGCAGAGATCGGCCCAAATCCCTGGATGCTCGGTTTTGCCGTGGCGTTCGAGTACCTCGGCGTCGGCCTCGGCTCCGCGGCATTGATCGCGTTTATCGCGCGTTCGACCAACAAGGCCTTTGCTGCAACGCAGTTCGCGCTGTTTACGGCGTTTGCCACGACGCCGCGCACGCTCGCAAGCGCCTCAACCGGCGTCATTGTCGAGCAGATGGGCTGGACAAACTTCTTCCTGCTATGTGTACTGTTCGCCGTGCCCGGAATGCTGTTGTTGTTCAAGGTGGCGCCGTGGAATGAACCCGCTGCAGTGACTCAAAATGACTGACGTCGTGTACCAGAGAGTGACCGTCGGCCGACTGGACGAGCTCGACGATCCGGGCTGCCGCGAATTTACGATAGGCGATGGCGACTGGCCGTTTCGCGGCTTCGTCGTGCGAAAAGGCAACGCGGTGCACGCGTACCAGAACTACTGCAGGCACGTTGGTCATCCACTGAACTTCAAGCCAGACAGTTTCCTGACCAAAGACCAGGCAATGATCATCTGCGCCTCGCACGGCGCGCTCTACGAGATTGAAACAGGTTTGTGTGTGGCGGGCCCTTGTCCGGGCAAAAGTTTGACGGCCGTCAGGACAGAGATTGTCGACGGCATGATCGTGGTCGAAGGACCCGATCGAAGTTAAGCCTGTTTATTCGGCGTTCTCCAGGATCTCGAGCGGATCGTGCCAGCCAAGCGGCAGGTCGCCGCTGTCTTCGCTCGCAAAATCTGCAGGATCCATGTCAACCGAGCCAGACCAGTCTTCCGGTGCCCTGACGCGTTCTATCAACAGGCTCGGCCAGGTTTCGAGGTCGATCTCGTCGATGGTGCCGTCGAAATATTGCAATTCGACGGTAGCGTCCTGTTCATCGACTGCAACGACTTCAAACAAACTGCCGCTAGCCCGCCGATACCAGTTTCCGATTACAGGAAATACAACTGCCATAGCAAATCCCTCGCTTGAGTGCTTCGGGTCCGTCCATGGAGAGACGGTGTTGGCCGTCCGTGGCTTCCTGACACTATAAGCCTTGACCGCGCGAGAGCAAGTGCACCTGCAGCATAACCGCACGCTGTTCTGCCTGCGTTCTGCAGGGTGTTGAAATCGCGACTTAAATTCGTTGCAGCTTCCAGTCGACGATGCGGTGGCCGATCTTCAGGCCGCGTCGTTCGAACTTGGTATTGGGCCGTTCGAGGGGCTTGCTGCCAGCGTGTTCCCGGCGTTCGACGCACCGAAAATTTGGCGATTGGCCAATTCGCTCATCGATATGCTCCGCATAATTGGCCCAATCGGTTGCGATATGCAGATGGCCGCCGGCCTGTAACCGCCGCGCACACAGTGCAAGGAACGCATCGCTGACGATGCGCCGCTTGTGATGCCGCTTCTTCGGCCAGGGATCGGGAAAGTACAGGTTGATACGCGTCAGTGAAGCATCGTCGAGTTGCTGCTCCATCACTTCCAGCGCATCGTGGCAAATCAGCCGCAGGTTTTTCGCGCCGTGGTCTTCGATATGCAGGAGGCAGTGGCCGATGCCAGGTTCGTGCACTTCGATACCGACGTAGTCCTTGTCGGGATTCTCTACCGCTTGTTGAACGAGCGTCTCGCCATTACCAAACCCGATCTCGAGCACGCGCGGCGAATGCCGGCCGAACACGGCATCGAGATCAAGCGGCGAGTCGGAAAACGCGACTCCGAAGCGCGGCCAAAGCTCTGCAAGGGCGCGCTGCTGCCCCACTGTTTGGCGACCGGTGCGGCGCACGAAGCTGCGTATCGTGCGGTGTTTATTGGTGATGGTCACAATGAAGTTGACTCGCGACTGGGCAGGTCATTGTAAACAGGTAGTGACGCTTAACGCGGCCTTCCCAGCAAAAATCCCAGGCCGCCAACAGCCAGCAGCGACCAGCCGAGCATCGGCACCGATTGCAGGGCCAGCAGCAGTGTGCCGCTGACGACCGCCGTGCCGGCAGCGACGAGCAGGTAGCGTTCGCGTTGCTGCCGCGCGAGCGATTTCTCAATGCGTGCCAGTTCGTCCGAGCGGATGCTCATGTGCAGGTTGCCGTCGGCGGCCTGATCTGCGAGGTGTTTGACGACGCCGGGCAGCTCACGCAGCGCCTCGCGCAGCTGTGGCAGGTTGTTACGGATGCTGTCGATAACCGCGCGGCCGCCGACCTGCTCGTCCATCCAGCGCCGCAGGACCGGCTGCGCGGTTTTCCAGAGATCGAGCTGCGGGTACAGCTCGCGACCCAGGCCTTCGATATTGAACAGGGTCTTCTGCAGCAGGATCAGCTGCGGCTGGATCTCCATGTTGAAGCGTCGCGCTGTGTCAAACAGGCGAATCAATACCTGCGCAAAAGAAATTTCTGCGAGCGGCTTTTGAAAAATCGGTTCACAGACGGTGCGCACGGCGGACTCGAGTTCATCGATGCGCGTGTTCGGTGGTACCCACCCAGAGTCGATGTGCAGCTTTGCGATCCTGTGATAGTCGCGATCAAAAAACGCGAGAAAGTTTTCGGCAAGGTAGCGCTGGTCACTGGGACTCAAGGTTCCAACGATGCCGAAATCGATTGCCGCGTACTTCGGGTTCTGCGGATCATCAATCTGTACGAAAATATTGCCGGGGTGCATGTCGGCATGAAAAAAATTGTGGCGAAATACCTGTGTGAAAAATATCTCTACCCCGTTCTCCGCGAGCATCTGGATGTTCGTATTGGCAGCTCGCAGCGTCGCCATGTCGCTTATGGGCACACCGTAGATGCGTTCCTGCACCAGCACTTCTTTTCTGCAGAAATCCCAGTAGACGTTGGGTACGTACAGGAGGTCCGAGCCTTCGAAGTTGCGCTTTAGCTGTGCCGCGTTGGCACCCTCACGCATCAGGTCGAGTTCATCGATGATCGTCTTTTCGTATTCGGCAACGATCTCCAGCGGCCGCAGGCGTTTGCCTTCTGCCCAGTATTTATCAGCCAGGCCGGCGAGCGCGAACATGACCTCGAGGTCGCGATCAATTAATTCGCGAACACCGGGGCGCAATACCTTGACGATGACTTCGGTGCCGTCCTGCAGCGCCGCGCTGTGCACCTGCGCAATCGACGCTGCTGCGAGCGGTGCTTCATCGAAGCGGGAAAATACTTCGTGCACCGAGCGCTCATAGGCGGCATCCATGATCGCGATCGCTTCCTCGGAAGGGAACGGCGGCACTTCGTCCTGCAGTTTCGCGAGTTCATCCGCGATATCCGGCGGCAGCAGGTCACGGCGTGTCGATACGGCCTGGCCAAATTTGACGAAGATCGGCCCCAGCTCCTCGAGCGCGAGACGCATGCGCTTGCCGAGCGGCTCTGACACGTCCTTCGCACGCGGTAGCAGGTAGAAAACGAATCGCAGCGGCCGCAGGAAGTGCGTTGACTTGATGAAGTCATCAAGGCCGTGGCGTACCAGCACGCGCTGGATTTCGATAAAGCGCAGCAGCACCCGCCAGCGCTCGCTCATGTCTCGTCGCTCGCGGCTTTCTCGAGCAGCTGCAGCCTGGCCTCGCAGCGGGCAACATCGTCGCGCAGTGTCTGCACCTTGTTGCGAAACTCTTCAACTTCGTAGCGACTCGGTACGCTGCGACTTTCTTCCTGCAGATATTCGCTGATGTTTTGCCGAAACGTAGCCCCCGCCTGCTCGCCCCACTGGTTCACGCCGCGCACCGCATTGCCGATGCCATGGGCAGCAGCATCGCCGACCACTGACGAGAGCTGTTCTTCCCAGTCCGGGCGCGCGAAACGCAAGAGCTGCCGGAAGTCATTTGCCAGCAGCGCATCACCGTCGAAATCAACGACGCCCTCGCGGATCAGTTTTTCACCGTCCGGGCCGGCGAGGCGCGCAAGCGAGATCAACGAGCCTGTAATCACCGCATCCGGCTCACACTCGTCCACCGTCGTCAGGTCCAGGCGGTCTTCGTTGACCGAGACGGCCACTGTCAGACCGGAGTTACGCACCCGCACCGCAATCGTGCGCCCGTCGAGCTTGCGACACAGCGCGCGTGCCGGTGTCGATTCGGCGATCTGTGAATTGACAAGCGAGAGCAGGGGCTTGAAGAGCGCGTACAGCGGATCCATCAGATGCGAAACCCCGAGTGCAGCGCCACAATGCCGCCAGCGAGGTTGCGGTACTGGCAGCGTTCGAAGCCGGCGTCCTGCAGCATGCCAAGCAGCGTTTCCTGGTCGGGATGCATACGAATCGATTCCGCCAGGTACTGGTAACTCGCATCGTCGTTCGCAACGAGTTTGCCGAGCAGCGGCAGCACCTTGAACGAGTAGACATCATAAGCCGGCTTCAGCACCTCGGCCGGTTTCGAGAACTCGAGCACCAGCAGCTTGCCGCCAGGTTTCAGTACGCGGTGCATCGAGGCCAGCGCGCGTTCCTTGTTGGTCACGTTGCGCAAACCAAAGGCGATCGTGATGCAGTCAAAACTGTTATCGGCGAACGGCAGCTGTTCCGCATCGACCTGGGCAATCGCCAGGTTGCCCGCGATGCCGGCGTCGACGAGCCTTCGGCGACCTTCCTGCAGCATGTTCGCGTTGATATCGGCCAGCACCACTTGCCCGGAGGCGCCAACCTGCCGCGCGAACGCCAATGCGAGATCGCCGGTGCCACCCGCCAGATCCAGCACGCGCTGGCCGCGGCGCACCGCTGCCTGGTCGATCGTGAAACGCTTCCAGAGCCTGTGCATGCCGCCCGACATCAGGTCATTCATCACGTCGTAACGGCTGGCAACCGAATCGAATACGCCGCGTACACGTCTGGCTTTCTCGGTGCGCGGTACGCTCTGGTAACCGAAATGGGTGTTGTCGTCGTTCATGGCTCAGCCGTCTTTTGCAGACCGGCGAGCATACCCCGCGCCTGCCAGACGGTCGAGGTAGTCGGCCCAGCGCGATTGCTGTTCGCTGCCGAGTTCATGCAGGTAGTGCCAGGTGTACAGGCCGGAATCATGGCCGTCGCTAAAAATCAGTCGCACCGCGTAATGACCGACGGGTTCGATCTTCGTCAGTACCACGTCTTCCTTGCCGGTTTGCAGCACTTCCTGTCCCGGGCCGTGACCTTTCACCTCGGCGGACGGCGAGTGCACGCGCAGGTACTCGAACGGCAGGTCGAACACCGCGCCATCGGCAAAACTGACGCGCAGGCAACGCGACCCCTTGCGCAGACGAATTTCGGTCGGGGTCATGTCCATGGCTGTGGTCTCAGAGGATGTAGCGACTCAGGTCTTCTTTCTTCGAGAGCTCGGCAACGTGCTCGTTAACGTACGCGGCATCAACGACAACCTTGCTGCCGCTTTTGTCAGACGCCTCGAACGACACCTGCTCAAGCAGGCGCTCCATCACCGTGTGCAAGCGTCTTGCGCCAATGTTTTCGGTTGACTCATTGA
>JBATFU010000248.1:0-2049 GCA_049665065.1 Woeseia sp. | reverse complement strand
ACATTCTTTGACAGACCGGACACGGCAGCGCCCGGGTCTTGCCCGGTTAACCGCTGCTGCCTGCGCGAAGACTGAATGAGCGCCACACAACTCGACGGTTGCGCTCATCAACAGATGGCACGCCGCGAGCGGGCCACCGCTTCTACAAATCATTTGCAATATGCGCGCAGATTATTGATGTTCATGGAAAAAAATGAAACCGCTCGGGTCACACTCTGGTTCGTGCATGCATCACGTTTCTGGCAGTGGCGGGCACACCAATGGTCGATTTCCGGCAGTTCGTCGCCATCGACACCCGAAAAGGCGGTGCCATGGAGCGGCGCGGGGTGCAGACGCTGCAGCCTTGCGGGTCCCGGTTAGAACTACGGATTGGCCCTTGGAGTGGAGCAGGACGTGCCTTGCTTGGCCGCGTGCCAGGCCAGTCTGTTGCAGCAATTCGCGAGCAGCGGGCGTCCTTTGGAACGGAACGTGCGGCGCTGAGGCTGGCTCGCCATATGTTTCATAAGTATATGAAAAATAGAAAAATTATTAAATTGACGGCCTAACGATTCAGCGTAAGATCAGCATCGCCATTGTGCTGATGGGGGCTTTTAGCGATGAGCAGCATCGTCTTTGGTTCGCCCGTAATGCTCGGCTTAATCACGCTGGCACTGACCGTAGCGCAGATGCAGTTGCCGGACGACTTTCAGGCCGGCGCGACGAGAATCAGCGTTTCCGGCTTCGGCGGCAAGAACAAGGGCTCGTTCGCATTTTCTGGCCATAGCGGTGAATTCACGCGCGGTGAATCGCGGCTCGGCATCTTTGATCCGCTGTACGTCGCGAGCAAAGGCAAATCATCTTTTTCATTTCGCGAAGATGGCGCAGCGCAGGCGGTAAGTGCTGAATGCGCGATGAAGAAGGGCGCCGTAACGATCGGCGTTATTACCTTCGACCCGAAAAAAATGTCCTACGAATGTGATTTTCGGCAAGGCACCCAGCTGCTCGGCGCACGCTTTATCCTGGGGCAGCCAAAGGCGTCAGGATTCAAAGAGGCAATGCTAGCGAAGGACCTGCGCTCCGGCGAAGCGATTCTTTTCAATCAGCACCTGACGATGCAATCCGTTCACAAGTACAAGGGAACCAAGCTGCAGTCACCGTCGCCGGTCGGTTACCTTGTGCAAACAGCCGGCAAGACGATTGCGGCGGTCGAGCTAACGGACGTCAACCCGACTTTCTACATTGCGCCTGGCCTTGATGACGACCTGCGCCGTAGCGCGCTGGTCGCATCGCTGGCCTTGTCGGTATTGCGCGATCCTGCCAATTCGGCACTGGAAGACTAGGTGCGCAAAAAAAGGACCTGTGCCTTTTCATCGGTGACTCTTAGCGCGCGACAGCTACCCATGCACGAAAGGCTGTGGTCAGTGCGGCGCAGTCTGTTTCACCAAACGCCCGTGCTCTACTTTGATGCAGCGATCCATTACAACCTCTACGCCTGCACTGCGCGCTTTCTCAGCAGCTTTTGCGTCAATCACGCCGAGCTGCAGCCACAGGAATGCCGGCTGTTTCTCCAGCGCAAGCAGCTCGTCAACGATGCCTGCGACGGCATCCGATCGTCTGAACACATTCACCAGTTGAAAATCGCCGGGCACAGACTGCAGTGATCCGTAGACGGTTTCGCCGAGAATTGTCGAGCCCGGGTCCAGCGTCGGATTAACAGGGATGACCCTGTATCCCTGCTGCTGCAGGTAACGCATGACGCGGTGACTGTCCCGGTCGCCGCGCTGGCTGGCACCGATCATCACGATCGTGTCCGTGTCGTTCAGGATGCGGCGCAGATCAGCGTCGTCGTAGTTTTCGTTCATCAGCTCAGCCTTTACTCGCTTACAAAGAATCGAAGAACGCTTCCTGACGTTTGCGTTCTGCAGCCGTTGGCAAACGACCATGACCCGCCTGCATGTTGTCTGTCACATGATGCGGTTTGGTCATGCCCGGAATGGCTGCCGTTACCGCCGGGTGCGACAACGCGTACTTCAACAGGAACTGCGCCCAGGAATCCGCGCCGAATTCGCG
>JBATFU010000247.1:0-5988 GCA_049665065.1 Woeseia sp. | reverse complement strand
GTCCGAAACGGACAGGGAAATGCCTCGTTCCGTGTCATCGACGCAAATCATGACAAAGGACTCAGCCTGCTTGGGATTTGCGTACATGATTGAGTTGGTCAGCAAGTGAACCAGCATCTGGCGGAGGCGCAGGTACTCGGATCGCAGCGGTTTGCTGGCGCGTATCGCCGAACGAATCTTGACGGCATGCTGCGGCAACAGCGTGTTTGCCTGCGTTATCGATTCCGCGATGAGTTGTTCAAAGTCAATATCATGCTGAACATCGCCCAGTAGTTCCGCGCGTCCTACTTCAACGACCCCGTCAATGAAGGCGAGAAGCTGCTGGCTGATGGACAGAATGCGCTCGGAGTTCTCCAGTGCTTCTGCATTACGGGCGCCATCAATATCTTCGCGCAGCAGTTTTGCAAGATTGTGAATCTGGATTGCCGGTGCGCGCAGATCGTGCGAGCTGCGGTATGCGAACCGTGCCAGCTCCTGTTGCCGCCGTTCTATCCAGCTCTTGCTGCGCCTGTTGGTATCGTCCAGTTCGGCATTGCGGTACACCATCCTGCGTAATTCCAGAAGCGAGACGACCTGCTGCGAGATGATCGTAAGGCAGCGCTTCTGCCAGTCACTGAGCTGGCGTGGTTTGTGGTCAATGACGCACAAAGTGCCGAGGTTGTGTCCGCTGTTGTCTTTCAGCACGGCACCACCGTAGTAAATCACGTACGGCTCGCCGGTTGCCAAAGGGTTGTCGGCGAAACGCTTATCCTTGCGACTGTCACAAACTTCGAAAAAGCCCTGCTGCAGGATCGCATGCGCGCAAAAAGCAATGTCACGAGGGGTCTCTCGAGCCGCCAGCCCATGGTGTGATTTGAACCATTGCCGGTTCTTGTCGATCAGCGAGATCAGCGAAATTGGCATGACACAAATTTCCGCGGCCAGCGCAGTCAGGTCGTCGTAGGCCTGTTCATACAGCGTGTCCAGAACCTGGTAGCTGTCGAGGGCTGCCAGTCGCTGCGATTCGTGAATTGGGAGCGGTGCGGGTTGCATGCTCTAGCGACTCATGGACGCGGCTTCGACGCCTGCCAATGACACGGTTTCAAACCAGTAGTGAACAATCTCCTGCATTGTTTGCGCATAGGTCTGCAGGTCCGGCGGCTTGGTGACGAAACTGTTGGCGTGGGCCGCGTATGCGTCACGCCGGTCCCGCACTTCACTGGACGTCGTCAGTATTACAACCGGAATGTGGCGTAGTACCGAGGAACTCTTGATCTCGGCCAGCACTTCGCGACCGTCCATGCGCGGCAAGTTGAGATCAAGCAGTATCAGGTCAGGGAGTGGATTCGATTTCGCATTGAGGTAGTCAAGCGCCGTCTGGCCGTCATGAAACGGCAGCAGCGTGTGCGGCTGTTCGGCATCTGCGAGCGCTGCCTGGGCCAACGCGACGTCGGCTGCCGAGTCTTCAACGAGCAGCAGCAGCCGCTGCGCTGCGCTCATGACTGCAAACTCGGCAAAGTGAATTTGAAGCAGCTGCCACCCTCTGCTTTGTGCTCGACCCAGATCTTGCCATGGTGAATTTGCACAATCTTCTTGCACAGGGCGAGGCCGATGCCGGTGCCCTCGTAAGTCTCACGCGAATGCAGGCGCTGGAAGATCACAAATATGCGTTCGGCATACTTCGGGTCAATGCCGATCCCGTTGTCTTCTACAGTAAATTCCCAGATCGTCTGGTGTCGCGCGGAGGTCGCGTAAGTAAGGCGTTCCACCGCGTCGACCGGCATTGGTCTGGCCGATATATGAATCTTCGGTGCTTTGTCCCCACGGTACTTGATGGCATTCCCAACGAGGTTCTGCAGTAGCTGCAGAATTCGCTGGCGATTGCAGGAGATCGTGGGCAGTGCATCGTGGCTGATCTCGGCACCGCTTTCTGCGATTGCAATCTGCAGGTTGGCGGTCGCGACCTGCAACAGGTCTTCGAGGTCATTCCGTTCAAAGCCCTCATTGCCACGACCAATCCGCGACAGCTCCAGCAGGCTGGAAACCATTTCCTGCATGCGCTTCGAGCCATCTACGATGAAACTCATGTACTCGCGGGACTTGTCGTCGAGTTTGTCACCGTTGTGTCGCTCAAGGAGTTGCAGGAAGCTGACGATGATACGCAGCGGTTCCTGCAGGTCGTGCGACGTTACATACGCATACTGCTCCAGCTCGCGGTTGCTGTGCTCCAGTGCCTCGCGTTGAGCCTCGAGGTCTTTCAAAAGGTCAATCTTTTCGACGGAACGCAGCAGTGCGCGCCGAATCGAGGCCGAGTTCAGTTCCGATTTGGTCAGGTAATCCTGCGCGCCGTGCGTCAGTGCGTGCGTCGCCAGTCCTTCATCGCCGGAGCCGGTCAGCATGATCGCCGCCATAATCGGCCAGTCAGGCGTGGTGATCCTGTCGAGCAGGTCAGTGCCCTGCATGTCTGGCAGTCGGTTATCGAGGAAGACGCAGTCGAAACGCTTGTCCTGCAGTTGCAACAGGGCATCCTGGCCGGTTGCGGCCTCGTGTATCTCAAGTTGCAGGCCGGTACGCTGCAGTGCGCGCGTGATAATCAGCCGGTCGGCTTCATCGTCGTCAGTAACCAGCACCCGCAGCTTGCGGCTGGCGACGATCAGTTCCTGATTCTTCGCTGCTGCCAATGGCCGCACATTAAGCGCGTTCATCATGCGGCAATTCTCTCTTCACCCAGCAATTGCATGAGCTTGTCTGCCAGGTCGTCGAGGCAGGCAGGCTTTGCCAGGGCGGCGACGGCGTCCGCGGGCAATCCGAAGTCCGGCTGGCTTTCGCCACGGGCATTTGTCAGGTACAGCACTTTCAGGTCGGGGTGCAGGGCCGCCATTTTCTGCACGAGGCTGTCGCCACGAACACCTGAAGCGCCGCGTCGGTCGATGACAACGAGGGAGACGTGCTGAGATCCATCGAGTAACGCGAGCGCGTCGGCGGCAGAACTCACTTCATAAGTTGGATAGCCAAGTTGCCATAAAAAACCTGCCATGGCCTGGCGCATGTCCGCGTCTTCATCGACCACCATGATCTGTTTCTGGCGGCGTGGCGGCGTGCGCGTGTCGTCCTTGTCGTCTGTATTGCTGTTCGCATCATTCTCAGCGCGTGGCAGGTACAGCGTAACAGTGGTGCCCTGGCCTTGCCGGTTGCGAACCCCGATGTGACCACCGCTGGAACGAACGAAGTTTTGCGTCATATTGAGGCCGAGGCCGTTCAGTCGCGGGTCCGCGTGTGCATTGTAAAAAGGATCAGCACGTAGCGTGGCATCGTCCGGGCCCATGCCGTCGCCGATGTCGGTGATCTCGATCATCAGGTAGCCGCCCGCCGGCAGGTTGGCCGCGTTAGGCTCTGCCAGCGCGAGGTTGCTGGTTCGGATAGTCACTTCGCCGAGGCCGAGCATCGCATCGCGCGCGTTGTTGACGAGCGTCAGGATTGTCATGTCGAGCTGTGCCGGGTCTGCGAATACCGGCCAGGCGCCACCTGACAGTTCGGTCTTGATTCGTGTTTTGTCGCCGAACGATTTGCGCAGTGACTCGCAGAGCTTGGCGATGTGCGCATTGGCGTCGAGCAGATCGGGTTGGTCGGGCAGGCGACCGGTAACCGCAAGCAAGCGGCGCGTAATCGTCGCTCCGCCAAGAACCGTTTGAGTTGCTTCGCGAACGCGGCCCAGCAGCTCCGGGTCGTCACGCAGGGGCCACTCCAGTCCCTGTAATTTCCCCAAAGTTATTTGCAGGAGGTTGTTGAACTCATGTGCAATGCCATCGGCAAACTGCGCCATGACTTCGAGGCTCTGGCGCTGGCGGATTTCTGTTTCGCGCCGCTTGCGCTCTACGGCGAAATGCAAGGTGCGTTCCAGTGCCACGCTGTCGATGCGTCCCTTTGCGAGGTAGTCCTGTGCACCATTGCGCACCGCGCGCAAGCCGAGCTCGTGATCGTCGAGGCCCGTGAGCACAACGATTGGGGTGTTCGGCGAATGCTGGGCGAGGGTGTTGAACGTCTCGAGACCGAGACTGTCCGGCAGGGACAGGTCGAGCAGTACCGCCGCGATATCGTGACCGCGCAGTGCGACTTTGGCTTCCTTCACGGTACCGGCGAAATGCAGGCGAAAAACGCCACGTGCCGTTGCATTGCCGAGTTCTGCGGTGATCAGGGCCACGTCGGCAGGGTTGTCTTCAACGATGAGAATGATCGGGTTTTCTGTCTTCATTGAGCACATCCTGGTGACAAGGAGGCACGCGGCAGTCATGGCCGGCGTGATGAACGTTCCGGGTTCACTGCTAAAAGTCGGCGCAGGCGGCGAAAACTTTAGGTTTGAGTGTCGTTTTACATAACGGGCAAGTCACTAAAGAGTTCGACGGGAATGCCGATAGGGAAGTGACATGCATCTGCGTCAGAGGACGTGCAGGCCTGCGCAGGTATCGCGCCGGTTTCAGGATGGCTCACAAGGAAGGAGCACAGGCAGACAAATGAACATCCTTTTGATTGAAGATAATCCGGCGGATATTTACCTGCTGCAGGAAGAATTTGGCGCGATCAGCGGGGACCACGAACTCCACATCGCCAAGACAGTCGCCGAGGCGGTGGATGCGATTACCGCAAACCGGCCCGATGCCGTGCTGCTCGACCTGTCACTGCCGGACGGCGACGGCCTGGAGTCGCTGGCAACGATACAGCGGGCAGGACCCGACCTGCCGATCCTGATTCTCAGCGGCAACGCCGATCAAACAATGGCCGTTGAAGCTGTGCGGCGCGGCGCGCAGGACTACGTGCTTAAGGGTCGCATCCAATCCGACGCCCTGTTGCGCGCGCTGCAGTACGCAATCGAGCGTGCGCTGGTCAAGGCGCGGCTACGCGCATCCGAGGCACGCTACCGGCGACTGTTCGATTCCGTGCCGGTTGGCGTTTTCCAGGCGCAGGTTGGCGGCAAACTCCTCGCAGCGAACGCGACCCTGGTAAAGACCCTGGGCTTCGACGACGAAGCCGAACTGATCCGGGCTTCAGCAGCGGGCAGCTTGTACGTCAATAACGGCCAGCTCGCAGAGATCGAGGACGTCTTGCAAAAAGACGGTGTGCTGGATGGTTTCGAAGTCGTTGTATTCCACCGAACCGGCAAGCAGGTAACGATGCTGACGAGCGCCGTTGCCGTGATCGATCAGATCAGCGGGCACATTACGGTCGAGGGCACGCTGGTCGACATCTCTGCCCGTAAAGAATCCGAGCGCTTGCTGAAGGAACAGGCGGAGCTGGACGAACTCACGCAATTGATGAACCGGCGCGCATTTCGCGCGGTTATGACGGGCGCCCTGCAAAAGGCTGCGCAGAAGTATCCGCAGCTCGCGCCTGCCGTCTTGATGTTCGATCTTGACGGTTTCAAGGAGGTGAATGACAGCCTGGGTCACAAAGCGGGTGACGAGTTGTTGCGGCAGATTGCGGCTCGAGTATCAGGCGTCCTGCGAACGGGCGATCACCTGGCGCGACTTGGCGGCGACGAGTTCGCAATTCTCTGCAACGTCCTTGAGCGCACCCACATCGCGCGCGTCGCGGACAAAGTGCAGGTGGAAATCGCGCGCGCCTTCAACATCAACGGCCAGTCCGTGCACGTCGGCAGCAGCATCGGCATTTCGATGTATTTGCACAACGGCAGCTCCATTGACGACCTGCTTACCGCGGCGGATGCGGCGATGTACTGCGCGAAACGTGCGGGCAAAGGACGCTACGAGTTTGCAAAAAGCGGGCTCGAAACCGACGTTGCCTGACAGCGGCTGCGACCGGGCAAGCAGACCGCCGGCATTGCCAACTGACCAGCCTCGGCGAGTGCGGATTGGCTGTGAACACGCTGCAGGATTTCCGCGGCCCGCTATTGACCAGAAATAAAAAATAGAGAAAACAATAAGTTGTCACTTATTTCAATAATAACTTGCAAGATCTTACACGGCGCCTCGCGACCGCGGCAGTGACTCACAC
>JBATFU010000246.1:0-6378 GCA_049665065.1 Woeseia sp. | reverse complement strand
GCTGCGGGCTTGTGCCAGCCAGCTCGTGCCTGCCACGAAAATCAGCAGTATCAGTAACACAGTGATGCGCAGGGCTTTAAACATGGTGGGAACCGTGGGAGCGAGAGCCGATTACGCCAGCGCCGAGGCAGCGGCGCGAGCGAACAGGTCGCAGTTTTTCAGGCGTGTGTGGGTATTTCAGGGGCGCTGCGGATTCTCCGGGGTCGGCACCTGTCGCGCCAGGCTGATTTGCTCGAACGCGTACGCGAGTTCGATAAGTTTGCGCTCACTGAACGCACCACCGATGAATGACAGGCCGATGGGCAGCCCATGCACCTGGCCGGCAGGTACCGTTACATTGGCATATCCGGAAATGGCAGCGAACGACGAGCTGCCAACACTGAAGTGATCACCGAGGACATGGTCGGTCAACCAGGCAGGACCGTTTGACGGAGCAAGCAGCGCATCAAGCTTTTGTTCGCGCAATGCATTGTCAATGCCGTTGCGGGCGATGCGTTTTGATTTCTCCAGTGCCTGCAGGTAGGCCGCGTCGGTAAGCGGCCCTTTTTCCTGCGCGGCAATCAGGATGTCCTGTCCAAAAAACGGCATTACGGTTTCGGCGTTGCTGGCGTTGAATGCGATGACATCGGCGAGCGAGCCAACAGCGGCATCAGCCGTTGCGAGGTAGGCATTGAGATCGGTTTTGAACTCGTACAGGAGCACGCCGTACTCCGCGTCCCCCATGCCCTCGGTATCGATGTTTACAGGGTCGATAATGGTCGCGCCGTTTTCGCGCAGCACTGCGATGCTCTTTTCGAATATTGCTTCCACCTGGTCATTGCGTCCGGCACCGCCATAGCTGCGCAGAACGCCTATGCGCTTGCCAGCGAGTGCATCCTTACGCAGGTTCGCCGCGTAGTCCGGCAATTCATCCGGTCTGCCGCCGCTGGCCGGATCACTGTCATCGCGCGCAACGAGGGCATTCAGCAGCAGTGCGGCGTCCTGCACCGTACGGGCCATCGGGCCCGCCGTGTCCTGGCTGTGGGCGATAGGGATGATGCCGTCGCGGCTGACAAGGCCCAGTGTTGGCTTGATGCCGACGATGCCATTGATCGAAGACGGGCAGATGATTGAGCCGTCGGTCTCGGTGCCAACGGCAAGAACGCTAAGGTTTGCCGACACGGCCACCGCGGACCCGGACGACGAGCCACAGGGGTTGCGCGCCGGGTCATAAGCATTGCGGGTTTGTCCGCCGACACTGCTCCAGCCGCTGGAAGAATCTTTCGAGCGGAAGTTGGCCCATTCACTCAGGTTGGCTTTTGCCAGTATCACGGCGCCTGCCGCACGCAGCTGCCCAACGAGGAATGCGTCATCCTGCGCGTGATGATCCTGCAAGGCCAGCGAGCCCGCGTGCGTCGCCATGCTGTCGCCAGTGTCGATATTTGCTTTCAGAACTACCGGTATGCCATGCAGCGGGCTGCGCAGCTTGCCAGCGGCACGCTCACGATCGAGTTCGTCGGCAATGGCCAGTGCGTCAGGATTTATTTCGACGATGGAATTGAGTCGCGGACCGTCGCGGTCCACGGCATCGATGCGCGCGAGGTAGATTTCGGCAAGACCGCGTGCGCTGATTTCACCGTCTTGCATCGCCCGTTGCAGGTCCGTGATCGTGGCTTCTGCAACATCGAACGAGGTAGGGGCGACCGGTGTTTCGGGTGAGCTACTTTCCTGCGCGCAGGCGACAAGCAATGCAGCGCCCGCGACGATAATTCCCGATCGAAAATTCATTGTCGCTCTCCATGGTGATCACCGCATAGTCCGCGCCGAGCGTAAAGGGCGATTACCGGCCGTGCAAGCGGCTTGCCGTTGCAGTTTCATGCAGGTGCCATGCAGGGTTTTGTGTGCGCAAAAAAAAACCCCGCGTTGAACCGCGGGGTCAATCTCTCTTCTTATTATTAGAGACGTAACTGGCAATCCGGTAAGCAGATACAACTATTATTGGAATTGGATCTCGAACTTATCGTTGTAGTTATTTTTATTGTTTTTCTTCTGGCGTTTTAATCCTGTTTGTATCCTTCTGGCTTACCCGGTCCAGTTACACTTCGCTTGGGCAAAACTAATAAAGCAAGAGCCGTGCCAGACCCGGAAAAGCTCATCAATTTCAGGCGATTAGGCGCAAACCCTGCAGCAAAGTAGGTAACTGGCGGCCTGAGTTGTAAAAAAAACCGACACCTGGTGCTGCGACGCAGCATCGCGGGCTCGGCCCATGATTAAGTAAGTTATTGAAATATATAGGAAGAAGTTTTCCAAACCGGAATAATCAAGGCTGCGGGGCGCCGGCGCTTATGTGAAAACCTGTCGCCAAAGGCAGACAGGGGCCAATTGGGCGTGCAAGTGTCAAATTATTCGACGGTGCCGGGCGCAAAACTGTCGAGCAGGCTCGCCGCGCTATGGAAATGCCCGTTTTGCACCACCGCAATCACCTGCCCGGCATCGGCCGGATCCCGCAGCGGATCGCCGGCCACGAGCAGCAGGTCGGCACGGGCACCAATGCGGATGCGGCCCAACTCCCTGCTGACACCGAGGACGTCCGCAGCGGCACTGGTTGCCGCTGCCAGTGTGGCGGCTGCACTCATCCCCGCCGCACGCAAGGCGAGCAATTCTGCCTGCGTGGCGAAGCCGGGCGGCAAGCCGGATGTGCGACTGCCGACGATTACGGACGTGCCGCCATTCAGCCACGGCACGCCGCCGACAAAGCGCCGGCTTGACACTTCGCCAAGCGCAACGCTGCGGCCCTGCGGCGACTGCTGCAGTTCGGCAAGACCCGGTGTTGTTGAATCCGCGAGCCCGGACATCAGCAGCAACGGCCCGCTGCCGGTCAAGCGCTGCACATCCTGGTAACGGCGGCCACCTGGCGAGACCGGCAAGGTTGCCGTACCGAGTAACACATCCGCGTCATGGATCAAGCCAGCGTTCCAGTTTGCAGCGAGCACCGGCACGCCGCGTCGCCGCCATTCCTCGATAGTGCCGGCAAGCGGCCGTTGCGGCTCTGCGCCGTCTGGAATAACAGCGAGGCGCACACGCGCATCGTCTTTCGCCGCCGGCGGCTCGCTGGCTGGCGTTGCGAGCAACACGCGCGGTCCCATTGATGTTCCGGATTGCCACAGCTGGCTTGCCTTCTCTGGCGTCAGGTCCGGCGTCACGATCGTCGTGACACCAAACGCCAGCAACAGCGACCCGAGCTTTTCGAGGTCCTGCCGGGGCAAGCCTGCATAGCTGTCGATAAGGCCCGGCATCAGTGTGCTGTCGCCGATATCTATGAGCGGCGCATCACCGCGACTGCGTTGCGGCTCGATGGCGGTGATAACACCTTTCTCGATAATGACATCCACCTGCTCGCGGTACTGTTCGCTCTCACCATCGAACAGGCGCCGTGCACGAATGATCAGGTCGCCACCAGTCTCGCGGGCTGCGGGCAACGGACGCGCCTGATTGCCACGTTCTGCGTACTGGCGCTGCCGACCAACGGCTGCTGAAAATGGCAGCGTCTGCGATTCACGCGCGGAGAATCCGCGTTTGCGGATAACGCCGTTCGCCGTGTAGATGAACTCCATACGATTGCGCCAAGCAACCGGCGCAAGGAAAAAATCCTCGCCGCTCACGAGCACGCGCGCGAGCGGCGGAGCGGACGGGATCAGCATGTTGAGATCCAGCTGGCCACTGGCGTTGCGCGCCAGAAAGGTAATGACCGTGTTGTCGGGCCGCCATGCAGGGGCGCTGATTGGCAAATTGGATTCATAAAGTGCCACCGGCGCACGGCCGAAACGGCGCAACATCAGGTACCAGCGATCCTGTTCGTGAAGTACATAAACGAGGTGCCGGCCATCGGCCGACCATGCCGGCTCGGTTTCGTCACCTGGATGATTCGTCAGTCGCCAGTCCAGGTTCGTTTCAATGTCGCGTTCCCAGACATCGAGGCCACTGGCATCGCGAGCGGCAACAAATACGATGCGATCCCCGGACGGATGCCATGCGCCGTGTTGTTCACTGAGCGCCGGCGGGGTAATGCGCTCTGGCGCGCTGGTCGCCAGGCGTTTTAGCCATAAAGTGCGGCCACCCAGACTGCTCTCGAACAGGATTGCCGAGCTGTCCGGTGACCAGCGCGGCCGGCTCGCCTGCCACGACGCTTCCACGACGCGGCGTGCATCGCCGCCGCGCGCGGGAATGACCCAGACGCTGCCGAGCAGATCCATTGCTACGCGGCCGTCGCCAGCTGCAACGTCGGCGGCAATGTTCGTGCCTTCGGTAAGTCGCAGTTCCGCAGCCGACACGGCTAATGCCAGCAACAGCACGATGGCCGCAAACCAGAGGCGCAGTAACTCAGGAATCACTGTTGACGTGCAGGTAAAGAATCTCGTTGTCGCTGCAGGCGAAGTCGACGCGCATGGGCCGGCAACAAATCTGGCAGTCTTCAATGTAGGACTGATCACCCGCCGACGTGTCGACAATGATGTCCATGCGTTCGCCGCAGTACGGGCAATGGATGGATTTCTCGTGCAGCGCGTCTGTCATGGTTGCCCGGTCAGGGTTGCAGCCGCGAAGCTGTCCACGCGCCGCACTCAAAAGCATGTTCGTCGCGAGCGTGCAGGCGGCGTTCCCAGCGCGCGCGGTCGTGAATCCGATCGGCGCCTTCGACCCACAGTTCGAGGGCGGTGGGCCAGATGCGAAAGCCGCCCCAATGCGGCGGGCGCGGGATCTCGGGTGCCGTGTTGCCTGACAAGGAACTGATGTCGTCGCCCAGTGCAACACCGAGCTTCACAGCGCGATCACGAATTTGCTGCACCAGCTGTTCGCGCGACGCGATGGGTCGACTCTGGTCGGAGCCCCAGGCACCAAGCCGGCTGCCCCAGCCGCGTGATGCAAAGTACGCATCGCTTTCGGCGGCGGGCGATTTTACCGCGACACCTTCCACGCGCAGCTGGCGACCCAGCGCATCCCAGTGCATGACCGCGGCGACGCGCGAGTTCGCGAGGATGGCGCGTGCCTTGGCGGATTGATAGTTCGTGTAAAAAACCAGGTAGCCGGGATCCGCGACGAACGATTTGCACAACACGACGCGCGTTGACGGTATGCCAGCGCCGTTCACAGTCGCGAGCGTGAACGCATTCGGGTTGGGCTGATTCGCGGCTTCTTGCGCATGATCGAACCATTGCAGCGCGAGCGGCATCGGGTTTTCGGGAAGCTGTGCCGGCAGGCGGCCCGTGGTGACAGGTTGGCTGGTCATTGGCTCTCTGTTGGTTACTCTGCAGGTAAGGCCAGGATTAAGCGCGCAGAGTAGCAGAACGGCGCAACGCCTTACTATTCGCGCGGGGTTGCCGCCTAACGTTCGCTAAGGGTAATGCCACCGGCGCGGCGCGGGTCAGTTGCAATCTGGAAGCCCGCCGCAGGATCGTGCAACGCGCCGCTGACCCCGCCAAAATACATGCTGAGTTCCGGGTAATGTAGCAGCGGAAGTTTCAGGGCCGCGCAATCCACTCCCGGTTCAACCGCAACGCGGTCGCCGTCTTCGCGCAAGTCAACATGAACGCGTGGGGTGCTGACGGCGTCTTCGATACTCATGCCCCGCTGCAAGGCGTTGATAAGGAACTGGTGTATGGCAGTGGTAATGCGGTCGGCGCCGGGGGAGCCGAAGGCGAGCACTTTGTCACCGTTGCGTGCGGCGCCCGGGGTCATGTTGGAAGGCAGGCGGCGTCCGGCCGGTGCTGCATCGAGACCGCGCGGATTCAGCTCGATTTCACCCAGGCAGTTGTTAAGCCACAAACCGGTTCCGGCTGGCATCTCGCCGGCGCCGTAGCCTGACGACGAGGTGATTGCGCAGGCGTTACCCTCGTTATCCACTGCAGAGGTGTGCACGGTGGATGCCGACTGCAGTTTTCCCGGAAAGGCTTCGGCTTTGACGGCTTCCAGCAGCGCGGCGCTCTCGCGTCCGAGATCGTCCGCGAGGTCGAGTCGATCGCGCCGGTAGCGCAACACGGCATGCTGCACGTCGACCAGCTTCGCGATCGCGTCGGCATCCCAGTGTGCAACAGGCGCGTTGCGAAAGAGGGCCAGCATTGCCGCGAGCACCGTGCCACCGACAGCGGGAGGCGGATTGCTGGCGATCAGCCAGCCACCCAGTTCCGTCAGCAAGGGGGTCCGCGGTTCGGCCCGGTACTGCTGCATATCGGCCAGCGTCATGCAGCCGCCATCGCCAGCGATATGCTGCACGATTTTTTTCGCGAGCTCGCCTTCGTAAAATGCTCGGCCGCCTTCCTGCGCGATGTACTCCAGGCTCGCGGCCAGGTGCGGCACATGGATCAGTTCGCCGCGCGCACGAAGATTGCCGTCGTCGTCGTGCAG
>JBATFU010000245.1:0-9041 GCA_049665065.1 Woeseia sp. | reverse complement strand
AGGTAGGGCACCAACGGCATTTTTGCCTTGCGCGCCGCCTCGCTGGCTTCAACGATGGTCTCTTCTGCAATGATCCCGTCCTGAACGAGTCGGCGGGGGAGGCCCGAGAGGTTAGTTTGCGAAGCCGTTGCTGCCATAAGAGATGTGTAATTCCGGTAGATCGAGGTTATGTTGACTCGACAGTCTCACTGATCCTAGATGAGGGATCAACTGCATTTTGTGCGACTGTTCACAGTTAGCGCTATTAAATTCCCGGTGACACGAGGATCTGGCCGGAACCGTTGAAAAGCATGGTTTTTCTGCGCCCAACTCGCATTCTACGGCCTGCAGGTACGTGGCAGGTAGCGGTCGGGCACGGAGCCCGCCTGGTGCGTCGTCGTGACGCCGCCACCGCTCAGCGGCGTCGATCCGGCTGGTATTGCGCTGTTCGCACAGCGCCAGATGAAGGTGCGCCTGCCGGAGCTGAAATATGGCGTTACCGACAGCACCTTCCCGAAAATCTCCTGGTGCGCGTTGTTACCGAAAGTAATGTCGAGACGGCCGTCAACGATGTCGACGCCACTGACGTAGCTGCCGCTCGTGTCGGTCGGATCGGGAGACAGGCCGGCTGCAACGCGATCTGCCGGCGGCACGCCGGTGTTGTGATAGGCATCGATCAGCGGCACCTTCGCGTTCGCCGCGAAATTGACGGCTTCGACGACCTGGGCCCGAACGATATAGGTCTGGTATGAGGAAATGGCTAAAGAGGCGAGGATGCCCATGATCGCTACAACGATCATCAATTCGATCAGCGTAAAGCCTCTCATCGGGTTGCGCATCATGTACATAAGCTCCTTGCCGTTCTCGTTTCGACCTGCATTATAGGTGCCGGTCCGCCGTTTTTGCCGTGCGTGGCGCACGAAAATGCATTCTCTGCGCAAAAAAAAGCCCCGGCGAACCGAGGCTTTTTCTTTCTTTGCGGGCGGATTTAAGCCCTGGTATTCATCTTAGTGACGAGTTACGGACGGCAAGCTGCTGGCAGGTGGTTGTCAGCGATCGCCGTGCCAGTGCAGATCCAGCTTACCGAACCACCGCGCGGGTCTGGCGTCATGACCAGTGTGCCTGGTGCCAGCAAGGTATGCGCATCAGCGCCTGTGTAAGCAACCGAGATCACGCCGTTGGCGCCAACCGTTACTGAACCTACGTACTTGCCACTGATCGTGGTATTCAGCGGAAGGCCCGCAGTACCGTTGTCGCCCGGCATCGTGCCACGATCCTGGTAATATTCGGTTACGGCTGCCTTAGCGCCGCCGGCCAGGCTCAAGCCTTCAGAAACCTGTGCGCGAATGGTGTAGTCCTGATAAGCCGGAATAGCGATAGCGGCGAGGATGCCGATAATTGCTACTACGATCATCAGTTCGATAAGTGTAAAACCCTGTTGAACTTTCTTCATTTCAGACTCCATTTGAAAAGATATGCGTCAGTTGTTGGACGAACGGCGTTGCCGCCTGTGTAGGGTATAGAGCAAGTGCCGTGCCAGAATCGCAGGACTGCTCGCAAGTTTATGATTTATAACGGTAAAAAAATTAAGCCGGCCAGGAAGTGTGACGCAGTTACGGTGACCATCAACCGGCATTCGGACAAGTTTTGTCACAAACTGACGCAATTTGTCAGTTTGTGGCGCGGCGTTCCTAGTCAATGCCCAGTTTTTTGATCCGGTAGCGTAGCTGGCGAAACGTCAAACCCAGTAGCCGCGCCGCCGCCGTCTTGTTATAGCGGGTTTGCTCGAGGGCATCGACGATGGCCTGGCGCTCGACCGCTTCGATGTGACCACCCAGGTTCGTCGTCGTGCTGCTCTCCTGCACTTCGACCTCGGGCAAGTTTGCGGCGGTGTCGCGGACGTTCAGGTCGGCGGCCGAGATGCGACCGTCGACACACAGCGTCACCGAGCGCTCCAGCATGTTCTCGAGCTCGCGGACATTGCCCGGAAAGCGGTAGCTGCGCAGCACCTGGCGAGCACTGTCGTCGAGCGCGTCGGCGGAACTGCCGAGCTGTTCGAGGAAATGCCCGGCAAGAATCAGCACGTCATCACCCCGCTCGCGCAATGCCGGCACCCGCAACTCAATGACATTCACGCGATAGAAAAGATCCTCGCGGAACGCACCACGCGCCACCATGTCGGCGAGATTGCGGTGCGTTGCGGAAAGAATTCTGACGTCGATCGGCTCTTCGCGCTCCGCGCCAACGGGCCGCACGCTCTGTTCCTGGATGACCCGTAACAGCTTCACCTGCATCGCCAGCGGCAAATCAGCGATTTCGTCGAGAAACAGCGTGCCGCCACTGGCGCTTTGCAGCAGGCCGACCTTGTCGCTGACAGCACCGGTGAAAGAACCCTTCAGGTGACCGAAGAATTCGCTCTCCATCAGCTCGCTTGGAATGGCACCGCAGTTGACCGGCACGAACGGGCCATCCGCGCGCGGTCCGCTCTCGTGGATCAGGCGTGCAACGAGCTCTTTGCCGGTGCCGGATTCGCCACTGATGTGCACCGGCGCCTGGCTGCGCGCAACCCTCTCGATAAGGCCGCGCAAGTCCTGTAACGGCTTCGAGCGGCCAAGCAGGCGGCGATTCTCTACATTGTCTTCTGTCGGCAATTTCAGCGCATTTTCAACAATGTTGCGCAGGTTGCCGAGATCGAGCGGTTTGGAGATGAAGTCGAAGGCACCAAGCTTCAGGGCCTGTACCGCGGTTTCGACATTGCCGTGCGCCGTGATCACAGCGACCGGCACGCTGGGCGCGTTAGCCTGCATCCAGGCCACGAGGTCAAGGCCGTTGCCGTCAGGCAGCTTCATGTCCGTCAGGCACAGATCAAAATGCCGCTGCTGCAGATGCGCGCGCGCCGTCGCCACATCACTCGCCTGCGTGGTATCGATGCCCATGCGCAACAAGGTAAGCGCGAGCAGCTCGAGAATATCGGGTTCGTCGTCGATGACGAGGGCGGTTGGTTTGCTCATCAATAAAGTTCCATGCGACTAACTGCCGAGTCGCTGCCAGCGACCGCCGTCCGAAAAAACCACGCGGAATATACTGCCACCGCCATCCCGCGGCTGATACACGAGGGTTGCGTGATTCAGTTCGCACAGCTCCCGTGAAATATAAAGCCCGAGGCCGGTCCCACCTTGCTGGTTGGTAAAAAAGGGTTCGAATATTTTGTCCGCGATGCCGTTTGCCACGCCCGGGCCGCGGTCCATGACTTCAATGAAAGGGCGGTTGCTGCGCGCTATTCTGCCGCTCCTTACCTCTACAACCGAGGCGTTAACCGAGCCTCCGTAACGAATCGCGTTTTCGCAAAGGTTCCACATCACCTGGCGCAGGTGGCTGGGATCCATATTCACCACAAGACGCGGCTCGCCTGAGGTCAATTTGACGCGTTCCGCGTCGAGTTCCAGCGTCGCAACAAACTCCTGGCAGAAATCTTCTAACCAGGGCTGCAATTCAAAGTCCTGCGCGGCGACGGGTTCGCGGCGTGACAGCTGCAATACGTTTTCGATGATCAGGCTGACGCGCTCCGCGTGCGTGCGAATAATGTCGGTCAGACGCAGGTCTTCCTGCGTTAAGGCGCTGGACTCCGCGAGCAGCTGGCCGGCATGACTCATCGCGCCGACCGGGTTGCGGATTTCGTGAGCAATGCTGGCACTCAGGCGGCCAAGCGAAGCGAGCTTCGATTGCTGCACACGTGCGTTGATGAGACCGGCATCTTCAAGAAATGCCAGCACCGGGCCATCGCGCCCGTGGCCTCTGCCCAGCGGTGCAAGGTGCACGGAGAGCCGCACGTTGTGATCATCGCGGGCAATCGTCAGTTCCGTGTGACCGGTCTCCGCCGGGTCGTCTCGCCACAGCGCCAGGTAACGATCGAGCTCGCCGGCAGCATCGCTGAGCTCGCGGCCAGCGGCATCCGGTTCGATTCCGAGCAGGCTTTCGGCAGAACTATTGATCAGCCGAATGCGATTGTCGTCGTCGATTACGACGATGCTCTCGCGCAAGTGTTGCACGATGTACTGGTTCAGCTCCGAGAGATTCGCCAGATCGATGCCGCGTTGATGCGCGAGTTCTTCGCTGACCTGCAGGCGCTTGGCCAGCGGCCTGGCGGTGAGTGCAATGGCAAAGATAATGGCGCCGAGCACGCCGGCAGCCGAGTAGTTGCTGGCATTAACGGCACCGCTAAGCTGCGAAAATACCTGCTCACCGAGGATCGCAAGCGACGCGAGCGCGGCAAAGAATCCCGGCACCTGCGACGGCAGCAACAGGCTGCCAGCTCCAACGTACACCACGAGCAGGCCGCCGAGACCGCTGCTGATACCGCCGCTCGCGTGCATCAGGATCACCACGGCGGCGATATCGACGGTGATTTGCCCGATGATCAATGCCGTTTGCGGTATCGAGCGACGCTGGATAGCAAACGCGCACACGATCGCGAAGACGAAATAAAGCGCGTTTGTGCTGAAAAACTGTGTGGGGTGTATTTCGCCGAAAAACCGCGGGCTGCCGCTGGCAATGAACATGATCAGCAGGATCAGCGCGACCAGCAGGCGGAACAGGTTCAGCGATCCGAGGGCGCGCCGCGTAAGGTCGGACTGGAAACTGCTGCGGAAGGCGCCGGCGCTGCCTGCTGGCAGGTTCTGGTCGTTCGTCGCATTCTGCATGAAGAAATCTTTGGCTGGCCGGCAAAGTGGCTTATGCGGCCCGATTGTAGTCGAATCGGCTCAGGATTACGGCGGCCGGCGCACAGTTTGCGATCGGCCGGGCCCAATATTCTCCCTGCGGCTTTGCTTCGCCGGCGGCTTTGCTCCAAAATACGCCGGAATTTTTTGCTCATGGCCCGTTTACGGGCATTCTCGGCGCCGGTCAGGCGTTTTTTTAATCTCGGGCACACGATGAATCTTCACGAATACCAATCGAAGCAGCTGTTTGCTGATTTCGGCATACCGGTTCCAACAGGGCATGCCGTTGACAGCGCAGACAAGGCGGCAGAAGCCGCGAAAAAGCTCGGCGGCAGCCTGTGGGTCGTCAAGGCGCAGGTGCATGCGGGTGGTCGCGGCAAGGCCGGCGGCGTCAAACTGGCGCGCAGCATTGACGAGGTCCGCGCCTACGCGGGCGAAATGCTGGGCAAGCAGCTCGTTACACACCAGTCGGGACCGGAAGGCTTGCCCGTCAACATCGTCTACGTCGAATCCGGCTCACAGATTGCGCGCGAGCTGTATCTCAGCATGCTGGTCGATCGCGAAGCAAAGATGGTGTCGTTCATTGCCTCCGCTGCCGGCGGCATGGATATCGAAAAGGTCGCCGAGGAAACGCCGGAACAGATTTTCAGCGTCGCTATCGCACCTGATGCGGGGCTGATGGATTACCAGGCGCGGCGGCTCGCCTTTGGACTTGACCTGACCAAACCGCAGCAGAAGCAGTTTGCCGACCTGATTCGCAAGCTTTACAAATTATTTCTCGACTCCGATGCAAGCCTCGTCGAAGTGAATCCCCTGATTGTGACGAAGGCAGGCGATGTGCTGTCGCTTGATGCCAAGGTCAATATTGAAGACAACGCGTTGTACCGCCAGAAAGCGCTGGCCGAGCTGCGCGATCCGTCGCAGGAAGACGAGGCCGAACGCGAGGCCGCCAAACACGACCTTAATTACGTGTCGCTGGATGGCAATATCGCCTGCATGGTAAACGGCGCCGGCCTGGCGATGGCGACGATGGATCTCATCAAGCTGCACGGCGGCGAGCCGGCGAACTTCCTCGATGTCGGTGGTGGTGCCACGAGCGAACGCGTCTCTGAAGCGTTCAAGCTGATCCTGTCGAACAAAAACGTATCGGCAATTCTCGTCAATATCTTTGGCGGCATCGTGCGCTGTGACCTGATTGCCGAGGGCATCATCAGTGCTGTGAAGGAAGTGGGTGTGGAGGTGCCGGTTATTGTGCGCCTCGAGGGCACCAACGTAGACAAGGGTCGCAAGCTGCTGAAAGACAGCGGCCTGGCCATCATTGCCGCTGACGACCTGACGGACGCGGCCAAGAAAGCAGTCTCCTCGGCGGTGAAGTCATGAGTATTCTGGTTAACAAGAAAAGCAAGATCATCTGCCAGGGCATCACCGGCAACCAGGGCAAGTTCCACACCGAACAGTGCATTGAGTACGGCACCCAGGTTGTCGGCGGTGTGACGCCCGGCCGCGGCGGTGAAGAGTGCCTCGGTGTGCCGGTGTTCAACACGATGCGCGATGCCGTCGCCAAAACGGGTGCCGATGTCAGCATGATCTACGTGCCGGCGCCGTTCGCAGCTGATGCGATTCTCGAGGCGGCCGATAGCGGCGTCAGCCTCGTCGTCTGTATCACTGAGGGCATTCCTGTGCTCGACATGGTCAAGGTCAAGTCGGCGCTGCGTAACTACAATTGTCGGCTGATTGGTCCTAACTGCCCGGGTGTGATCACGCCCAATGAATGCAAGATCGGCATCATGCCCGGCTTCATTCACAAGAAAGGGCGCATTGGCGTGGTCTCGCGCTCCGGCACGCTGACCTACGAGGCGGTTTACCAGACCACGCAAAACGGACTCGGTCAAAGCACCTGTGTCGGCATCGGCGGCGATCCGGTGCGCGGCATGGACTTCATTGACTGCCTCGAATTGTTCGAAGCGGACCCGGACACTGACGGCGTTGTGATGGTCGGCGAAATTGGCGGCACCGACGAAGAAGCGGCTGCTGAGTACATCCAGTCAAACGTCAAGAAACCTGTCGTTGCTTACATCGCCGGCGTTACAGCACCGCCCGGCAAGCGCATGGGTCACGCCGGCGCCATCATTGCGGGCGGCAAAGGCACGGCGGACGACAAGTACGCGGCGCTCGAGAAAGCCGGCGTTGCCACCGTGCGGTCGCCGGCCGAGCTTGGCAGCAAGATGCTGGAGCTGATCAAGAGCTGATGCAGGAGTCCGGGAGTTTCCCGAGGCGATGAACAATTCAGTCAGTGTGGCGCTCGCACAGCTCGACCTGGTCGTCGGCGATGTCGCGGGCAACACGAATCGTATTCTTGAATACGCTGCTCGCGCGCGCGACGAACTGCGTGCCGATATCGTCGCATTTCCCGAACTCAGCATTTGCGGTTACCCGCCCGAAGACCTGCTGTTTCACGCAGGCTTGCGGCGACGTGTCGAAGCCGCGGTCGAAAAAGTGCGCCAGGAAGTCCGCGACATTGTCGTGCTGATCGGCTATCCGGAGTACGAGGGCGAGAACATTTACAACGCCTGCGCCGCCTTCAGCAATGGCAAATACCTTGCCCGATATCGCAAGCAGATGTTGCCGAACTACAGCGTGTTCGACGAAGAACGCTACTTCGAAGCCGGCACCGAAGCTGCGGTGTTCAAATTAAACGGCATTCGCATCGGCCTGAATATATGCGAAGACCTGTGGCGGCCGCAGCCTGCCGCCAAAAGCCGCAGCGCTGGCGCAGAAGTCATCCTCGCGATCAACGGCTCGCCTTACGAAACCCGCAGCCAGCAAAAGCGTGAGGATGTGGTTCGCAAGCGTCTGCGCGAAGTCGGTATACCCGCGTTGTACCTCAACATGGTTGGCGGCCAGGACGAGCTCGTGTTCGACGGTGGCTCATTTGCGATGACACGTGACGGCGAAATTACATTTCGCGCGCCCGCGTTTGCCGAGGGCCTGCACCTTGTTGAATTGCAGGCCAATGCGAGCGGTGTTGTGCCGAAGCCTGCAAACGTTGAGGATATACTGAGCCTTGAGGCCAGTGTGTATGGCGCGCTGGTAACCGGGACTCGCGACTACATAGAGAAGCATGCATTCCCCGGGGTCGTGATCGGTCTTTCAGGCGGCATCGATTCTGCATTGATACTGGCAATCGCCAGCGACGCGATTGGCCCGGAGCGCGTGCGTGCGGTCATGATGCCGTTTCGCTACACGAGCACGATGAGCCAGGAGGACGCGTCAGAGCAAGCCGCGACGCTTGGCGTGCGCTACGATGTTTTGCCGATCGAACCCATCTATGCAGCCACAACTGGCCAGCTCCGCAAGATCTTCGGCGAACGCGAAGCCGATGTGACGGAAGAAAACATCCAGGCGCGATGCAGGGGCTTGCTGTTAATGGCAATTTCCAACAAGACCGGCAGGATGTTACTGACAACCGGCAACAAGAGCGAAATGGCGGTGGGCTATGCCACGCTCTACGGCGACATGGCAGGCGGTTTTGCGCCGATCAAGGATTGCAGCAAGACACTCGTTTACAAACTGGCGCGTTATCGCAACTCGTTAAGCCCGGTGATTCCCGAACGCGTCATTACGCGGCCGCCCTCGGCAGAGTTAAAGCCAAACCAGAAAGACACTGACGCTTTGCCCGATTACAGCGTGCTGGACCCGATTCTCGAGGCATTGATCGAAGAAGACCTATCGGTAGATGAAATTGCCGCGCGCGGATTCGAGCGCGCCATCGTAATTCGGGTGCTGGAACTTGTGAAGCGCAACGAGTACAAGCGCCGCCAGGCACCGCCGGGGATTCGCATCAGCAGTCGCGCGTTCGGCCGTGACTGGCGCTACCCGATCACATCGAAATACACGTTTCCGGATTAGGGCCTAGTCGCCGTTCGGGAAATTGTGATCAAGCACGCGGCGCGTGCTGGCTGCCAATTCATTCATGCCAAGCTCTTCATACGCTTCGATCATGATTTGCAGCGAATCTCTCGTGCTGTCTGAGCCGTTGTATTCTTCCAGCGCATTCTTGGCACGTGTCAGCGCCGCGACATACGCACCGCGCTCCAGGTAGAAGCGAGCCACGTTGTTTTCATAAGCGGCCAGTCGGTTCTTCAGATACACCATGCGCTGTTCGGAGTCGGCCGCATAGGGACTGGCCGGGTAACGATCGACCAAACGCTTGAACAGCGAATACGCCAACTGGCCATCACGCGGCGGGCGTTTCGAAACGTCGCGCTTGAACCAGCGTTCGATCACGCTGGGTTCGCGTTCAAAGTAGGCCAGTGCCTTGATATACATCGCGTAGTCGTAACG
>JBATFU010000244.1:0-4101 GCA_049665065.1 Woeseia sp. | reverse complement strand
TACAACAACGATCCGCTGGTACACAAGTTTGGCAGCGCACGCTGGGGCTGCGAGTTGCTCGACGCTATCGCGTGGATCAAAGCTCACGCTGGCGATTTGCAGGTGCCGCTGTTGATGCTGCATGGCGCTGACGATCGCATCAATCTGCCGCGCGGCAGCGAAGAGTTTGTCGCCGCCGTGGGCAGCGCAGATGCTACCCTGAAGCGGTATCCAGGGTGTCTCCACGAAGTCCACAATGACGCGGCTCGAGATGAGTGGTTACATGACTTGCAGGCCTGGATGTTGAGCAATAGCGTGTAGCGAGTGACACATTAGCCTGCCGCAATCCGTTGCAGGCGGGATCGGCAATTTGCGCAATGCAGTTAGCCAAGGAATTGAAGTAGTCGCGCGAACCGGGCCCTCATGGACGCAATTGCCCGATTAATCCAGCCGGCCTTAGTCAGGATGTTCGATGCATCCCTCTGATGAGCCACTCCCGACCCGCCAGTAAGGCATTTTTCGCCACGAATGTCGTATCATGCCGCGTTCCGTTGGTTAGGACGTTGGCATGACTTCGAACGATTTGAACGGCGGCTACCGCATGCCGGCCGAATGGGAGCCGCATCAGGCGACCTGGATTTCGTGGCCCCACAAACGCGCGAGCTGGCCGGGCAATTTCGCACCCGTCGAACCTGTGATGGTGCGCGCAGTCGCCGCACTTACGAAAAGCGAACTCGTGCGCATCAACGTGCTCGATGCGGCACACGAGAAACATGTCGCTGCCTTGCTGGAAGGGCAGGTCACCGCGGACAACGTGCGTTTTCACCGGTTCCCGACCAATGACGCCTGGTGCCGGGATCACGGCGCGATTTTCGTCACGGATGCCACGGGCGCTGCGCCGCTTGTCGCGCTCGATTTTCGATTCAATTCCTGGGGCGACAAGTACCCGCCGTACGATCTCGACGATGCGATTCCACCGCAGATGGCTGATGCTCTCGGTGTGCCCTGCAAGCGGATTGAGATGGTGCTGGAAGGCGGCTCTATTGAAGTCAATGGCGCCGGGGCACTGCTGACCACCGAGCAGTGCCTGCTGCACCCGAATCGCAATCCGGCAATGGACCGGGCGGCGATAGAAGAAAAGCTCAAATCTGAACTCGGCGTGTCGCAGATCTTGTGGCTCGGTGATGGCATCGTCGGCGATGACACTGACGGACATATCGACGACCTGACGCGCTTTGTCGCAGAGGACACGGTTGTCACGGTGATTGAGCCTGACAGCAGCGATGACAACTACACGATGCTTGCCGAGAACCGCGAGCGGCTTGCTGCGTTGCGGCTCGCGGACGGCCGCCCGCTGAAGGTCATCGAAATGCCGATGCCGCGGCCCGTCGAATTCGAGGGTGACCGCTTGCCGGCCAGCTATGCCAATTTCTACATCGGCAATCGCGTCGTGCTGATGCCGGCATTCAATGACCCGAATGATGCTGTGAACGAGCGCATACTCGCGCAAGCCTTCCCGGGTCGGCGTATCGTGCCGCTGGACTGCACTGACCTGGTCCTCGGCCTTGGCACCTTTCATTGCCTGACTCAGCAGGTGCCTGCCGTGCCGTCCCGTTGAGGCGTCGCGCCGCTTGCCCCCGGCGGTTGCATTACTTAGTCTAGACGCCCTTGATTGACCGCCGCCCGGCATACACTCCCAGCTTCCCAGTAAGGAAACCAGCGTGACAGCGATTCGTGATTTTGTTCATCACCATTACCGGCATTTCAACGCCGCGGCACTGATCGATGCGGCCGACGGTTACGTCAAGCATCTGGACGACGGCGGTGCGATGTTCATGACCCTCGCCGGCGCCATGAGTACCGCGGAGTTGGGCCTGTCGCTCGCGGAAATGATACGACAGGATAAAGTTCAGGCGATCTGCTGCACGGGTGCCAATCTCGAGGAAGACGTGTTCAACCTGGTCGCTCACGATCACTACGTGCGCGTTCCGCACTACCGTCACCTGACAGCCGCAGACGAAGAAGCGTTGCTGGCGCGGCACCTGAACAGGGTTACCGACACCTGCATTCCGGAAGAAGAGGCGATTCGCCGCATCGAGCATGTCGTGCTTGACGAATGGCTGACTGCGGACAAAAACGATAAACAGTATTTCCCGCACGAGTTCCTGTACCGGATCCTGCTGTCGGGCAAGCTTGAGCAGCATTACCAGATCGATCCGAAGGACAGCTGGCTGCTCGCGGCGGCACAAAAGAACCTGCCGATCATCGTGCCGGGCTGGGAAGACTCGACGCTCGGCAATATTTTTGCGTCGCACTGCATAACAGGCGAAATCAAGAACGTGCACACGGTGCGCAGCGGTATCGAGTACATGATGATGCTGGCCGACTGGTACAAGGACATCTGCCAGACGCGTTCGGTCGGTTTCTTCCAGATTGGCGGTGGCATCGCCGGTGACTTTCCCATCTGCGTCGTGCCCATGCTGGAGCAGGACCTGCGCATGACGGACATCCCGCGCTGGGGTTACTTCTGCCAGATCAGTGATTCGACAACGAGCTACGGTTCCTACTCCGGCGCCGTGCCGAACGAGAAAATTACCTGGGGCAAGCTGTCGGCGGATACGCCGAAGTTCATCATTGAATCTGATGCGACGATCGTGGCGCCGTTGATCTTTGCCTGTGTTCTGGAACAGTAGGCGGATAGGCGCGAATGGCAAAACCTGAATCAAAGATAAACCTGACTCCCGTTGCTGCTGCCTGGACGGCACAGGACGCGGCGGACCTGTATCGCCTCGATGCGTGGAGCGACGACTTCTTTGTCGTTAACGACGCAGGGCGCGTGGCGGCCCGGCCGCTCGATGGCGAGCCGCTGGAAATCGAGATCATGGATGTCGTGAACGAAGCGCGGCGTCAGGGCCTGGGTTCGCCGCTGCTGCTGCGTTTCCAGGATGTACTGCGGTCACGCGTCCAGCGCATCAACCAGGCGTTCAATGACGCGATCAAGGATGCAAAGTATTCGAACATCTATCGCGGCGTTTACCCGATCAAGGTCAACCAGTTGCACGAAGTCGTCGAAGAGGTGCTCGACGCCGGCCGCCCGTTCCGCATGGGTCTCGAATGCGGCTCGAAGGCGGAGCTGATTGCAGCGCTGCCGCATCTCGTTGACGATGACATGCCGCTCATCTGCAACGGCGTCAAGGATCGCAGGATGCTGTCGCTGATACTGGCGGCGCAGCGACTCGACAAGAACGTCATTCCAGTCATGGAAAAGTTTGCCGAGTTTGAAGAGCTGCTGCGACTCGCCGAAGAGAAGGAACAGCCGACCCAGTTTGGCGTGCGCATACGGCTGCGCACGTCCGGGTCCGGCAAATGGGCGGACTCCGGTGGTTACCGTTCAAAGTTTGGCGTTTCACTGCCTGAACTGATGGACATCATCGAGCGCCTGCAGGCGGCGGGCAGAACGGACCAGTTTGTGCTGCTGCATTTTCATCTCGGCAGCCAGATCAGTGATGTGCAGATCCTGCGCCAGGCGACCAAGGAGATCGCGCAGATTTACGCCGAGCTCTATGCGCGCGGCTTGCCGGTCAAGTATGTCGACGTCGGTGGCGGCCTGGGCGTTGATTATTCGGCCGACAACGACGAAGGCGCGATTCACTACAGCCTGCAGGAATACACGAACGCGGTCGTGTCGACGCTGGCCGAAGTGTGCAACCAGCGCAATGTGCCGCACCCGGTCCTGGTCTCGGAAAGCGGCCGGGCGATAACTGCGCATCACTCGGTTCTCGTCGTAGAAACACTAGGTGCCTACCAAAAGAACAACATTTCTGATGACTATGAACCGCCGGCGGATGTGCATGACACGGTGAAGCGACTTGTCGACATGTACCAAAGCCTGCGCGTTGATAATCATGAACACGACGTCAGCGAACTGCTGGAGGCATATCACACGCTCGACACGGTGCATGAAGATGCCGCGACTTTGTTCAGGCTGGGCTACTTGCCCCTCGACCAGGATGCGTTGATCGAGCGGCTGTACTGGTCGATCTGTTCGTTGATCCTGAAGCACCTGCGCACGGCGGATCCCGATCCGCTGCCGCCTGAAGTACACGAGCTCGAGGAAAAACT
>JBATFU010000243.1:0-5174 GCA_049665065.1 Woeseia sp. | reverse complement strand
CAGATCACCCGCAGGGCGGCAAAACTGTCGTCGGAGAGAACGCTGGTTGAATGCGGGGCAAATGCAATCGACACCAGCGGATGATCGGCGTAGCGGTCGTGCAGGTCGGCGCCTTTTTGCAGGCAGTCCGTCGCGTTTTCGGCCCATGCCGTGTGCAGCTCAATGACCGGCGCTGCAACGACAGCGCGGACGTGAGCGTCGTTGGCCTCCTGCGCGACAACCTCCGGGAAGAAATACTGGTCACTGAAGCAGGTGACGCCGGACGAGAGCATTTCCGCTATTGCGTGGCGTGTCCCATCGCGAACCATTTCGGCGCTGACTGCGCGCTGCTCGGCGGGCCAGATGCGATCCCGCAGCCAGCGGACCAGCGGCAGGTCATCGCCATAGCCGCGGAACAGCGTCATGGCGGCGTGCGTGTGCGCGTTGACCAGGCCCGGGAATATTACGTGCCCGGGCCGCTCGACGAGTGCGCCGGGCGTATAGCTGGCCAGCGCCTGTGCGCGTGGCAATACGTCAACGATACGGCCGTCGCTTACCGCGATTGCGTGGTCCGCAAGGCATTGATCCTGGGCGTCAACCGGCAGGCACCAGCTGGCCAGGATGAGCGTGTCGCATTGCTGCATGAAGCGGTTTTCTCCGCACAAAAAAGCGTCTGGAGTGCCGCGCGAACCGGGCCACACAGCGTTAATTCGCGCCCCGTCAGCACAAAGGCTGTACGGCGCGAGAGGGCGGCTAGTATAACCGCCGCAGGCGATCTTGACAGGCGTCCGCAAGCGCCAGTCTGGAGGCTGGAAAAGTCCCTTAAAACATATGGTTTAGCGGCGTGCTGTGGTATCATCCCGACACCGAAAAAGGCGCGGGAATGACGCGTTTCGGAACCCGGCAAAGCCAACAAAAATCTCTGGATAATTCCACGAAAAGAAGGTCGCGATTCCGCTCCTTGTGAACGGGACCGCCCATGAGTTGTGAGCGACGATGTCTGAAGTAGCCAAGGAAATTTTGTCCGTCAGCCTCGAGGCTGAGATGCAGCAGTCGTACCTCGATTACGCGATGAGCGTGATCGTGGGCCGCGCGCTGCCGGACGTTCGTGACGGCCTGAAACCCGTGCATCGCCGCGTCCTGCACGCGATGCGCGTATTGGGCAATGACTTCAACAAGCCATACAAGAAGTCGGCTCGCGTCGTCGGTGACGTAATCGGTAAATACCATCCGCACGGCGATTCGGCTGTGTACGACACCATCGTCCGCATGGCGCAGCCGTTTTCGATGCGCTACATGCTGGTCGACGGGCAGGGCAACTTCGGCTCGGTTGACGGCGACGCGCCGGCTGCCATGCGTTACACCGAGGTGCGCATGTCGAAGATCGCGCACGAAATCCTCGCCGATATCGAGAAGGAAACGGTCGATTTCGTCGAGAACTACGACGGTTCCGAGTCCGAGCCGTCGGTCATGCCGACGCGCTTCCCGAACCTGCTCGTCAACGGCTCCTCAGGAATCGCCGTCGGCATGGCGACGAATATCCCGCCGCACAACCTGACCGAGGTCATCAACGCGGCGCTGAAGATTATTGAAGACCCGGCGATCGAGCTGCGCGAGTTGATGGAAGTGATTCCCGGGCCGGATTTCCCTACCGCCGGCATTATTAATGGCGCGCAGGGCATATATGCCGCCTACCGTACCGGCCGCGGCCGCGTGCACATGCGGGCCAAAGCACGCATCGACCCGGTGGACAAGCGTGGCAAAGAAGCGATCATCGTCACGGAATTGCCCTACCAGGTAAACAAGGCACGCCTGATCGAAAAGATTGCGGATCTCGTCCGGGAAAAGCGCATCGAGGGCATTACCGAGCTGCGTGACGAATCGGACAAGGACGGCATGCGGATTGTGATCGAGCTGCGCCGCGGTGAAGTGGGCGAGGTCGTGCTTAACAACCTCTACAAGCAGACGCCGCTGCAAAGCGTGTTCGGGATCAACATGGTTGCCCTGCACGAGGGCCAGCCGAAGCTGATGAATCTGAAGCAGATTCTTGAGGCATTCCTGTCGCACCGGCGTGAGGTCGTTACGCGCCGCACCATTTTCGAATTGCGCAAGGCGCGCGACCGGGCGCACGTCCTCGAAGGCCAGGCCGTTGCGCTGGCGAACATCGACGAGGTGATTGCGCTGATCAAGGCATCGCCGTCGCCGGCTGAGGCCAAAGAGCAGCTCGTTGCACGAACCTGGTCGCCGGGTGCCGTCAGCGACATGTTGCAGCGTGCCGGTGAGACCGACACACGGCCCGACCACCTCGCAGAGGGCTTCGGGCTGGCGCAGGGTCAGTACCGCCTGTCAGCGGTCCAGGCGCAGGCGATTCTCGATCTCCGCCTGCACCGCCTGACCGGCCTGGAACAAGAGAAAATTATCAATGAATACAAAGAAATATTAGAAAAAATTAAAGAGTATTCGATAATACTTTCGGACCCCGACGAGCTGCTCCGCGTAATCCGCGCAGAGCTGGTTGAGATTCGCGATGCTTACGGCGACGAGCGCCGCACGGAAATCGTGCAGGATCACAGTGACCTGCTAGAAGAAGACCTCATCCCGGAAGAGGAGGTCGTCGTTACCCTGTCGCACGGTGGTTACGCCAAGTCGCAGCCTATCGACGACTACCAGGCGCAGAAGCGTGGCGGGCGCGGGCGTTCGGCGACCAAAGTCAAAGACGAAGACTTCATCGACAAGCTGCTGATCGCCAATTCGCACGACACGATTCTGTGCTTCTCGAGCTTCGGCAAGATGTACTGGCTGAAGGTGTACCAGGTCCCGCAGGCAAGTCGCGGTTCGCGCGGCAAACCGATCGTCAACCTGTTGCCACTGGCCGCCGGCGAGCGCATCAACGCAGTGCTGCCGATTCGCGAATACCTCGAAGACCGCTACGTCTTCATGGTGACGAGCGGCGGCACCGTCAAGAAAACGCCGCTCAGCCAGTTCTCGCGGCCGCGCACCAGCGGCATCATCGCGATCGACCTGCGCGAGGACCATCTCGTTGACGTCGCTTTGACCGACGGCAACCAGGAGATCCTGCTGGTTGCGAGCAACGGCAAGGCGATTCGCTTCCGCGAGACCGACGTGCGGCCCATGGGCCGCGGCGCCGCCGGTGTGCGCGGCATCAAGCTCGATGGCGATCACGAGGTCATCGGCCTGCTGATCGCCGGCGACGGCAAAGTGCTGACCGCCACCGAGAATGGCTACGGCAAGCGCACCGATATCGGCGAGTTCCCGACCCAGGGCCGGGGTGGCCAGGGCGTCATCGCGATCCAGACAACCGACCGGAATGGCCGCACCGTTGGGGCAGTTCAGGTGCGTGAAGATGACGAAATCATGCTGATCAGCGCCACCGGTACGCTGGTTCGAACGCCCGTCAGCGATATCTCTGTCATAGGCCGCAATACGCAGGGCGTCCGGCTGATCCGCGTCGAGACCGGCAGCCGCCTCGTCGGGCTGGCCCGCATCGAGGCTGACTCTGAAGACGACGACGCCTAGCGCGGGTGAAATCGATTCGGACGTAACATAGCGGCCAGAAGAATCCGCTAGACTCGCGCCTTTGCCAACTTCACCCGCGACGAATACCTCAAGGAAGCCCCCCAGAATGTCCCGTGTTTTTAATTTCAGCGCCGGCCCTGCCGCGCTGCCTGACGCTGTGCTCGACCAAATTCGCAATGACATCCCCGACTGGCAGGGCGGCGGCATGTCCGTTATGGAAGTCAGCCATCGCGGCAAGGCATTCATGGCCGTTGCAGAGAAAGCGGAAGCGGACCTGCGCAAGTTGCTCGGCATCGAGGACGACTACAGCGTGCTGTTTTTACAGGGTGGTGCAACCCTGAAGTTTGCGATGACGGTGCTGAACCTCGCGCAACAGTCCGATACTGCCGACTACGTGCAAACCGGCAGCTGGTCGAAAAAAGCGATCGCTGAGGCATCCCGGTTTTGCACTGTGAACGTTGCGGCGAGCAGCGCTGAGAGCGCCCACACCAATATTCCTGAATTTGCCGACTGGCAGCTGACTGACAATGCCGCGTTTCTGCACTACACACCCAACGAAACCATTGGTGGCGTGGAGTTCCACTTCGTGCCGGAAACGGGCGATGTCCCGCTGGTCGCCGACATGTCGAGCACTATCCTGTCGCGCCCGATCGACGTCAGTCGTTTCGGTTTGATCTACGCAGGTGCGCAGAAAAACATTGGCCCGGCCGGACTTACGCTTGTCATTATTCGCAACGACTTGCTGGAACGCGGCCGCGCTGACCTGCCGACCCTGCTCACGTACCGGGCGTTCGCCGAATCGGGTTCGATGACCAATACGCCGCCGACATTTGCCTGGTACGTTGCCGGCCTCGTGTTCGATCACCTGTTGAAGCAGGGTGGTTTGGATGCGATGGGCAAGCTGAACGATCGGAAAGCGAGCAAGCTGTACGCGGCAATCGATGCATCTGATTTCTATTCCAATCCGGTGGCAAAAGACGCCCGCTCGTGGATGAACGTCCCGTTCGTGCTGGAAGACTCCGGTCTGGATGGCGAATTCCTGAGCCGTGCAGAAAAAGCCGGGCTTACAAACCTGAAAGGACACCGCTCGGTCGGTGGCATGCGGGCTTCGATTTACAACGCGATGCCGGAAGCCGGCGTCGATGCCCTGATAGATTTCATGCGTGACTTCGAACGCTCGCGCGCCTGATCAATTCATTTCAATTCTTGGTAATCCCCACAACATGCATAAAGTACTTACGCTAAACAATATTGCCGCAGCCGGTTTAAGGCGACTGCCGCGCGACCGCTATGAAGTTTCATCAGAGGCCAGTCAGCCAGATGCGATCATCCTGCGTTCGCAGGATATGCACAGCATGACCATTCCCGAGTCGGTGACCGCCATTGGCCGCGCCGGTGCGGGTGTCAACAATATTCCCGTACAGACGATGAGCGAGCGCGGCATCCCGGTATTCAATGCGCCCGGTGCCAATGCGAACGCGGTCAAAGAGCTCGCGGTAGCCGGCCTGCTCCTGGCGGCGCGCAATATTTGCGATGCGGCGGAGTATGTTAAAGGCCTGACGGAGACCGGTGACGCACTGTCGAAAGCGGTCGAGGCCGGCAAAAAGCAGTTCGTAGGTTTCGAATTGCCCGGTCGCACGCTCGGTGTAATCGGTCTC
>JBATFU010000242.1:0-10498 GCA_049665065.1 Woeseia sp. | reverse complement strand
ACACGGCTGCTATTGCGGCCGATATTTTTCGCAGATGCGCGCGATCGGCCTAGCGCTTCATCGCCTCGAAGAACTGCACGTTGGTTTTCGTGTCCTGCAGCTTGTTCAGCAGGAACTCGATTGCCGCGAGTTCGTCCATCGGGTGCAGCACCTTGCGCAGCACCCACATCTTCTGCAGCTCTTCCGGTTCGGTCAGCAGCTCTTCCTTGCGCGTGCCGGAGCGGTTGATGTTGATCGCCGGGAATACGCGCTTCTCGGCGATACGGCGGTCCAGGTGGATTTCCATGTTGCCGGTGCCTTTGAACTCCTCGTAGATCACTTCGTCCATCTTCGAGCCGGTATCGACGAGTGCGGTCGCCAGGATCGTCAGGCTGCCGCCTTCTTCGATGTTACGCGCAGCGCCGAAGAAACGTTTCGGTCGGTGCAATGCGTTCGCGTCAACACCACCCGTTAGTACCTTGCCCGATGACGGCACGACGGTGTTGTAGGCGCGAGCGAGACGCGTGATCGAATCCAGCAGGATGATGACGTCGCGCTTGTGCTCGGTCAGTCGCTTCGCTTTCTCGATAACCATTTCGGCCACCTGCACGTGGCGGCTTGCAGGCTCATCGAAGGTCGATGACACGACTTCGCCGCGCACGGTGCGCGCCATCTCGGTGACTTCTTCGGGACGCTCGTCGATCAACAGCACGATCAGGTCGCAGTCGGGATTGTTGGCCGAGATTGCCGAGGCAATGTTCTGCAGCAGCATCGTCTTACCGGCTTTCGGCGGGCTGACGATCAGGCCGCGCTGGCCTTTGCCGATCGGCGCCACCATGTCGATGATGCGCGCGGTCAGGTCTTCGGTGGAACCGTTGCCCTGCTCGAGCTTCAGGCGATTGCGTGGAAACAGCGGTGTCAGGTTCTCAAAGAGCACCTTGCTGCGCGCGTTCTCTGGCGCATCGTGGTTGATCTGGCCGACCTTCAGCAGCGCGAAATAACGCTCGCCTTCCTTCGGCGGACGAATCAGGCCGCTGACGGTGTCGCCGGTGCGCAGGTTGAAGCGCCGTATCTGGCTGGGGCTGACGTATATGTCATCAGGCCCCGCAAGATAGGAGCTGTCAGAGGACCGCAGAAAGCCGAAGCCGTCCTGCAGAATCTCCAGCACACCGTCGCCGTAAATATCTTCACCATTCTTGGCGTGGGCCTTGAGAATGGAAAAAATAATGTCCTGTTTGCGCGAACGCGCCAGGTTTTCGAGACCGAGGGATGTGCCCAGCTCGACGAGATCGGCGGCCGGACGGTTCTTGAGATCCGTCAGGTTCATCGCGTTTTTCGTGAGTTCGAGCTGGTCCGGAGAAATTACCTCCAGGTTGTCACCGTCGTCTGGATACTCCGGTGAATCGTGCCGCTTGTTGCGGCGACGCCGATTGCCCTGGTTTCCCGAATTTTTAGATTTTGCCGGCGCGTTTGGTCGGCTTCGCGTTTGATTACCCAAGTACCCTCTCACAGATTAGAGTCCAAAAACTCTGTTAATTGCGACTTCGACATCGCGCCCATTTTCTGGGCGTGAACTTCACCGTCTTTAAACAGCATCAAGGTTGGAATACTGCGAATGCCGAACTTTGGTGGCGTGCCCGGATTCTCGTCGATATTCAGTTTTGCGACGGTCATGCGGTCCGCATAGCTTTCCGCAATATCGTCCAGCAATGGCGCAATCATCTTGCACGGGCCGCACCATTCTGCCCAGAAATCGAGCAAAACGGGCTTCGCTGACTTCAATACATCCGTTTCGAAATCACCGTCGTTGGTGTGCACAATCTTGTCGCTCACCGGCATATACCTCCAATGTTGGCTGGGTCTGGTTGGCTTATTAGCAAAGCCTGGAAACACCACGTAGTGGGACACAGGCTTCGCAAAGTGGATGACGCTGCCCTTTCAATCAGGCAATATGTCGCAGCTTTAGCGCGGCATCTATTGGAATTCGTTGATGGCAAAACTGGCAGGTGCGACGACTGTCGCGTCGAGTTGCCACAAGTTGACCGCTTAACGAAGCAATTTGCAACCCCCATATGCCAAAATCCTGCACGGAGCCCCATGACCGATAATCACCTGAGCGACCTGCGTTTCGATTCCCTCGACCTGCATCCCGACCTGCGCGCCGGCATCAAAGCCACTGGTTTCGAATTCTGTACGCCCATCCAGGCCCAGACCTTACCGCTCGCACTCGATAATAAAGACGTTGCTGGCCAGGCACAGACCGGTACCGGCAAGACCGCCGCGTTCCTGATCGCCGCGTTCCAGCGCATGCTGAACGTGCCGCGACCGGACAGCGACGCACAAAAACAGCCGCGGACATTTATTCTCGCGCCGACGCGTGAGCTCGCCGTACAGATTGCTGCCGATGCAGAAGACCTCGGCAAGCATGCCGGCTTCAAGATTGGCCTGGCCTATGGCGGTACCGATTACGAAAAGCAGCGCCGCACCATTCAGGATGGCATCGACATGCTTGTCGGCACGCCGGGCCGCATCATCGATTATTACAAGCAGGGTGTGTTTCGCCTGGATGAAGTGCAGGTCGCCATTCTCGATGAAGCCGATCGCATGTTCGATCTCGGCTTCATCAAGGACATTCGCTACCTGCTGCGCAAACTGCCGCCGCCTGACCAGCGTCTCAACATGCTGTTCTCTGCAACGCTGTCGCAGCGCGTCATGGAACTCGCCTACGAGCACATGAACGAGCCCGAGCTGATTCGCGTCGAGCCAGACAAGATGACGGCCGACCGTGTGCGCCAGGCCATTTTCTTTCCGGCGAACGAAGACAAGCTGCCATTGCTGGTCGGCCTGATCCGCGAAATGGGCGCCGGCCGCATCATGGTGTTCGTCAACATGAAGCGCGATGCCGAGAAAGTGCAGGCTTACCTGCAGGAAAATGCCATCAATGCGCTGGCCATCTCCGGCGATGTGCCGCAAAACAAACGGCAGAACATGCTGAAGCGCTTTCAGAGCGGTGAGCTGCAGGTACTGATCGGCACGGATGTCGCGTCACGCGGCCTGCACGTACCGGACGTGCAGTACGTCATCAACTACGACCTGCCTAATGATCGGGAAGATTACGTGCATCGCATCGGCCGCACCGCGCGCGCCGGCGCCGCGGGCGACGCAATCAGTTTCGGCTGCGAGACGTACGTCGAATCGCTGCCGGATATCGAAGACTATATCGGCCACAAGATTCCTGTCGCCAACTACGACCACGCATTGCTGCCCAAACTGAAACGACCGGCACCGCGACCGCGCAAGAAGTCCGGCACGGGTGGCAAGTCGCGACGCAGTGGTGGCGGTGGCGGTTCGTCGCGGGCGCGCCGCTAGCTCCAGAGGGGCACCGCGCTAGTCCAGCAGATTGCGCACGCCTTCGACGTGCGGAAAGGCCTCGCTGGGCCGCAACTCGCGGGTCGTATCCGGCTTGCTGATCTTGACGACATGCTGCACGCCATAGCTCTGTGCGCTGGCGAGCACCGGCTCCGTGTCGTCAACAAACATCGTCGAACGCGGATTGAAGCGCTCCTTTTGTGCCAGCGTTTCCCAGAATTCCCGACGTTCTTTCGGAAAACCAAAATCATGCGCCGTGTAGACTTCGTCGAAATAGCGTGCGATGCCGGTCGCTTCTGACTTGAGATCCAGCGTATCGCGGTGCGAATTCGTCACGAGCAGCACGCGCATACCTTCGCCCCGCACGTTCTCCAGAAATTCGCGCGCACCCGGCAACCAGCCAATACGCGCGCGCTCTGCGTGATGCAAACCGACGATGTCGAGCTTGAGCCGATCGCTCCAGTGATCGAGGCAATACCATTCGAGCTGGCCGCGCATGCTGTGAAATTGCGCATACAGCTCTTTGCGAGCCTGGTCGTCAGGCAGACTGCGCGCTTTTGCATAGGCTGCGGGGATGTGCGTCAGCCACATGTAATTGTCGAACGCGAGGTCCAGCAGGGTGCCGTCCATGTCCAGCATCAGCGTCTCACAGTTCTTTAAAGCAACGCGTGTATTCATACGGATCGATCGGGCCCCTGCGCCTGTCTGCGGCCGATGCTTTATACTGCCGCGAGACAGGCCACGCAAATCAGGACTGCGATGACACCCAAAGTATTGATAGAACCGATTGTAGAACTCGCGCATCGCGCCGGCGCGGCCATCCTCGAGATCTATGAGACCGACTTTGCGGTCGAAGACAAGGCCGACGACTCGCCGCTGACCAAGGCTGACCTCGCCTCACATAACATAATCAGCGCCGGGCTGCGGTCGCTGACGCCAGACCTGCCGCTGATTTCCGAAGAGGGCGGCCTCGCCGACTTCGCCGAACGCCGCAGCTGGTCGCGTTACTGGCTCATCGACCCGCTCGACGGCACGCGCGAGTTCGTCAAGAAGAACGGCGAGTTCACTGTCAACATTGCCCTGATCGACAACCACCGGCCGGTGCTGGGGGTCGTCTACGTGCCGGTCCTTGACCTGACCTATGCGGCAGCGGTCGGCTACGGCGCAAGGCGCAGTGAAGCAGGTGGTCCGTTTGCAGAGATCGCGGTGGCCGCGCGCAGCGCCGCAAAGCCGCGCATCGTCGGCAGCCGCTCGCACCGCGGCAGCAGCCTTGACGCGTTTCTGGCGGCGGTCGGCGACTACGAACTGCTGCCAATGGGCAGTTCGTTAAAATTTTGCCGAGTGGCCGAAGGTGGCGCGGATTTGTACCCGCGGCTCGGTCCGACCTCGGAATGGGATACGGCGGCCGCACAGGCCGTGGTCGAACAGGCGGGCGGCGAAGTGCTTTGCCTCGATGGCAAGCCGCTGCTATATAATTCGAAAGCCGAAATGCTGAACCCGCATTTCATGGTGCTGGGGCCGCGCGACCGAGACTGGCTGGCGCTGATCGCAGCTACGCAAGACCATTCCCGTTAGGCTAGTATTGGCAACTCTTCTGATGCTTCGCAGTTACTTTCAATGACCGACAAGATCGACACTGAAACTTTTTGCGAATACGGCAGGTTGCGAGAACTGCGCATCAGTCACCGCGATCTCGACGACCTTATCGATCGCCTTTCGCACGACCCGCTGGTTGACCAGCTGCGCATTCGGCGACTGAAGAAACGCCGGCTGATTCTGAAAGACATGATCACGCGACTCGAAAGCGACATCATTCCTGATCTCGACGCCTGAGTTCCGAATACCTGATCGATCAACCCCGCGATACGTCACTTCTTTTGTGACTGCTGTGCGCCGATGTGCATCTCGCCCCGCTCGCGCGCAAGCTGCACCTGGCGTCGCCGCTCTTCCAGCCGCTCTGCCCTGTCACTCTCAAGTTCATTGATGCATTGCGGGCAGGACACGCCTTCGCGATAGTCCGGCGACTCGATGTCAGCCGAGGACAGCGGTCGTCGGCAGGCATGGCATTGCTCGTAGCCGCCTTCTGCAAGGTCACGATCGACCGCGACGCGGCTGTCGAACACGAAACACTCGCCGTTCCAGCGATTCTGTTCCTGATCAACGCTGGCGAGGTAGTTCAGCACCCCGCCCTGTAACTGGTACACATCCTTAAAACCGAGTTCCTGCATCAGTGCGCTTGCTTTCTCGCAGCGAATGCCGCCCGTGCAGAACATTGCAACGGGTCGATCGCGTGCGGTTCCGGCGACGGACTCGGCAAACTTCGGAAATTGACGAAAGCTGTCGGTACCCGGATCTACGGCGCCCGGAAAGCTGCCCACTTCAATCTCATAGTGATTGCGCGTGTCGATCACGAGCACGTCGGGAACGGCGAGCAGCGCGTTCCATTCAGCAGGCGAGACATGCTTGCCGGTGTGCTGCTGCGGCCGTATATCCGGCCGACCCAGCGTCACGATCTCGTTCTTGACCTTGACGCGCAGGCGTCGAAACGGTGCGAGTTCCGCCTCCGTCCAGCGCGCATCGATCGGGCCACGCAGTCCCAGCGCGTCTTGCAGCCAGGCGAAGACCTCGCGAACCGCTGCGGCCGAACCGGCCAGCGTGCCGTTGATGCCCTCCTCGGCCAGCAGGACGGTGCCCAGCAAATCCCTGGCGGCACACAGTGACTGCAGCTCGTCGCGCAGCACGGCAGGCGCGTCGATGTCGACAAAACGGTAAAAGGAAACGACGTTGATCAAGGCAAAACCCGCGACTCTGGCTATTCCTCTTCGACCACGTCAGAAAAGGTGAGCGACAGAATACTATGGCGAATCTCCTCGCCCAACACGAGCCGTGCGTCTTCGCCGATCCGCGTGATGTCATCGTCGAACGCCAGCTTGCCTTCGATGTTCAGGCGCAGCACCTCTTGGTCTCGCAGCTTCGCGATGAAATCGCGGAACAAGGCCTTGTCGAAAAAGTCCGGCGAATGCAGACCGTAGATCATTGACAGCCGCTCCGCGCTTTGCTGGCACAGTGATTCCAGTGAACCGCGCGTCAGTGTGCCCGAGCCGTTGCGCACCAGCAGTGCAATAACAAGGTAGAAGCGCTGCAGCATTGGCACCATCGCCTGTCCCAGCATCAACAGCTGGAACGCCCTGCCGGAGCCCGCTGGCGGTCGCACCAGCACCTGGCTGTCGCGGGTCAGCAGGCCAAGATCGATCAGGGACTCAACGGCCTCACTGGTGACATGATCAATGCTGCCGAACTCCCACTTCAGCGTGAGCTCCTGCTTCATGAAAGGGTAGATAAGGCGCACGAGCCGCTGCAGCTCCGTGTGCGGCAGACGCCGGCCCTGGATGAAACAGCAGGCGATACTGGCCGGCAACGCAAACAGGTGCTGAACATTGTTGCGGAAGTAGGTCATCAGCACGGCATCGCGTTCCTGCATGCGAATCACATCGCCGAGCGGGTGGCGCGTGCGCGAAATCACGCCAAGCCGCACGCCGTGCGCAATGATCTCAGCCGCTGTCCAGTCCGGCAGCGTAACCAGTTCCGAATAGTGAAAACGTTTCAGCAGGTCGATGCTGAGCTGTATCTGCCGTTCCAGCTCGATCTCACCCATGCTTTGCTTCGGCGTCGATAACAGCGCAGTGGCCAGCAGGCTGATCGGTGTGACCGCGGCCGCGGAGTTGACGCCTCTCATGATGCGACCGCCCAGCTCGTTGATCGCGTCGGGCAGCCAGGCGGGGCGTTCGTCACTCGCCTCGCCCTGTTCGCGCCAGTCCTTGCTGACCTTGTCCAGCAGCGGTTCGAGTTCGATCGGCTCGCCGACGTTGACGTACACCTTGCCAAAATTGTCACGCAGCGAACGAACGCTGCGCACCAGTCCGGCAACGGATTCCTTGCTTTTGGCTTCGCCGCTCAGTTCGCGAATGAAGGAATCGCCTTCGATCAGCTTCTCGTAGCCGAAGTACACCGGCACAAACACGACGGAGCGGCGCGGATCCTGCAGGTAGGACTGCACGGTCATCGCCAGCATGCCGCCTTTCGGCTGCAGCAGGCGCCCGGTGCGGCTGCGGCCGCCTTCAATGAAATATTCGATCGAATGCCCGCGCACCAGGATCTGGTGCATATAGGCGTTGAACACGGCCGCGTACAGGCGATTGCCCTTGAAGCTGCGGCGCAGGAAAAATGCGCCGCCGCGCCGCAGGATCGCGCCGATCACCGGCATGTTCAGATTGATGCCGGCCGCGACGTGCGGAATGCTGAGGCCCTGGTGGTAAACGATAAAACCGAGCAGCAGGTAGTCGATGTGGCTGCGGTGGCAGGGCACATAGACCACTTCCTTGTCTTCCGCGACCGCCTGCAAACGTTCGACGTGATGCAGCTCAATGCCATCGTAAATGCGATTCCACAACCAGCCGAGAAAGCGCTCGACGATACGAATGGTCGGGTAAGAAATATGCGCAGCAATCTCACGCGAGTAGTCACGTGCTTTCTGTTTGGCCTTTTCGAGTTTGCGCGCGTCGTCGCCCGCCTCTGCAGCGATAACTTTTTGCACCTGCGGATCGCGCAGTACCACATTGACGAGCGTGCGCCGATGCGAAAGATCAGGCCCAACCGTTGCCGTGCGCCGCTGCCGGAAATGCACCCGCAGGATGCGCGACACCTTGCGCCAGGCGACGCTTGCGTCGAGATCGTCCGTGACGATCGCCGACAATTTGAAAGGCTCGCTGAAACGCAGCAAGGTATTGCGTCCGTGCAGCATGGTCGCAAACAGTTTGCGAGTGCGGCCCGCGACATCCCAGTTCTCGGAGAACAGCAGCTTGAAGAACGAACGTTCCTTATCCGGCGATCGGCCCCAGTAAATCGCGACGGGCACAAACGTGATTGCAAGATCCTTGTGCAGCAGCGCCGCGTCAACCAGGCGCCGCAGACGTGCAGATCCGGAAGGCTGCAGCGTGCGGATGATGATGCCGCGCCGGCGGCGCAGCACGACGGTGCTACTCGGTTCCTGAAGACCCGCAAAATTCAGTGAGTCGGACGGCGCTGGCAGGCCATGCAGGCGACAGATGCGCTCAAGCGCGAGTTTGTCCGCAAGGCCGCCGCTTTCCAGAACGTAACAAATCGCCCCGTTGTGATCCTGCAGCAGCTCTGCCGGCACCTCGGGCTGCACAGCGGGTCGTGCCCACAGGCTGAAGATTTTGCCAGCCAGCAGATAGAACGGCCGCAACAGCGTCTTGGTGATATTCATAGGCGGGCGATGGTAGCTCAAGTCACAGCGCGGCGTTGCCCGCTAGCGGGCACCCAATGCTAAGGCTGCGGCTCAGTCGCCTCTTCCGCTTCCCGCAGGGCACGGTCCATGCGTTCTTTTTGCTCCTGCAGCTCAAGTTCCACCGCGTTCGCTTTGTCGATCGTCCCGGTCAGATCATCGAACGGCGCGGCCTCGGGTGCCTTACTGTTTTCGTCGTTGGCACTGCCGCAGGCAGCGAGCAGCAAGATTCCTGTCAGTAAGAGAGTTTTCATTGTCACTCCTTGAATCAGGCGACGAGACGCCGCAGGAATTGCACGAGGTACAGATTGATTTCTTCAATGTTGTCAGTAAGCCTGTGATCGCCATCCACAACGTGCAAGGTGGCGCGGGCCTGTTCCGCGTAGCGAATACTGTTCGCGACCGGCACCACATCGTCGCGCCAGCCGTGCACAATCGTAAAAGGCATGCTGGGCGGCTCTGGAGTCAAGGATTCATAACCCGGCATGTAGTAGGCCGGCGCCAGCACGAATAATCCCAAGGCCTTCAAAGGCTCTGCCGCCGCAGTGGCAACGTGACCGCCCATGCTGGAACCAACCAGCACCAGGCGCTCATCTGATTCGCGACACGCTGCGAGCAGTTTCGCGACGCGCGCCGTGGGATCGGCAATGCCCTGGTAATCGATGCTGTCTGCACGACAGCCGAGCGCTCGTACCGCCTCTGCCATGCGCCTGATCTTGGTTCCCCAGGGCCCGCTTTCCTGTCCGTGCGAAAATATGACGGCGGGCATGTTGTTATTGTTGTTAGTCATTTCCCAGACCTTGCCTTGATCAATAACGCAGGACGCCTGCAATAAGGCGCGTCCGCGCGGTGACGCCTATTCTAATCGTCTGCACCGCGCAGATGCTGCTTTCCGCTGAATCTTTATCACTTTTTTTTGCGTCGCCATGTCGCTTGCGAGCCGGCTTTGCGCACTGCCCTGCGCGTCCTGTCGCCGTGCACAATCATTGCAATTGCAAGGGCCTGTGCGCGCGGCACAGGCGCGTTGGCACAGTTGGCCGGTCATCACGCCCACGAACTTTGCTTGCGAGAATTACTGCATCAGTCCCAGGCGTCAGACGGCTTCCAGAGAATTTCATCGAGATCCGGCTGCCACTGGTAGCGGCGCATCTCCACCCGGTCATTTTTCAGGATGACGCTTTCTTTTTGCAGCGCGCGCTGCTGGCGGCGCCAGGGCTCGCTGCCGATGGCAAAGGCCAGTCGCCCGGATGCCGTGACGATGCGATACCACGGCACGTCACTGCCCGGCGGCAGCTCGCGCAGCGCGCGACCGACTTGCCGTGCACCGTTGGTGATTCCGGCAAGACCCGCTATCTGACCGTAAGTCGCAACGCAGCCTGCCGGCACATCGCGGATAGTTGCGAGGATGCGGCGAGTGCGTGCCTCACGATCGAAGTTTGCCTCTTTGGCGGCCACGGCCTCAGCTGTTTGCCAGGCCAAGCCGCGCGCGAATCTCGCGCCGCGCTTCGTCCAGTACGGATTCGTTTTTCAAACTGTCGAGAATTTCAGTGACAACCTGTTTCGGTCCGCCATCGCCCCAGGATTTGCCTTTACCGAGGTATTCGCCTGCGACACGGCCAACGAGGTAGGTGCTGTACCAGGCAATGGCGCCCTGCGCGCCCGCCGTCAGTATCGTGGACAGGCCAAGTGTCCCGACCTTTAACGCGCTCGACAAAAAATGCAGCGCCCAGACGGTGCCCATCAGCGCTGCTGCTTCAGCGGCAATAACCGATACCAGCGAACCCGCTTCCCTGCGCGACAGCGGCAGGTCGTAGACACGCGACAGGTGCATGACCATGCCAACAT
>JBATFU010000241.1:0-6728 GCA_049665065.1 Woeseia sp. | reverse complement strand
ATCGGGAAACAGCGTCAGTTCGTAAGGCTTGTCGTTGTCTTGCAGCGTTGCGCGCAGCATGAACTCATTCACGCGAACATTGCCATGTTCGCGCAGTCGCTCTGCGAGCCTGCCAAGATTTGTCGCGGCACCGGTTTGCCGCGGTGTTAGCTGCACCGCGTCGCGGCCGCAAAGCGTCGTGCTGCGCGACCCTGCTTTGCCATCGAGGTACTCAAATTTCCGATGTTTGCAGCAGGGGCAATCGCCTTCGTCCCAGGCGCGAGCGACCTTTAGCTGTGTGAAGGTGTTCGACCACAGGTCAATGTTCAACATTGTTGTCGACAATCGCGCGAAGTTGCCGGTCAGGATCTTGAGCGTTTCGGCAACCTGGAAGTTGGCGATGATCGCAACGGCCGGACCGATGACACCCACCGTGTCGCAGGTCGGGCTCGTGCCGGGCGGCGGCGCTTCCTCAAACAGGCAGCGGAAGCAGGGCGTTGCACGACTGCCGCCGGCCAGCGTTTCCCAGGGCGCATCATTGCTCGCTGTGTGCGGCAGAATCGGCAGCGCCATGCCTACGGTGCCGACCGCGCCGCCGTAAACGTACGGCAAACCCTTCTGCACCGCGATGTCGTTGGCCAGGTAACGCGTTTCAAAATTATCGAGCCCATCGACGATAACGTCGACGCCTTCCGCAAGGCGCGCGATATTTCCGTGATTAACGTCAGCGACGACAGCCGTCACGCGCACCTCGGAATTGATTCGGGAGATTTTGCGTTTCGCGGCTTCTGCCTTGGGGATCGCATCGGCGACATCCTGTTCGTCAAACAGGACCTGGCGTTGCAGGTTGGAAAGCTCAATAAAGTCGCGATCGACGATGACGAGATGGCCGACGCCGGCGCGCGCGAGCATGTCGCAGACCACGGTGCCAAGTGCACCGCAGCCGAGGATCAGCGCGGTCGAGCCAAGCAGTCGGCGCTGGCCTGCTTCGCCAAAACCGGGGAGCAGCATCTGGCGGTGGTAGCGTTCGAGATCGTGGCTCATGCAAGGTCCTGTCATCCGGATGGTGACATTATCACGGACTTTGCACCGGGGGTCTTGCTGCAGGTAGTTCCCTGCGCCGGGCACTGCAAACTATTAGCTAGCGCCGCCGGCCGCGCCGTGAAGACGCAGTGTAGTCAATGCGCACAAACTGGCGAGACGCCTCAACGCTCGTAAAGTCCTTGTAAATTTGCCAGCCGATATAACTTGCAACGAGCAGCATCGGTACCAGTATCATCTCGGTTCTCCAGGCGGTGGCCCGCTATAACTGCCATTGATACTGCAGCAAAAGCGCTTGCCGCACTGTAACGATTGGTAACCTCAGATACACCGCAGAAACAGTCTGAATCTGCCGTGGCACGTCAGGGCCCGGCGGATGTCTTGACTGCTGGTCAGGTAGCGCCGTGCCGTCGGTCGAGATTGTCTATTGGTAGGTACGACCTGCGTGTTTCAGCCAGCCGTCTTCGTGATGGCCCTGCGGGTCATGGTGCGTCCAGTGCACAACGCCGCCTCGCTCGTTTTCCTCGAACTGCCCGTAGAACTGGACGACATCGCCCCGCTGCAGTGAATCAATACGTGGCGCAAGGTCTATGTTGTGCGCAATCAGCAGGGTTTTTCCCGAGTCGAGTTTAAGGATGAAGCGCTGGTGGCGACTGCCGTCATTGTCGTCGGCCAGTACGCGTTCCACGGTGCCAGTGCCGCTGACCTGCGCGCCACTGCGATAGTTCGCAGTTCGGGTTGTTTCGGCAACAACCGCTGGCGCACTGGACGCAGGATTGCTGTCCGTCAGCCAGTCCTGGCCGAACCAGGCAGAAAGGAGAATGAGGAGAATGGGCACTGCTTTTTTCAGCATAACGGTGGTTCCAGGGATGGCGAAACGGATTGCACGTCAGTTTACGTTTCTCGCTGCTGTGCGGCTCCCCTTATTGCGGGAGTGAGCAATTTTGTTGATCCGCGCCAGGTGGTCGACAGACACGGTTCGGCAAGTTACGGATAAATATAATAAAAGCTTGGTCTCATAGCTACGACGGGCCAGTATTTTCGGCACTGCGGGCGATCCTCCTGGCCCTGCCTCAGACGCCGCCAAAGCCGCATTTCTTAAAGTTTCCGCGCGCCGGTTCGATAACCCAGTGAAGCGTCAACAGGAAAATTTGTCGTGCAAGTCCGCTTTTTGAATCCCGCCCGCGTCGCGGTAGCAGCCGCTCGATGAGTACTAACTCAATGGATGCGAACTTTGCTGATGTCGAAGCCGAACGCGATCGCCTGGCCGGTGCCGCAAGATTGCACTGGTTTCACTGGCTGATCGTCGTACTGTCCGGCGTGCTGACGCTGGCTGCCTGGTATTTCGCAAAAAACCAGGTTAACGAAAAGAACGAGCTGCGGTTCGAGCGCGAGGCTACCCAGGTTGTGGAACTCGTTAAGGAACGCATGCAAAAGTACGAAGACGCGCTATGGAGCGGCGTCGCGGCAATACACGTCGCGGGTGGCGACATCAGCTACGACCAATGGCGATCTTTTGCAGACAGCCTGCACATCGAGAAAAAGTACGCGGGCATCAACGGTATCGGGGTAATCAAGCAGGTACCGCGCGAGTTTGTTCTAAGTCACATTGCGCGGCAGCGCAGCGTGCGGCCGGGCTATTCCGTGCATCCTGATCATTCAGCGCCAGAACTGTTGCCCATTGTGTTCATCGAGCCTGAGGCACCGAACGCGCAGGCTGTGGGGCTCGACATTGCCCACGAGGCGAATCGCTACGCGGCAGCGCAGCGCTCGCGCGACACCGGGACGGCGCAAATCACCGGTCCGATCGTACTCGTGCAGGATTCCGGTAGTACCCCGGGGTTCCTGTTCTATGCGCCTTTTTACCAATCAACTGAACTTGCGACCGTGTCGGAGCGGCGTGAATCCTTTGTCGGCATGGTGTACGCACCGTTCGTCGTGAAGAAGCTGATGGAAGGTACGCTGGATAAAGACAAGCGGCACGTTGGCATCACGCTCGCCGACCAGGGGCAGGTGATTTATGACGAGAATCAGTCGGTGGATAGTGATTTTGATATCAGTCCGCTGTTTCGCCAATCAATAAATCTCGAGCTGTACGGCAGAACCTGGACCTTTGATATTCAATCGACCCGTGCATTCCGCACAGCGGCATCGAGTAACCAGCCAACCTTTATCCTGCTGGGTGGTCTTCTGATCGACTCGATGCTGCTGACCTTGTTCTTCATGCTGTCTCGCGCCAGTCGCCATACGCTGAATTTCGCAGACCGAATGACGCTGGCTTTGCGTCACAAAGCGGATGCCCTGGCAGAATCCAACGCAGACCTCGAGCGCTTCGCATACGTCGCCTCGCACGATCTGAAAACGCCGTTGCGCGGCATCGCCGACCTGACGACGTACCTGGAAGAAGATCTGGAAACCTACCTGGCTTCCGCCGATGCCAATCCTGACGTGGCGAAAAACTTTGGCCGCTTGCGGCAGCAGACGCGCCGTATGGAAAGCCTGATTAAAGGCATTCTCGAATACTCGAGTGTTGGCGGCCGCGCAGAAGCGGTAGCGCCTGTCGATGTCAATGCCGTCCTCGAAACGCAGCGGCTTGAGCTGGGTGTGGGCGAGCATCAGCTCGTCGCGGACGGTGAGCTGCCCACGCTTGACAGTTACCCGGTTCGCTTTGGGCAGGTGATGTCGAATCTCATCGGCAATGCGTTCAAATATCATCATGATCCCACACGCGCAGTCGTCAAAGTGCGTTGCGTGACGCGAGCTGAATGCTACGAATTCTCGGTTTCGGACAACGGTCCGGGTATTGATCAGAAATTTCATGCACGCATCTTCGAGGTGTTCCAGAGCCTGCAATCCAAAGACAAGATTGAAGGTACGGGGATCGGGCTGGCGATCGTCAAGAAGTCGGTTGAATCGCTTGGCGGTTCAATCCGCGTGGCGTCGACACCAGGCGCGGGCACGACGTTCAGCTTTACCTGGCCGCGCGCTGTTGCAGGAACGTCTGCCGTCAGGATGGCGGCCGCCAGATGAGTACGGCGACGACGTTTCTCGTGGTCGAGGACAATGAACTGGACGTCGAAAAGTTGCGGCGTTGTTGCAGGCGCCTGAACCTAAGCAATCCTCTTCGTCACGCGGTTGACGGGTACGATGCGCTCGATATTCTGCGCGGCAGCAACGGTGCCGAGAAACTGCATGAACCGTTCGTGATGCTGCTCGATCTCAACATGCCGCGCATGGGCGGGCTCGAACTGCTGGAGCAACTGCGTGCCGATCCGGCGTTGTCCAGCTCACGCGTGTTCGTCATGACGACCTCGGATCACAAGCGAGATGTTGTGTCCGCCTACAAACTCAACGTTGCCGGCTACATCGTGAAGCCGCCCGGCGTTGAGAAAATTGCTGCTGCCGTCGAAATGCTGCGCCAGTATTGCGAAGTGTGCCTGCCGCCAGTCAATCCGCAGGAATACCCGTAAAGCGCGGCTGCGTGGCTCAACGAGCCTGTGCGGGCGCCGCGTTCTTCTCGTTTATCCAGCGCAGGATATCCGGTTTGCGCATGGCGCCGGACTGGCGCGCTATTTCCTTGCCGTTCCTGAACAGGATCATCGTCGGGATGCTGCGAATACTGAAGCGCGCGGCGATGCCCTGCGCTGCTTCCGTGTTGAGTTTGGCGAGACGTACGCGGGGTTCGAGTTCCGCGGCCGCTTCCGCGAATGCCGGGGCCATCATGATGCAGGGACCGCACCACGGTGCCCAGAAATCGACAACCAGAGCAACGTCGTTGCCGGTGAGGTGCTTGTCAAAATTATCGCTCGTCAGTTCGAGCGGTTTGCCTGCAAACAGCGGCTTGTGGCATTTGCCACATTGCGGCGCGTCGGCAAGGCGGTTGGAAGGGATACGGTTCGTCGCCGCACAGGCAGGACAAACGAGGTGTACAGAATCTGACATGACGGAATCCAAATCGGGGAATGACAGGCCGTAAGCTGGCTCGGCAGCCTGCGGACTCTAAACAGGTGGGGTCACCCCGGGCGTTTTCAACGCGCAGCCAGGCCGAAACTGACTGGCTGGAGCAGTTACCGCCGCATAGCCTCGTTATTACACACCGCTCTCAGGGTCGAAGCGCTGCAGGCGTGCGCGCAGCCGGTCGATCTCATCCATCATTTCAAGCGCCAGTGCGATGCCAGCCAGATTGACGCCGAGGTCCTGCTGCAGGCGCCACGCCGCGCGCGCCCGTGACAGGCTGGCGGCCGGAAAGCGCCATTCGTCAGCGTCGTCAGCGGAGGGCTGCAGGACGCCTTCTTCGACCAGTCCGATCAGCCATTCCGTGCTGCCGCCACAAGCCTGGCAGATTTCGGTAATCGTGAGTTCATACTCTTCGTCCAGCACGATGCCGGTCAGCGGTTTCTGTGTCATGACGACCTAAACTCCCAGCTTGCTGCGCGGGTTATACGGCAGCTCGGTTTGCATTTTCCGGTACAGCGCTTTGGCTTTTTCACTGTCTGCCGGTGGCAGCGTGATACTCGGCACGACGTAAAGGTCGCCGGGCGTTTTCGCCGGCAAACCACGACCTTTCAGGCGCAAGCGGCGTCCCGACTTCGTCCCCGCGGGGATGCTCAGATCCACCAGGCCGCCCGGCGTGGGTACTTTGACCTTTGCCCCCAGTGCCGCCTCCCACGGTGTTACCGGCAAGTCGAGGAACACATCGTGGCCGTCAACGCGGAAGAAATCGTGCGGCTGGAATTCGATCTCGAGGTACAGGTCACCGGCCGGACCGTCACCGATGCCGGGCGCGCCCTGGCCACTCAGGCGTATGCGCTGGCCTTGCTTGACGCCTTTCGGAATCTTGACGCTCAGACTGCGCTGCGTTGTCTTGACGCGCCCGCTGCGATCGAACGTCGGCGAGTTCAGGGTAATCGTGCGGGTTGCGCCGTTGTAGGCGTCTTCAATGTTAATCAAAACCTTGGCGTGGTGATCTTCGCCCCTGGTCTGGAAACCGCTTTGCCTTCGCGCCCCTGCCGTACCTCGAAAATTCTGTCCGAACAGTGATTCGAAAAAGTCGCTGTAAGCTGCGGCGTCGGCACCCTCGAAACCGCCGCCACTGAATTCAAAGCCGGCGTTCCAGTCAGGCGGCGGACGGAAGTCCTGCCCCTGCTTCCAGCTGGCGCCGAGCTGGTCGTAGGCGGCGCGCTTTTCCGGATCGCGCAGCACGGCATAGGCTTCGCCCAGTTCTTTAAAGCGAGCCTCGGCATCCGCTTCCTTGCTGACATCCGGGTGATACTTCCGCGCCAGCTTCCGATAAGCGCGTTTGACGTCATCCTGGCTGGCATCGCGCGCGACGCCCATGACCTTGTAGTAATCCTTGTACTCCATGCAATGCCTTACCGAGCTAGTGAAGGGCGGATCGGCAGTTTACCGAAAATGGAGAGCCAGATGAGCAACGCAGATCGGCGCTTGTTCCGACCGCTGCCGGAATCAGCTGAAAAGCCGCGGGCAGCCAACCGACGGGTAGTGTAGTCGGCGCTCAGTGTCGAAGATGGGTTAATGCCCTGCCACCTGTGGCGGCAGGGCAGGCACTCCTGGCGCTAAAGGCCTGCAGCGAATCGAACCGAGGTTTTGTAGATCAGTCTTTCAGCAGCAGGCCGGCAGCCTCTGCATAGCTTACCTTCATGGCCTTTGCGACCATATTGAAGAAGTCGGCCTCAAACTGGGTTACG
>JBATFU010000240.1:0-1969 GCA_049665065.1 Woeseia sp. | reverse complement strand
CCGCGCTATGAAGGCCGCGTAATAGACGTTGTGGCCAGCATCGGTATCGCGATGATGCCGTCGATGGTGCAGGACGGCTCCGGTGCTTTGAATACCGCTGAAGTTGCCGCGCGCACTGCCAAGGGCCGCGGTGGCGATCAGGTTGTCGTATTCGACGATCTGGATGCGAGCGTAATGCGGCGCCGCGAGGATCTTGACCAGGTTGGTCAGCTGCAGGCCGCATTGATCGATAATCGTTTCGAATTGTACGCGCAGCCCATTGTCTCGTTGCGGGATGAAGACTGCCGTCCACGCTATGAAATACTGCTGCGCATGATCGATGAAACCGGCAAGCTCTGCTCGCCGGAACGGTTCCTGTCCGCGGCAGAGCGCTACCAGATGATGGCCTCCATTGATCGATTCGTGGTGCGAACGGCTACCAACATGTTGAGCCAGACGGACAACCTGCTCGAGATCAACCTCGCAAGTTTCAGCATCAACGTTTCAACCCAATCGCTCATGGACGACGAATTCCCGAAGTTCGTCGAGGCCTGCATACTGGATAGCGGTATCTCACCGGATACGTTCTGTTTTGAAATAACTGAAACGGCAATTATGCGAAATTTGCAACGTGCGCAGGACATGTTGAATCGCTTCCGCAAGCTGGGTTGCCGCCTTGCACTCGACGACTTTGGTACCGGGCAGTGTTCCTTTGCGTACTTAAAAGATTTGCCGGTGCAGTACGTAAAGATTGACGGCTCGTTTATTCGTGACGTTCTTGAGAACCCGCTGTCAGAGGCCATTGTTGAATCGGTTTGCAAGATTGCCAAGGTCATTAACGCCCGCACAGTAGCGGAATACGTTGAGAACGACCTTATATTGCAGCGCATGAAGCAGGCGGGTATTGACTTTGCGCAGGGCTATCGAGTGGGTCGGCCGGAGCCGCTCACCAAGATCTTGGCTGAATTTGGCAAGCAAACAGCAGAAACTGATTCATACAAAAGCGCAGCTGGATAGTTGCGTCATTGATCGTGTTTTGGCCGAAGGCGCAGGTCGGCCCAATCAGGGCGGGTGTCAGCTGCGAAAAAGTTGCCATCGAAAAAAACCCAAACGCGATGGTGTAGGCTGGAAGCAAAGATTGCATGAGTACAGAAAAATCTAATCCGAACGTCGCATCACTGCGTACGAGCGACAAGGCAGTCCAATCTGTGCGTCTGCATGATATGGATTCAGCAGTTTTCAGGGCTGCGCTGGAAGCTACCCGCGATGGCGTAACCATCTCAGATGTACGTCTACCTGATATGCCGCTGGTGTTCGTGAACGCTGCGTTCGAGCGCATGACCGGATTTTCCCGTAAGGTAGTTCTGGGAAGAAACTGCAGGTTCCTGCAGGGTGACGACCGTGATCAGCCTGCCATAACGAAAATACGCAAGGCCATTGTTGAAGGGAGAGACTGCCTTGTAACGTTGCGCAACTACCGTCGCAATGGTGAGCTGTTTCACAATGAACTCAGTTTGTCACCGGTTGCAGATTCGGCTGGCCAGGTGACGCATATCATCGGTATCCAGAAAGACGTGACGTCGCGGGTATCCCGCGAAATCCTGCTGCGCGAACGCGGTGCTGAATTGCAAGTGCTGAATAAGCAATTACAGCGCCTTGCGTCTATTGATCCGCTGACCGGTCTGCAAAATCGCCGAATGTTTAACCTTACGTTGAACCGCGAATGGCGGCGTGCGCTACGAAATCGAGGCAGCCTGTCCCTGTACATGATTGATATCGATCATTTTAAGAAGCTCAATGACAGTCTAGGGCATTCATCGGGTGATGCGTGCCTGCGCAGTTTTGGTGCTGTGCTCTCGCGAGTTTTCTGCCGCGCGACAGACTTTGTGGCACGATTTGGTGGCGATGAATTTGTGGTCCTGTCGAGCGGCATGAATAACGACGTAGCCCGTAGCCAGGGCGAACGCGTGTTGCGGGCGGTGCGCGATCT
>JBATFU010000239.1:0-4353 GCA_049665065.1 Woeseia sp. | reverse complement strand
GATCTGCCCTACGAGCCGGTTTTCTTTCATCACCGGATATCTGCGATAGCCTGATGTCATAAAAAGTTCGGCGAGATCAAAAATACTCATGCTTGCATCGACGGTCTTGACGTCAGTGACCATCAGGTCTGATACCGGGCCACCGGGCTCACCATGATAGCCAGAGGTCATAACGACTTTCATGCAGTCGAATTCGGACAACATGCCAACGAGGTGGCCGTGATCATCGACCACAGGCGCGCCGGCAATTTTTTGCTGTACCAGCACGTGAATTGCATCCAGCACGTCCGTGTCCGGCGCGAACGTAATAAGCTTGCCTGACATGTAGTCTTTGACCAGTGCGGATTTCAAAGCCATCGTTATTCCTCTTGGCTAAGCCTCTTCGAGTTTCGGTTTTTCGGGACACTCGCCGCCGCATAGCTCGCAGCCGCCGCCGTTAAGTCCGCCGCAACTGCCTTTGATGGGCTGTCTGCCCGCCATCACTCCAATTGCCATGGCTGCAATAACAGCGATCATGACGATGAAACTCAGCAGCAAGGTGACAGCAATGTTCATGGTGTCAGGACCACGCTTGCGAACAGCGATGACATGCGCTCTTCAATACCATCGCCATTACGCAGCAGAAAGTAAGCCGCGATCTGTTCGCGTTCCGCAAGTTCCAGGCCGGCCTCGGGCCCAAGTACCAGCAAAGCTGTCGCGATGCCGTCGGCGAAGGCGGTCGTGTCGGCGACAACGGTCACCGATGCGGCGTCGTGTGCTACAGGGTAGCCGGTGCTGGGATTGATAGTATGCGAATACGCGGTGCCGTCGTATTCAAAATAGTTGCGGTAGTCGCCGGAGGTTGCGATCGCTGAGTCCGTCAGCCTGACAATTGTTTGCACGGAACGCTCACCGCGCGTGGGTGTTTCAATCGCAATCGCCCAATGATCGCGCTTCAAGTTTGCGCCGCGCATGCGCATCTCGCCGCCGATCTCGACCAGGTAATCAGCGATACCGGCATCGTCGAGCAAAGCAGCCACTTGATCGACAGCATAGCCTTTCGCGTAACCTGACAGGTCCACGTAGAGGCCCGGAATCTCCTTGCGCAGTGCAGGCATAGCACAGTCAGTCTGCAGCCGCCTGAAACCAACCATTTCCAAAGCCGCAATAATCGCCTGTTGTTCCGGTGGCTGATCCGCGAAGCCGGCTGAACCGAAACCCCACAGGTTGACGAGCGGACCGACCGTCACGTCGAAGGCACCGCCTGAGCGCTCGCTGATCTGCTGCGCCTGGTCGATGACAGCGCAGAGCTGGTTCGAGACTTCGATCCAGGAGGTTCTCGTGTCTGCGTTGAATTTCGACAACTCGGAATCGGGCAGGTAGGTGGACATGCTGCCGTCAATGGCAGCCAGCGTCATACCTATTTGCGCTGACAACCCGTCAGGTTCGTCTGCGGCGATCAGCTTTACGCTGTAGGTTGTGCCCATCGTGGCGCCGGTCAATTCAATCGTGCGCAGGTTATCGCCACAGGCGCCGAGTAACAAAAGGATGCCAAGGGCCGGCAGCAACCGGCCCAGCGCGCTGGCTGCAAGTGACGGCTGCATCTAGCCTCCGAAATCATCAAGCATGATGTGATCCCGTGGCACCCCGAGGTCGTCGAGCATCTTGACGACGGCAGTGTTCATCATCGGCGGACCGCAAAGGTAATACTCGCAGTCCTCTGGCGTCGGATGCGTCGAGAGATACTCGTCGAGCAGCACTTTATGGATGAATCCAACGTAGCCTGTCCAGTTGTCCTCGGGCAGCGGCTCGGACAATGCGATATGCCAATTGAAGTTCTCGTTCTCGGCGGCGAGTTTGTCGAACTCCTCGACGTAAAACACTTCCTTGAGGCTGCGGCCGCCGTACCAGAAGCTCATCTTGCGTTTGGAATGCAGCCTTTTCAGCTGGTCGAAAATATGTGAGCGCATCGGGGCCATGCCAGCGCCGCCGCCGATGAAGACCATTTCGTTGCTGGTGTCTTTGGCGAAAAACTCGCCGAACGGTCCCGAGATTGTCGCTTTATCGCCGGGCTTCAAGCCGAAAATAAATGACGACAACTGCCCGGGCGGGACCGAGTCGTCGGCGCCGGGCGGCGGCGTCGCAATGCGCACATTGAGTTTTATAAGGCCGCGCTCGAGCGGATAGTTGGCCATTGAATAGGCACGCGATGTCGTTTCCTTTACCTTCGATTCATAACGCCACAGTTTGTAGCGGTCCCACTCGCCCCTGAAACGATCATCGATTGCGAAATCGGCGAAGCGCAGCTGATGTGGCGGACACTCGATCTGAATGTAGCCGCCGGCGCGGAAGTCCATCTCTTCGCCCTCCGGCAATTCGAGCACGAGTTCCTTGATAAAGCTTGCAACATTCTTGTTGGATACGACATGGCAGTCATATTTCCTGACGCCGAATACTTCATCCGGTACCTGCACGCGCATCGGCTGTTTGACTGTGACCTGGCATGACAGTCGCTGGTGATCCGCTGCTTCACGCTTGTTGATCATGGAGGTTTCAGTTGGCAGTATCGCACCACCGCCGGACAGGACCTGCACGCGGCACTGGCCGCAGGTACCGCCGCCGCCGCAGGCGGACGCGACGAACAAGCCGGCATCCGCGAGACCCTGCATGAGTTTTACGCCCACGGGCATCGGCAGCTGCTTGTCGTCATTGACGACGACCGTCACGGTGCCGGTGGAAACGAGGCGCGCGCGTGCTGCCAGGATAATCAGCACGAGCAGCACGATGATCGCCGTGAACAGGGCGATGCCAAGCCCGACTTCCGTAACGTAAGAGGGCAGTCCGGTCACAGCTGTATCCCCGACAGGCCCATGAAACCGAGCGACATCAGGCCGACGATTATGAAAGTGATACCAAGTCCCTGCAGTCCGTCCGGCACGTCGCTGTAACGCAGCTTTTCACGGATACCGGCCAGCGCGACCAGTGCCACTGCCCAGCCAAAGCCGCTGCCAAGTCCGTACACGACGCTCTGGCCAAAATCGTACTGGCGCTCGACCATGAACAGCGAACCGCCGAGGATCGCGCAGTTGACGGTAATCAGCGGCAGGAAGATGCCGAGCGCGTTATAAAGCGCCGGAAAATAACGGTCCAGCGTCATCTCGAGAATTTGCACCAGCGCGGCGATGACGCCGATGTAGCTGACAAGCCCGAGAAAACTGAGGTCGACGTCAGGCAGACCGGCCCAGGCCAGTGCGCCATCCTTCAAAAGAAATTCGAAAATCAGGTGATTGACCGGTACCGTAATGAACTGCACGGCTATTACCGCGAGGCCGAGACCAAGCGCGGTTTCGACGTGTTTCGAGATCGCGAGAAACGTGCACATGCCGAGAAAATAGGTCAGTGCCAGGTTCTCGACGAACGCCGCCTGGATAAACAGGTTGACGTAAGCCTCCATCAGAGCACCTCCGTACGGTGCACTTCATGGATCTGGTACTCGGGTTGTTCGACCTGTTTCGGTCGCAGCGATCTGACGGCCCAAATCAGCAAGCCGATGACAAAAAACGCACTGGGTGGCAGCAGCATCAGGCCATTTGCCTCGTACCAGCCGCCATTGCTCGCAAGCGGCAGTATTTCGTAACCGAACAGCGTGCCGGCACCGAACAGTTCGCGACAGGTTGCCACCGCCAGCAGCACAACGCTGTAGCCCAGCCCATTGCCGATGCCGTCGAGAAAGCTCATGCCCGGCCCGTGCTTCATCGCGTACGCTTCTGCTCGACCCAGCACGATGCAGTTGGTAATGATCAGGCCAACGAACACCGACAACTGCTTGCTGGTTTCGAACGCATAGGCTTTCAACAGCTCGTCAACCACGATGACGAATGACGCGATGATCGTCATCTGCACAATTATTCTTATGTTGTTCGGAATGCGATTGCGGATGCTGCTGATCGCCGCACCCGACAGCGCGGCGACGCTCGTTAGCGCCACGCACATTAACAATGCCGGCAGCAGTGAAGTTGTCACCGCAAGCGCCGAGCAGATGCCGAGCACCTGCAACATGATCGGGTTGTTATCGATTATGGGATCGACAATTACCTTGCGGGCATCAGTCATTGCGAGCCGCCTGTGAATTAAATTTCTGCAAATAAGGGCCGAATCCGTTTGGTCCCAACCAGTAGTGCAGCAATCGGGTAACGCCGCGACCGGTCAGGGTCGCACCGGACATGCCGTCTACTTCGTATATCGCATCCTTGCCTTCCTGGACCTGGCCACGAACGACCGAGATGCGTACCTGGCCGGAATCGTCGAAAACCTGCTTGCCCTGCCATTTGTCCAGCCAGTCTGCGCGGTCGATCTGGTCACCAAGCCCGGGCG
>JBATFU010000238.1:0-2671 GCA_049665065.1 Woeseia sp. | reverse complement strand
GATGAGAGCTGTCTGCTGTGCATGGCCGAATTATAACCGTATGGCAGCGGCCGCGGAGCGCAAATTGCGGCTGACGCCATTGTGTAACAAAGCGTTACAAGGGTTCGCGTCGCGTTCGTCCGCCAGTATACTCCCGCCGTTTTGCGCCACGGCCGACCTGAAATTCGGACATGGCGCGGCAATCTGACTGTATAGAAAAGGAAACGAAGATTATGACGATCAGGCAATTCGCAGCAGCTCTGGCAGGGAGTCTGCTGCTGGCGACCGCAATTCAGGCTCAGGAAGCAGCTGAAGCTGAAAAGAGCGCCTGGAGCGGCAAGGCGGCACTCGGTTACCTCGCCACGAGTGGTAACACGGAAAGTGCCAGCCTAAATTCGCAATTCGAAATCGGCTTTACCGAAGGTAAATGGGCCCATTTGCTGGACGCAATAGCCATCAAATCGGAAGAGGCGAATCAATCTACTGCCGAGGCTTACAAGCTGGGCTGGAAGTCCGAGTACAACATCTCGGAGTTCGATTTCCTCTTCGGTCGGCTCGTGTGGCGCAAGGACCTGTTTTCCGGCTACGACCAGCAGTTCTCGCAAACCGTTGGTTACGGTCGGCGCCTTATCGAGACCGAAAAGCATCACCTGAGCATCGAAGCAGGTGTCGGTGCCCGGCAATCAACGCTGCGCGATGGCACCTCCGAGAATGACACTATCCTGCGCGCTGGCGGACTGTATCGCTGGCAGATGACCGACACTTCGCAGTTCACGCAGGAACTTTCCGTCGAATCCGGCAGCAGCAACACCTACCTCGAGTCGATCACCGCCTTGCGCACGCGCCTTCTTAACCAATTGGCGCTCGTCGCCTCCTACACGGTCAAGAACAACAGCGACGTCCCGCTGGGCACCGAAAAGACCGATACCTACAGCGCTTTATCAATAGAATACGCATTCTGATTGCCGGCCCTCCCGGGCGCTGCTCGGGAGGGTTTTATAAGCCATTGAAATTAAAAGAATAAATTTCGACAGCCTCGGCCCCGTCCCCGCGTGGAATGCTGCCTTTGCAGGTTTGCATTGCCGCAGCGCGTCAAGTAGAATTTCGCGCCTTTCGCCGGGCCTGAATGAAAGCTTCATTCCTGCCCGGTGAAGCGGTCGGAAAAGCCTGTTACGGCCGCCCGAAACTCCAACTGGATTAAAAAGATAATGAAGACCTTTTCTGCCAAGACGGAAGAAGTACGCCGCGACTGGTACCTGATCGATGCCACGGGCAAGACCCTGGGTCGTTTGTCTACCGAAATCGCGCGTCGCCTCCGGGGCAAGCACAAGCCGGAATTCACGCCACACGTTGATACCGGCGATTACATCGTTGTCGTCAATGCCGAGAAAATTCGCGTCACCGGCAACAAGATGAAAGACAAGATGTACCATCGCTACACCGGCTACGTGGGTAACCTGAAATCGATGCCGCTTGAAAAGCTGCTGAACGAGAAGCCGGAGCGGGCCATCGAGTTTGCCGTCAAAGGCATGCTGCCGCGCAATCCGCTGGGTCGCAAAATGTTCTCGAAGCTGAAAGTTTTCGCCGGCCCCGAGCACAGCCATCACGCGCAACAGCCTATTCAATTGGAAATTAACGCCTGAAGCCCAGTGGCTTCCGGACAGAGGCAATAACAGATGAGTGATACACAGTTTTATGGCACCGGCCGCCGCAAGACCTCCACGGCCCGCGTCTACCTGCGGCCCGGTAAAGGCGACATCACGGTCAATGACCGTCCGCTTGATCGGTTCTTTGGCCGCAAGACTGCACGCATGATCGTGCGTCAGCCCCTGGAACTGATGAAACTTACCGACACCTTCGACGTGAAAGTGTCCGTCTCCGGCGGCGGTACCACCGGCCAGGCCGGCGCAATCCGTCACGGCCTGACTCGTGCATTGATGGAATACGATGCATCGCTGCGCCCGAGCCTGCGTAAAGCCGGCTTCGTTACCCGCGATGCCCGTGAAGTCGAGCGTAAGAAAGTCGGTTTGCGCAAAGCTCGCCGCGCTACCCAGTTCTCGAAGCGCTAATTGCTTTTGTAGTCCCGGAGCGTTGTGCTCCGGTGGCTTACGGACACAGGGTTCGTAAGGTTCCGACGGACTGATCCTTGTTGATCGGTCAGTTGTGTAAGTCGAAAAACTTATTGGGGGATCGTCTAGCGGTAGGACTGCGGACTCTGACTCCGCCAACCAAGGTTCGAATCCTTGTCCCCCAGCCAAACAAAAGGCCCCCATTCCTGGGGGCCTTTTTCGTTGTGCCGAACAGAATTTTGTCTGCTACCGGCACCCGATGGGCGAGGGCTGCAGATCCCGGTGATCTATCCAGCAGAGGCATATAGAGTTCATAAACTTTTGTCTGACTACTTTCTGCCGACTACCGGTCACGCCCGCGGCGCTACCGCATTCGCTCAGACATGGCCTGCGGCCAAACTCGCTCGGTGCGGCACCGCCGCGTGCGCGACCTCATAGGTGGCGTTGAGTGTGGTGGTGGTTGTTCGAAATCCTGGTGTGATGGCCGCAACAGAATTTGCATGTTGTCTGGTAGTTCAGGCTATGCGAAGCACCGGTCGCGTTCTTCTCAACATCGGTCGCGCCCGCGCTGCTGCCGCATTCGCTCAGACATGGCCTGCGGCCAAACTCGCTCGGTGCGGCAC
>JBATFU010000237.1:0-6307 GCA_049665065.1 Woeseia sp. | reverse complement strand
GGCCTTACAAGTACAACTTCAAATCGAACGACTTATGTGCCGATCCGCGCGTGCACGTCGAAAACTGACAACGCGCAGGGCCGGGCCCGCGGGCCCGGTTATTGGCGGATCAGGGATAATGACTGCGTGAATTTCGCGCAATGGTAAAGACCCTTAGCGTTGCCCTTGCGGCACCGGAAACCCGCGATCACGCATCAGCGGCGCAATCTCAGCATCGCGACCCCTGAAGGCGCGATACGCGTCCGCGGGATCGACGGCGTTGCGCACCGAGAACAGGTTATCGACGAGACGCTTTGCAAGCTCTTTGTCGTAGAAACCGCCGGGCGCCTCGCGAAACGCTTCGGCCGCGTCCGAAGTCAGAACGTCCGCCCACATGTAGCCGTAGTAGCCGGACGAGTATCCTTCGCCAGAGAACACATGGCTGAAATGCGGACTACGATGACGCATGACTACTTCTGTCGGCATGCCGAGCTCTGCTAGCGTTTCTTTCTCAAAGGCATCCGGATCAAGACCTGCAGGATCGATCATGTGGTAGCGCAGGTCGACAAGTGCAGAGCCAAGGTACTCGGTCGTGTCGAAACCCTTCTTGAACGTGGCGGCATCCTTTAACTTCTGCACGAGTTCAGCAGGAATCTGCTTGCCGGTTTCATGATGAACGAGGTAGTTATTAATGACCTTATCGGTCATCAACCAGCGCTCAAGCAACTGCGACTGAAACTCGGTGTAGTCACGCACGCCGCCGCTCAAACCCGGGTACGCCACTTTCGAAGACAGCGTGTGCAAGGCGTGGCCGAACTCATGAAAAAAGGTTGTCGCATCGTCCCAGGAAATCAGGACCGGTTTGCCGGGTTCGCCTTTGACGAAGTTTGAATTGTTCGAGGCAAGCGGCGTCTGTTCGCCATTGAACGTCTGGTAGCTGCGGTAGTTGGTGGCCCAGGCGCCCGAGCGCTTGCCGGGCCGCGCGAAGGGATCAAGGTACCAGAGGCCAACGTGTTCCCCGGAGGTCTTGTCGGTGACTTCCCAGACTTTGACATCCGGATGCCAGACCGGCACCGATCCGGCCGGAACGGCTTCGAAGTCGTAGTTGAAGAGTTCGCCCGCGACGAAGAACATGGCCTCGCGCAGTTTGTCGAGCTGCAGATATTGCTTCACTTCGTCGGAATCGAGCGCATAGCGTTGCTTGCGCAGCTTTTCCATGTAGTAGCGATAATCCCAGGGCTCGATAGTCAGTTTGGCACCTTCGGCGTCGGCAATCTTCTGCAAGTCGGCCACTTCTTCGTGCACGCGTGCAACTGCGGCAGGCCAGACTGCCTCCAGCAGGTCAAGCGCGCGCTCCGGCGTTTTCGCCATGCGGTTCTGCAGGCGCCAGGCAGCGTAGTTGTCGTAGCCAAGCAATGCGACGCGCTCATCGCGCAGTTTGACGATCGCGGCAATAATGGCGTTGTTGTCGTGCTCGTCGCCGTTATCTCCGCGACTGTAGAAAGTGCGCCAGACTTTTTCACGCAGGGCGCGTTCGTCGGAGAAGGTCAGGAACGGGTCCATTGAAGAGCGCGTGTTCGTGATTGCGTACTCGCCGGAATGACCGCGTTCTTCCGCAGCAGCTTTTGCGGCGCTGATGAATGATTGCGGGAGACCGCCTAGCTGATCTGCGTTTATGTACGTCACGTAGTTTTCTTCATCGGCGAGGACGTTGTTGCCGAAGGCGGTGTAAAGCTCAGCGAGCCGCTGATTGATGGCGGCGTAACGCTCTTTAGCTTCGCCTGTGAGTGTGGCGCCGTTGCTCGCAAAACCGTCGTAGGTGAGCCAAACGAGACGCTGCTCGTGCGGCGGCAGCGACTTGAACTCAGCACTCTCGTACACGCTTTTTACACGCTGAAAGAGCGCATCATTCTGGTTAATTTTCGAGCGATACGCGGCGAGCCTTGGCGCCATTCTGGCATCGATGGCCCGGTACTCGGGCGATGACAAATTGGAGCCCCAGATACCGTCATAGGTGTACACGCGGTCAAGATCCTCGCCGGCACGCTCGTAGGCAATGATCGTATTCACGAAATTTGGTGGCTCCGGATTGTTCGCAATGGCATCGATTTCCGCCAGTGTTCTCGCCATGCCCGCCTCAAGCGCCGCTTCGAGTCCGGCAACATCCATCCTGTCGAAATGCGGCACGCCACCGTAGGGACCGGAGTATGCGGACAGGAGAACATTGCCTGCGTCGTTACCGGCGTCCGGCCGTGGGATGCTGGCAAACAATGCGTCCGCGCTCTTGCCGATGTCGGCAGGAATCGTCCCCGCTGGCTTGCTGGCCTGCGCAGTATCTGCGGCGTCGCCCGGCGATCGATTGCACGCTGCGAGAATGAGGTTAAAAGCCAGTAACAGTGAGAGTGCAGGCAAGCGCATAGTTGAGCCCCGCTAATGGTTTGTGAACAGGTTTCGATCTGGAACGCCCAGGGATATCACTATAGATACCCGCGGAGTCGTTGGTTCCGTGTTTCTTACAGTTTGTTGGATGGTATCGACCTGCAGACGGCGGCTTTGATCCTGGCAGCGGCTCAAGCTGCCTGGACCGATGGCCATAAAAAAGGGGCCTTGCGGCCCCTTTGAATTCATGGCTCGAGCCATGCCGTACACTTCTACGACTCGTTCATTTTATCGAGAGCCGCCAGTGCCTTCGCACGTACAAAGGGCAGGTTCTGTGACAAGGTATTCCGATTCGCTGCTCGCGTGAACAAGTCCCTGGCCTTGGCTTTGTCGCCCAGATCATTGTGTGCCACTGCCGACCAGTACAGAACGTGGGGATTGAACTGACCCGCCTGCGCCAGATGTTGCACCCCTGCGGCCATGTCCTCATTGATCATTGACATGTAGCCCATCAGTTCATGGGCGCGGCGACGCTCGAAAGCGGTGCCGCTGTCTTCGACCGCTGCCGCGTAAGCATCGGTGCGCTCGCCGGCCAGCGCCGCGTCCTCAGCGACCATCGCGACCGTTGCCATCTTGAACATGTTATTGCGCCGGGCCTGCGCCTTGTTGGCTTCATTGATGTTGGCTTTCTCCGCCAGTGCCAGCGCCATCGCATAATGTTCTGCGGCGGCAGCGGTGTTGCCAGCATTGAGCTCGATGTCGCCCATGTAATCGTGCACGCCGGAGGCCGCTGAATGGTCGCCCTGTTCTTCAGCCTCTGCCGCCATCTTGCTGCTGGTTTGCATGGCCGCGTCATGGTTGCCGGCGAACAGCTGGGAAGTAACCGAAGCGAACATCGCATTCTGGCGCTCGGCGAAGTTGCGCGAGGCGGCCAGCATTTGCGCAGCAGCTTCCTGCGATTTTTCTGCATTGCCCATCAGCGAGTAGTTCCTGCTGACACCTCCGTAAGCCGACAGGAAATGCGGATCGATATCGGTCGCCATCTGGTAGTGCTTGATCGATTCGTCGTAATTGCCCATCTCCATCAGAAGCTCGGCATAGGAGTCATGCGGGTTGGCTTCCTGCGGCTCCAGTTGCACGTATTTTTCAAACGCCGAATTCGCCTGGTCAAGGTCATCAAGACTCCGGTAAGCGTAGCCAAGCGAATTGAAGGCCGGTGCAAAGCTGGGCGCGATTTCCGTTGCATGCGTGAAATGCATGGCAGCATCGGCAAAATCCTGTTGTCCATTGAGGAAGTTGCCCAGCGCCATGTGCGTGCGCGCATCTTTAGGATAGGCACCAACCAGTTTCTTCAGCGCTGCTCCCTGTGCCGCCTGGTCATTCTCGGCACTGGCTACGAGTGCTTCAACGTAAAGCTTCTCGCCGTCCGATGCGCCCGCCGCCGTGGCGTTCGCGAGGTTGACGTGCTTGAAAAATTCTTCGGCACTCTGTGACGTCAACGCAGTCATCACGTGGGCCATCGCGAAATCCGGGTCAGCTTCGACCGCCGCCAGGAATTTTGCATGGGCGTCAGTAAAATGCAGGCCATCGAGTAATGCGCGCCCTTCAAGGAACGATTTCCGTGCCGCGTCCGAAGATGTGGTAATTGGCACTTCCGCCTGCATTGTCGACTCTGACTTTGCAGCAGCAGGTTTGCTTGAGGCCTCTTCTTTCTGGCCGCATGCAGCAACCAGCAATAGTGCCGCAGCTGCGAGGACCGTCGGGCCCGTATAAATATTTCTGATAATTCTCATTGCTCTCCCCTCGTAATTCTTGTGTTGAAATCCGGCGCCTGACAATCGCGTCGAGGCCGGGAATTGTACTCCTAATTACTGGCCACATTGCGGATCAGCATGAAAGCTTCTGCAGCTAGCTCCTGGTTGCCGGCTTGATTCGCGCTTTCCTGGGCCCTTTGGGCTTGCCGGCTGGTTTGCTGCCCTTTGGCTTGCCGCCCTTTGGCTTGCCTTCCGGCTTTTTGCCATGCGCCGCCTTTGGCTTTCTTTTCTTTTGCGGCTCCATGGTTTTGCCGACCGCCGTGATTTTTATCGCCTGGCCGCAGACGCGGGTTTTTTTCAGGTCCATGAATACGTCGCGTGGCATACCGCGCGGCAGATCGACAAGGCTGTATTCGTCGTGAATATCGATGCTGCCGATGTGTTCGCCATCCAGTCCTGCCTCGTTCGCAATGGCGCCGACAATGTTGCCGGGCTTCACGCCGTGCTTGTGGCCGACCTCGAGGCGGTAGCGTTCTTTATCGGCAGCCAGTTCTCTTGGGGCGCTGTCGCGGCGATCCTTGCGATGCGACGGCTTGCCGCGCTCCTTGCCCTCTTTGTGGCGCGGCCTGCCCTCTTCGGAGCGGCGTGCCGGCCGGTCCTGATCAGGGCTTAGCAGCATCGGTTTGTCGCCGATCGACATCTTGGCGAGTGCGGCGGCTATTTCCAGCGCCGGCACGTCGTGTTCCTGCCGGTACTGTTCGATCAGTCCCTGCATGAATGCCAGGTCACCGGAAGCCAGCGTATCGGTAATCTTTTGTTTGAAGTCCGCGATGCGCTTGTTGTTAACCGTTTCCGTCGTGGGTAGTACGAGCTTTTCGATCTTTTGTCGCGTCGCTTTCTCGATCACGTACAACATGCGTTGCTCGCGCGGCGCGACGAACAGGATTGCCTCGCCCTGCCGACCGGCACGACCCGTGCGACCGATGCGATGTATGTAAGCCTCGGCATCGTAGGGAATATCGTAATTGATGACGTGACTGATGCGATCGACATCCAGACCGCGTGCGGCAACGTCGGTGGCAACCAGGATATCAAGCGAGCCTTTCTTTAATCGTTCCACCATTTGCTCGCGCTGGCTTTGCACCATGTCGCCGTTCATCGCGGCCGCAGAATAGCCGCGTGCTTCCAGGCGTTCGGCCAACTCGGTCGTCGCCGTCTTGGTGCGCACGAACATCAGGATCGCGTCGAACGGTTCGACTTCGAGAATTCGGGTCAGGGCATCGAGCTTGTGCAGGCCACTGACCTGCCAGTAGCGCTGTCGAATGGTTTCGGCCGTTGCCGTGCGCGCCTTGATGGAGATTTCATGCGGATTGTTCAGGTGGCGACGCGCGATGCGTTCGACTTCTTTGGGCATCGTTGCGGAGAACAAGGCCATCTGCCGGTTTTTCGGCGTCTGCTCGAGAATCCATTCGACTTCGTCGATGAAGCCCATGCGCAGCATTTCATCAGCTTCATCGAGCACCAGCGCCTGCAGGCCGCCGAGCTTCAGCGTGCCTTTGCGCATGTGATCCATGACGCGACCCGGCGTACCAACGACAACGTGGACGCCGCGTTTCAGCTGGCGAATCTGTCCGCCGTATTCCTGTCCGCCGTAAATTGGCAGCACGTGGAAGCCCTTGATGTGCGACGCGTAACGCTGGAACGCCTCCGCAACCTGGATTGCCAATTCGCGCGTCGGTGCGAGCGTCATGACCTGCACAGCTTTGTTGTTCAGATCGATGCGTGACAGCAGCGGCAGTGCAAAAGCAGCCGTCTTGCCGGTGCCGGTGGGCGCGTGCCCAAGCAGATCCTGCCCTTGCAGCAGGATCGGAATCGCCTGTTGCTGAATCGGCGTCGGGGTTTCGTAACCGATCTCGTCCAAGGCAGCTGTTAAGGGTGCGGCGAGGTTCAAATCGCGAAATTTGAGCGTGGCGGGCTTGGCACTGGATTCGGACATGCGGGTAACCTTGAGGCGGAGAACGCTGGGCTGATGCGCTGCCGATTGGGCCTGCATCATACAATGCGCTCGCGCGGTCTGCGGGTTTATTAGGGTCGGATCGCTGTTTCGGGTCGCTGCTTGCTCAGCAATCAGCGCAGTACGGGGGTGGACAGCAGCCATTCGGAGCCGGCGATTCCGTCACTCTGTGTCGGGCCGT
>JBATFU010000236.1:0-9480 GCA_049665065.1 Woeseia sp. | reverse complement strand
CCGCAACAGCGCACACCGCGCCGCGACCGGCAAAACCCGATATCCGGCAGCTGCGCGTGACGATGGTTGGCGACATCATGCTCGGCACGGATTACCCCGAGAACCGGCTCGCCGATGACGATGGCGCGTCCCTGCTGGCCAACGTCACGCCACTCTTAAGCGCTGCCGATATTACGATCGGCAATCTCGAAGGCGTGCTCGTGGATGGCGGCCAGCCGCGCAAGGAATGCAGCAATCCGCGGGCCTGCTACCTGTTTCGCTCGCCGTCGCGTTATGCGCAGCATTTACGGAATGCCGGGTTTGACGTGCTCAGCCTCGCCAACAATCACGCGCGCGATTTTGGCGAAGAGGGTCGCAGTGCAACGATGCAGACGCTGGATGACTACGGCATTCTGCACTCCGGTCGCGAGGGCGACTTCGCAACACTGAGCGTGCATCGCCTGCGCGTAGCGGTTCTCGCGTTCTCGGTCACGCAGGAATCGAACCTCGTCCACGATTACGACGTGGCGGCTGCAACGATTCGCCGTTTCGCTGCGGAAAACGACATCGTTATCGTCAGTTTTCACGCGGGCGCGGAGGGCGGCGACGTAACCCGTATCCCGTTTGCCGAAGAAGAACATTTCGGCGAGCCGCGCGGCGATGTCGTGCGTTTCGGTCGCCTCGCCGTCGACGCCGGCGCCGACCTCGTGTTTGGCCACGGGCCGCACGTTGTACGCGGCATGGAGCGCTACAAAGAGCGACTGATTGCCTACAGTCTCGGTAATTTCGCCACGTACTACGGCATTAGCGTGGAAGACCTGAAAGGTGTCGCGCCGATTCTCGATGCCACGCTCGATTACCAGGGCCGCTTTGTCGCAGGCCGCATTCATTCCACGGTGCAGGTACGGCCCGGCGGGCCGCAGCCGGACCCGGCGCAGCGCGCGCTGCGATTGATTCGTGATCTGAGTTTCGCCGACTTCAAGACGCCCGGCCTGACGTTCGCCGATGACGGCGCGGTATTGCCCGACTAGCCTCTCGTTTAATCGTCCGTTGTCGACGAACGAAAGTCGACGCCCAGTGACCGCAGCTTGCGGTACAGATGGGTACGTTCCATGCCAACCCGTTTCGCGAGCTTGCCGACCTTGCCGTCGCACAGCACCAGCTGCTGTTGCAGATAGGCGCGTTCAAACTGCTCACGCGCTTCGCGTAACGGCAACGCCAGCAAATCCTGTTTAACGAGTGGCTCATCAACCCGCGTGCTGGCGGTTATCGCTTTCTCGATTTCGTCGAGAGAAATTTCTTCCTCGGAACCCGTCATCAGCATGCGCCGCACGAGGTTTTTGAGCTCGCGGACGTTGTCGGGCCATGGATAGTTGCGCAGACGATTCTGTGCGGCGACGCTGAAGCGGCGAAAACCCAGCCCTTCCGAGTCAACCAGCTTGTCGACGAAATACGACAATAACTCCGGCACGTCTTCGGAATATTCGCGCAGTGGCGGAACCCTGAGATTCAGAACGTTGATATTCGCCACCAGCTCACGCCGCAGTTTGCCCGCATCGACCGCGGCGTCGTAATCATCAACCACGGTGGCTAAGACACGCGCGCGTAGCTGAACCGGTTTACTGCCGCCGTGACGCAGGAATCGCCCTTGCTCAAGCACGCCGATTAACAGCTTTTGGGCAGCGACGTTCAGGTCCGTCAGCTCTTCGATGATCAGCGTGCTGTCTGCAGCGCGCTCCAGAAAGCCGGCAGTCACCGTGCCATTGGCTTCGCTGCCCAGCAGTTGTTCTTCGGCATTGCTGTCCGTCAGCGAGGTTGCCAGCAACATCACAGGCTCATTCGCGGAGCGCTTGCTCAGCATGTGCATGTAGCGTGCGAAAGCGCCACGACCGGTACCCGGTTCACCCGTGATCATGGCGGGTGAGTCGTGCGCAGCATACTGCTGCACCGTTTCGCGCAGCTTCTTCATCAGTGTGCTGCGCCCCACGGGTGCCAGCATCGATGGCAAAGCGTGGCGTGACGAACCGGTTTGACGCCTGGCATCTTCGAGCGCACGTTCAACGGTGCGCAACAGCTTCGCAATCGACAGCGGTTTTTCAACGAAGTCGACCGCGCCGAGGCGAGTTGCCTCAACGGCGGTATCGACCGTGCCATGACCTGACATGATCACGACCGGGCAATCCAGCGCGCCCTGACCTGCCCACTCGCGCAGCAGGCTGATGCCATCGGTATCCGGCATCCAGATATCCAGCAGCACGAGATCAAAGCGATCTGCCGCGCGCGCTGCGCGCGCCGCCGCCGCATCCTGCGCCACCGTAACCTTGTAGCCTTCGTCAGTCAGGATTTCGGATATCAGTGCCCGGATGTCCGCCTCATCGTCCACAACCAGCACGTGTGCTGTGCTCATGCTCGCTCCCTCCGCTTCTCGCCGCGCCCGGGCGTCAATGCGATCATTGACTCGCGCGCAACTTCAGTGACGGGCAGTCTTATGCGAATGACTGCGCCACCGTCTTGTCGGTTTTCTGCTTCAATTAATCCGGCGTGCTCTTCGACCAGTTTCTTTACGATCGCGAGCCCGAGCCCGGTCCCCTTCGGTTTCGTCGTTACGTAAGGATCGAAAATCTGATTCAGTGATCCCGTGTTAAATCCGGGACCGTTGTCTTCAACCTCGATCTCAATCATGTCGATGCCCTGGTGCTTGACGGCTGTAACGCTGACGTCAATACGGCCCGCCGGCGAATTCTCAAGCGCCTCAACAGAGTTGCGCAGCAGGTTGTGCAAAATTTGCCGCATGCGGCCCATGTCGGCGGCGACGTCCGGCAAGTGTTCGTCGGTCTTTAGTTCGATCGTGATGCCGCCGCGTTCCTGGTTGCGGTAGAGATCAACAATCTCGCGCACGAGATGATCAATACTGAAGGTATTGATATCGAGATCTGGTGCGCGCGCGTATTCACTGAATGCATTGACCATTTCCTTCATCGCCTCGACCTGCTGCACGATCGTGTGCGTTGCGCGATCGAGAATCTGCGCCTCTTCCGGCGCCATCGTTTGCAGGTACTTGCGGCGCAGGCGCTCCGCCGACAGTTGAATCGGTGTCAGCGGGTTTTTGATTTCGTGCGCGAGACGGCGCGCCACTTCGCCCCACGCCGCGTCGCGCTGCGCCTGCAGCAACGCGGTAATGTCATCGAACACGACGACGAAGCCGGCATCGTGATCTTCGTCGCCGGGCAGGGTCGTGCAGGCGCAGGTCAAAACGCGCCGGCCCACTTCGCCGCGCAGCACGATCTGTTCGCGCCACTCGCGTTCACCGGCCTCAATGCGCATGCGCGCCACGTCAACAAGCTGGCTTAGCAATGGCGCATCGCGCGCCACGTCGGTCAGCAACTCACCGATGCGGTGCTCGAGATCGATGTTCAGGATGGCGCCCGCCGCCTGGTTTGCCGTACGTATGCGCAGGTCCGATTCAAGGGAGACAACGCCCGTGGACAGGCGGGCAAGAATGACTTCAAGGTTGGCGCGCTCGGCTTCGACCTGCGCCTTGCTGATCGTAGCCTGGCGACGCGCTGTCGAAAGCCGCTCTGTCATGTCGTTAAACGAACTGACGAGGAAGCCGATTTCGTCGCGCGACGGTGCCGGCAGGCGCGTATCGAAATCGCCTTTCGCGACGGCGCGCGTACCGGCTACCAGGTCCTGGATTGGCGCGACCATGCGACGCGTCAAAACGAAAGCGCCATAAATAGAGGCAAGCAGGCTGATCAGCAACACGACGGTCAGGGTCATCGTAAAGCTGCGCTTGAGTGGTTCACGCAAATACTCGGCCAGCTTGTAATCGCTGTAGGACGAATCAACGCTGTCAGCCATGCGACTGATGCGTTCGGAAACCGGGAACCGCGCGGCGAGCAGCCCGGCGACCTGTGTCGAACCGCGCGTGCCAACCGGCACGGCGGTGCGAATTTCGTAACGTCCTTCTTCGAGCGGGTACAGGCGGACGTACGGCCTGCCCTGCTGAATCTGCAGCAGTACTTCGTCTCTGGGTGCTTCAGGCACCGAGCCCGCTGCAAGATCGGAACTGGTCGCGATAATTTGCCGGTTGCTGCCGAACAACGTTATCTCGTTGGCGCCCGTCTGGCGCCGCAGGGTGCTGAGTTCGAAAATCACCTGGTTCAGGGGAACCTGTTCGAGCAGTCGCGCAATCGTGCTGGTGTCCTGCAGGTGATCGCGCATTTGCAGTTCAAGAGCGGCGCGACTCAATGTCAGTGCATCTTCAAGTCCCGCTTCCACGTCGACGTTGAACCAGGTGTCGATGCCGCGGTTGATAAATTGCATCGAGAAGTAAAACACGACGAGCAGCGGAACGACGGCCAGGCCGACAAACATGCCCACCATGCGCGCTTTGAGGCGCGAACCCGGAACGTGTGTGCGGTACTCCCGGAACAGGCGCGCGAGGTTGCCTGCCAGCAGAGCGAGCAACAGGATGACGCCGCCGATGTTGATAAGCAGGATGTAAACGTAAAGGCGATCGAACTCCTGCGAGTTCTGTGCCGTGCGACTTAACAGGTACAGCGCGCCAATCGCGAAGGCGAGTGCCAGCACCCCCAGTGCGCCATAGGCGAGTCGCTTTAGTGGTCGAGTTGCCATTCGAACCAGTCACTTTGCAGCTGCCACTGGTCGCGCCAGAAAAACAGCATTCTTAAAGGCGCCGGATACTGGCGCGTGCTGAGCAGCGCCTGCAGGCGCATGCGGTAGCGCGAGCCCGGGTCGAGCAGCGCATCGTCGACAACCGGCAGTGCATCAACGCGCCCGAGGCTGTTCAGCGCCGAGTACAGGGTGGCGAAGGAATCCTGCAGGCCACTGTTAAGGTTGCGCACGATGTAGCGCTGGCTGAGCGGGCGGTATTCAAGTTCGTAGCGCACGTCGAGTTCCGCGTCGAGCGCATCGGGCATAAAGCGGCGCACGCGGATGACTTCGAGTCTCAATTCGATCGTCAGCGGCACGCCGTTTTTCAGCGCATCGAGGGCCTCGTCGCTCAGCACGAGCTGCAGCCGTGAGTCCAGGACGTGGACGCCGTCGACGAGCCGCGTAGTGGCAGAACGGACGCTGAAAAAGCCCTGGCGCTCACTGCTGCTTTGCGCCGCCGCGAGCAGCGTCAGCGACAACAGAAGTGCGGCGGCCACACAACGAATGAGGGTTGCGTGGGTCACTGCAGCTTAGTCAGGCAGGCGTAGTAAAAACCGTCCATTCCACGAATCCCGGGGAGAATCTGCCCACCAACGGGCTTCCTGTGCATTAAATCGTGGATGTTGTTATTAGGCAACAAATACTCTTCGCGAGCATCCGCCTGCTGCCCGAGAAAGTCCGCCACAACCGCGTCGTTTTCCGCCGCGAATACCGAGCACGTGACGTACAGCAGGCGGCCCCCGGGAGCCAGCAATGGCCACAGGGCCCGCAGCAGCGCCCGTTGCCGCTGCCCCAGGCTGCCAAGGTCGGCGGCCCGGCGCAGCAGGCGGATGTCCGGGTGGCGCCGGATCACCCCGCTGGCGGAGCACGGTGCATCCAGCAGGATCCGGTCAAAGGCTTCGCCGTCCCACCAGTCCTCAGGTCTTGATGCATCGGCATGCAAAACCGTTGCGTCGCGGCCAATTCTCGCCAGCGTCTCGCTGACGCGAGTGAGGCGTTCTGCATCGCTGTCGATGGCCAGCAGGGTCGCATCGGCGGCCGCCAGTTCCGCGAGATGCGCGGTTTTGCCGCCCGGTGCCGCGCAGGCGTCCAGGATCCGCGTGCCGCCACCGGCAAGCAGCCAGGGCGCCGCAATCTGCGCCGCGGCGTCCTGCACCGAGACGTGGCCGGCGGCAAAACCGGGCAGCTGGTCGACAGGCTGCGGGCTGGCAAGGCACAGCGCCGCATCGAAACCGGGCAGCAGGTGGCCTGCTGCTGCTGCGTCAGTTTTTTCTGTACGCAGCGAATCGAGGTATTGCTGCGGCGAGGCGAAGCGCCGGTTCACCCGCAGCCACATCGCAGCCCGTTCGTTGTTGGCGCTGACAATTTCGCGCCAGTGCTGCGGCCAGTCCTGACGAATTTGCTGCAGCATCCAGTGCGGGTGATTGAAGAGCGCTTCGTCGTCGGGCGCCGCGAACGGCTCTCGTTGTGAGCGTCTCAGCACTGCATTCACGAGGCCGGCGAGTTTTGGTTTGCGCAACACCTTGGCCGCATCGACAGTCAGGGATACCGCAGCATGCGCTTTGACACGCGACTGTTCGAGCTGCGCAAGGCCCACAGCAATAAGGTCTTCGATGATTGCGTCGCGCTTTGCCAGCGGGCGTGCAAGCGAGCTCCTGATGCGCGCGCGCAGCTGCCAGTGATGACGCAGGGTTTCATAGCAAAGATGATGCAGCAGCGGGCGTTCGTCAGCGGCAACGTTGGCATCGGCATGCGCGAGCGCCGCATCCAGCGATTTGCCGCTCACCCGCACCGCGTGCACGGCGCGCGCCGCCTCCGCGCGCAGCGTTGCGCCGCTGGTCGCCGGGCTCATGACAAAATGCTCAGCTCGATTCAGCCAGCAGGTTGCGGCCGACGAGATTTTTCTGCGCCGCGAATTCGCCGCCGCTCACCACGCCGCGTCCGGCGCGCTGCAGTTCCAGAAGGCGCAATACGCCGTCGCCACAGGCAACATCGACTCCGGCCTTAGCAGCAGCCAGTACGGTTCCGGGTGCAGCGGGGCTGCCGTCGATCACGGCGCTGCGCCAGCATTTAACGAGCTCGCCATCAAGCATGAAACGGGCGCCGGGAACAGGGTTGTAGGCGCGCACCTGGCGCTGCAGGGCAAGCGCCGGCAAGGACCAGTCGAGCCAGCTGTCCGACGGTTCGATCTTGCCTGCGTGCGTCATGTGCGCAGCATCCTGCGGCACGGCCTCGATGCGCCCGTTGACGATGTCGTCGAGATGTTCGACCAGCAGCTCGCCACCGGCTACGGCAAGTGCATCGTGCAGCTCGCCCGCCGTCATGTCGGCAGCGATCGGCACACGGCGCGTCGCGTACACCGGCCCGCTGTCGAGACCGGCCTCCATTTGCATCAGGCTGATGCCGCTCACTGAATCGCCCGCGCGTATCGCCGCCTGGATCGGCGCAGCACCACGCCAGCGCGGCAGCAATGACGCGTGAATGTTGAGGCAACCGTGCGTCGGGATGTCGAGTGCCGCCTGCGGAAAAATGAGTCCGTACGCGGCGACCACGATAATGTCAGGGCGCAGCGCCGCGAGCTCATCAAGTGCGGCTTTCTTCTTCAGCGTTTGCGGTTGGCAGACGGGCAGCTTGGCGCTTTGCGCGAGCGCCTTGACGGGACTTGGCGCCAGTTTTCGGCCGCGACCCTGCGGTCGGTCCGGCTGTGTGTAAACAGCAACCGGCCTGACGCCGGCCGCGACGAGCGCGGCCAATGCCACCCGCGCAAATTCGGGCGTGCCGGCGAACACGACTCGGTCAGCTGTCATGCGGAATAGCGGTTTGTGGAATGACCGGCGCCGTGCTCAGAGCACAGCGGCCGCCGCGGGCTGGCGGCTGCGACGGTCTTTCTCGATGCGCTTTCTGAGGCGCTGGCGTTTGGCTTCGGAGAGGTAATCGACAAACAGCTTGCCATCGAGGTGATCGATCTCGTGCTGCACACAAACGGCGAGCAGGCCGTGCATGTCGGATTCCTGCTGGGTGCCGTCGCGATCGAGATAGCGCACGCGGATATGCTCTGCACGTTCGACTTCTTCGTAGTAGCCAGGGACCGAGAGGCAACCCTCCTCGGTGAAGGCCTGACCGTCCTTCTCGAGAATCTCGGGATTGATCAGGACATAGGGGTCAGTTTTCTCGGCGCTGACATCGGCTACCAGCAGCCGCTGATGTACGTCGACCTGGGTCGCGGCCAGGCCGATGCCGGGCGCTGCGTACATCGTCTCGAACATGTCATCGATCAGCGCCCGCAGGTCGTCATTCACGGTTTCGACCGGAACGGCTTTTTTGCGTAGCCTTGGATCAGGAAATTCAAGTATCTTTAAGATGGCCATAATGAGAGCGGTATTACTCGCGTAAATTGCTACAAACGGACGCTAAATTTTTGACTTTATTGAATAAGATAGCGGACAATGCCGCCTGATTTCTGCTGCCGGATAACCCCCAGTGGGGAGGAAATGTGACGCGCTTGGCAGTAACTGATGCGTCGTCGCGACATATTATACAACGCTTGCAGAACTGCAGGCCTGATTTAACAATGGAGCCGCCGTCGATCATGTCCCTTAGCCAATCCCGAACGAACACCGGTATTCGCCTCTCGGCGATTCTGTTGACTGTCGTCGTCGCCGGCTGCTCCATGAACCCGTTTGCCGGCAAAGACGAGCCTGCGCCTGCCGTTCAGATGCCGCGCAGCACTCCACAGGGTGCTTCGTCCATGGATCCGACAACTAGTTCCATGGCGTCATCCGGACAAAGTGGCTCACAGCCCGCTGCTCAGCAGCTGACCCCGATTCCACTGGCCGCCGGCGCGCCGAACGAATACGTCGTCAAGCGCGGCGATACCCTGTGGGACATCTCCGCGACCTTCCTGAAGGATCCGTGGTACTGGCCGGAAGTGTGGTACGTCAATCCGCAGGTCGAGAACCCGCACCTTATCTATCCCGGTGACGTGCTGACGCTCGTCATGATCGACGGTCGCCCGCGCATCATGATGTCACGCGGCAATGCGTATCGCCTGTCACCGCAGGCGCGAGTCACTGCGCTGAATGACGCAGTGACCAGTATTCCCTACGAACAGATCGCTGCATTTCTGTCGCGCGGCATGGTCCTCGAGCGCTCGCAGATCGAGAGCCTGCCTTACGTGCTTGCCATTCGTGGCGACCGCCTGATTGGTGGCGCCGGCAACGACCTGTACGTCCGCGGTGGCGGTGCCAGACCAACCGGCACCCGCTACAGCGTTGTTCACGTCGGCGAAGAACTCGTTGACCCCGATGACAACAGCGTCGTCGGCTACCAGGGCATCTTCGTCGGCGAAGGCGCACTGAGCCGTGGTGGCGACCCGGCCACCGTGACCCTGACCGACACCAACCGCGAAGCCCTGAAAGGCGACCGGCTCGTACCCGAGACCGTCGACATTCCGCTGAATTTCTTCCCGAAAGCACCGGAAGCAGAGGTGGACGGCCGCATCATGTCAGTAGTAGATGGTGTGTCGTTGATCGGCCAGTACCAGGTCATCGTGCTCAACCGCGGCGCGCGCAACGGATTGGCGCCGGGCGATGTACTGACAGTATTCCAGGCAGGTGACACGGTGCGCGATCGCTACGCGAATCGTTCGTTCCTGGCTGGCACAGGCATGCTGGGTGGCCTCGGCGGCGAGAAAGTCGTGCTGCCAGACGAGCAGGCCGGTACCGTAATGGTCTTCAAGGTCTATGACCGCATCAGCTATGCACTGGTCATGGAAGCCACCAGTGACATACACGTCAACGACGCCGTGCGCAGTCCGAACTAGGG
>JBATFU010000235.1:0-4463 GCA_049665065.1 Woeseia sp. | reverse complement strand
GGCCTGCGCCTTGCCCGCGATTTTTTCCATTTTGCCTTTCTGTTCCAGGCCTTCTTTTCCTGTCACTTTGCCCGCAACTTCCTTTACAGAGCCCTTGGCTTCTTTGAGATGACCCTTAACCTGATCTTTGTTCATGATTCGCTCCTTATGAGTCGTGATCGTTTCTTTCACTGCTGCGAAGGTTGCCGATCATCGGAAAACAGTACTCGAACTTCCGAAAGTCACTCTGGATCGACTTTCTCGTCGATATCTTTGCGGGCTTTGTCGATCGCATCATCGATCTTGTTGCCAGTCGTTTCACCACCGGCCTTGAAATCTTCAACCGCTTCGTCTATCTCTTCGCCGGCTTGCTCCAAAGGCCCCTGTTTTTCACAGGCCATCAGCAACATCGTCAGCGGTATCAGCATTAACCATTTCATCAGTTCTTTACCTTTTCTATTGTTTTCAAACACGTCTAACCAGCTTCATTCCGGCAATAAGAATTACCGCACCAATCAGCGAAACCAGAATTGCACTAAGGCTTAAGTTTCCCTCGTTAATTGTGGAAGTCCCGAAAGCACTGCCAAACAACCAACCGCCGAGTGCTGCACCGATGATGCCGACAGCGACATTGAGAATAATTCCCTGCCGGCCGTCTGTACCCATAAACACACTGGCCAACCAACCAATCAGCCCACCAATTATCAACCAAACTAAAATATTCATGATTTTTACCTCGCTCTTTTAGTTTCAGGTACTGTGCGCGTAACCGAGTGAAGCGGTCTGTGCGGTGCCGTACAGATGAAAAAGTAAAGCTCATAGCCAGTGGGCCCAGATGCGCGCGTACAGCTCCTTCGCGCGCATCGAGAGCGGACGACGCTGCCACTCGTTTAGGACGATGGCGTCTGACTGCGCCAGGTCTTCGTCGAACATCGACTGCACTTGCCGGCCAAACTCTTGCCCCAGCACTACCGCGTTCAGTTCGCGGTTGTGAAGAAAACTGCGCCAGTCGAGATTAGTCGAGCCAACCGTCGCCCAGACGCCGTCGATGAGCGCTGTTTTGGAGTGCAGGAGCGCGCCGTGGCGCTCGAAGATCTTGACGCCAGCGCGTAGCAGGCGGTCGTAGTAGCCGCGCCCGGCATGGAATACCAGCCAGGAGTCTGTCGTGCTCGGCAGGATCAAGGTTACATCGACGCCGCGTCCGGCGGCCGCCTCGAGTGCAGCAAGCAGCTGCGGGTCGGGCACGAAATAGGCGTTTGTAATATAGACGCTGGTTTCAGCACTGCCGATAGCCGAAAGCAGCGTCGCGTAGATAAGACTGAAAGCTTCGTCGGGCGTGCTGCCGATCGCCCGCACGACCTCCTTGCCGGCATTCTTCAGTTTGGGGAAGTAGTTCTTTTCCTTTAGCGCTGGTCCCTCCTGCCCTTCCCAGGTTTCCAGGAACAGCTTCTGAAATTCAGCGACAACGGGTCCGGTCAGCTGCAAATCGGTATCGCGCCATGCAATTTGGTCTTCGGGAAGGCTTACCTTGCCCCTGCCTTTACTGAACGAACCACCGGAGTAAACGGCACTGATATTTATGCCGCCAAGGAACGCGGTGCGGCCATCTACAATCAGTAGCTTGCGGTGGTCGCGCTGATTCACTTCCCAGCCGGTGCGTGCTTCGAGCGGGTTCACAGGATTGAATTCGAGCACTTCGATGCCGCTGTCGGTCAGTTGCTTGAAGAACGCAGCTGGTGTCTCCAGCGTGCCAACGCTGTCGCGTATCAGGTTGACCTGGACGCCCTGCGCCTGCTTTGCCATCAGCGCTTTTGCGAAGTGCTGCCCGACCTCGTCATCCTCCAGGATGTAGGTTTCCATGTTGATGTGGTCGCGGGCTTTTGCGATTGCGGCGAGCATGGCCTCGTAGGTTGCTGGACCGTCCTTGAGCAACAAAGCTTCGTTGCCGATGGTCAGCGGGCTGCCGACGATGGCTTCCTCGAGCGCCAGATGCCGATCAAATATGCCGGTATCCTGGCCACGCTTCTCCAGCCCTGCGATTATCGCTTTGCTTTGGGCCGCCGAGAGTGGCCCGCCTTCTCCTTCCAGTTGCACGGCGGGGCCAGTGCGTCGGGCGAGGTCAGGCACGATTGTCGGTAATCGGCTGAAGGACAACACGCCGGCCAGCACAAGGATCAGCACGACAATGAATAGAACTATGAGCACCTTTTTCTTTCGCGAGCTCACGCCCGACGCCCTCCTGCCAGAACCCTTATCGCTGCGCCATAACCGACCAATATCGCGGTAAAAAAAAGGGCCAGCGCTGGCGCGGCCCTTTTCGATCAGCCAGTCCGTAACCGGTCGACTGCCTTTACGTGCGCTTGAAGATATCGATAATGCCGACGATTTCCAGAATGATCAGCACAATGAAGACGGCACCGACAATAGCGACTCCGTTACCACCGGCAACCTGCTTGTTCAGGCTGCCATCCAGATTGATCAGTTCAGCGTCGGTCATGTTACTGACCCGTAACTGAACTGCCTGCGGATCAACACCAAACAGAACCAGCTGCTTGGCCACGTCCTGCCGTGCAAGTAACGACGACACGCGTGTGATGCGCGCATCCCGAGCTTCGCTTTGAATAACCTGCTGCGTGCCGATCATCGCGGCGCTGGACGCTTGCGCGAAACCAAGACTCAGCAGCGAGAGCGAAACCAGCCTGACGACGAAATTTCTTAAGATTTTTGAGCGCATTAGTAGTGTTCCTTGCTTTTATTTAGTCGATTGAACCAACCGGTGTAAGGCACCGGTACTGCTTCACTCTGATCGTTGTAGAACTTGCGGTCTGTACGCTGCCGCACAGACGGCTGCTGGGCCGGCGGAAGAAACCGGTTAGTCTGCGCGGCAGAGCGCGCTCCAGGGTGTAACAGCGCGTAGCAGCCATTCTGCGAAACCACGAACTGCTTTGGGTTTGTTTCTTGCTTTTTGGTAGCAGGCGCTATCGGACCCTCACCTGCAGATCTCTGACTATGTGCGATGCCGTACAGACCGAGCCACACGCCCCCACTAAATTGAATCTTCGATAACAACTAGCGGAGCGGAAAATGACCCTTGGAACTATTTTACTGATCGTCCTGATACTGATCCTGGTAGGCGTGATACCCAGCTGGCCGCATAGCAAAAGCTGGGGTTACGGTCCGAGTGGCATAGTCGGCACTTTGCTCATTGTGTTGCTGGTGCTGTTTTTGCTGGGGCGAATTTAAGTAACATTCAGATATACGGGACTCTTGAGATTCGAGAGTCCCGTTTTGTTTTCTCAAACAAAATGGCAACTTCATGACAATCAATCTGAGTCTCGCGCCGCTGGTATCGTTGCTTGCCGGTATCCTTATCCTGGTGGTACCGCGCATGCTTAACTACATCGTTGCAATCTACCTTATAGTCATCGGACTAATCGGCATTCTTGGCGCGAACAACCTGGGCATGTAAGCGCGCAGGCAGCAGTGACAGCGAGCAGGACGTTGATCTGCGTAACCGCTGCCAGGTACCTCGACATGCGCCGAAATGAACCCGGCCCGCAATCGGCACGATCCGCGGTGCAGTTCACGAAGCAGCGCCGGAGCCCATCGCTTGCGATTACGGTGACTCTTCGGACGGCTGGTCTGCCGCAGGCTGAGCCAGTGTTACCTTGCGGTTAACAAGCTGCCACGCTAGCAACGAGGTGTTGACAGCTGCAATCATTGAACGTCGCGTGGCGCTGCTCTTCGCTGCCGGTGAACGTCCGGCTGCAAAAAAGGTACCCATGGCGAACACCCAGGCCAGTGTCTCGACGTTACCGAGGTAACTGGCCACCCAGTTATGCAGGTTGCCGCGAACACGGCTCGCCTCGCGTTTTTTATCCTGTGCCTGATCGGCCAGCGATTTAACGAGTTGTCGTTGCTGTGACCAGCTCATGACCGGCCTCCTTTGCATGTTTCATTTGCTGTCGTGTTGCAGCAAATTCGAGATAGCGTCCGAGCTTCAAGGCACCGCGCCAGAGCAACCAGGCGCCGAGCGCATGCAACACGCTTAGCCCCGCGAGCATCAGCCACAGTGAAATGTCGAACTGCAATCCCGCCGCCACGAGGCCAGCCACTACAAGGCCCCAGGCGACCAGGATAAACAGTGCGGACAGCATGCCCATCAGCACCATCAGCGTCAGACTGGTCGCCGCAAGCCGCGCTTCGGCGAACGCAAGTTCCGTCGTCAGGCGAAGGCGAGAACCCGTCGCCGACATCCAGTCGGCGACGAGTGTCGCGATGCTCGCTGATTCGGCGGCCGTGTCTGTCGCCGCTTTCGAAGCTGCACTCATCGATGCGTTCCCTCGATTAACGACGCAGCAGTGCCGTTGCCAGGATACCGGCAGCAAACGCAATGCCAGCGGCGGCAATTGGCCGTCCTTTGACAAACGTTTCGAGTTTCGCGAGCGACTTCTCTACCTTGGCGGTTGCCGCATCCTGAGATT
>JBATFU010000234.1:0-10133 GCA_049665065.1 Woeseia sp. | reverse complement strand
TGAGCGCCTGAAACTCGAGAAGCTCGACGTCGAAGAAGGCGCCGAAATCTCGTTTGACGAGGTGTTGCTGATTGGTGAAGGCAAAGACGTCAAGGTCGGGTCGCCGATCTTAAGCGGCGGCAATGTCACGGCCAAGGTCATCCAGCAGGGCAAGAGCCGCTAGGTTGGCGGTGTAAAATTCCGTCGTCGCCAGAACTATCTGCGGCAGGGCACCCATCGCCAGTTCTTCACGGAAGTGGAGATCACAGGCATTGGCACCGACGGTGCACCGGCAACAGCCAAACCCGTTGCGAAGAAGGCAGCCAAGAAACCGGCGGCGAAGAAGCCCGCTGCGAAGAAAAAAGCAGTAACGAAGAAAGCCGCTGCGGACAAGCCGGCTGCCAAGAAGAAAACAGCGAAGAAAAAAGCCGCGACGAAAAAAGTCACGAAGAAAACCAGCAGCTGATTTTTTCTCGCACAGTATTTGATTAGAACGCCCGAACAAATCCGGGCACATTGAAGGAGCGTTACAGTGGCTCATAAGAAAGCAGGCGGCAGTACCAGGAACGGCCGCGATTCGGAATCGAAACGTCTCGGTGTCAAGATTTTTGGCGGCCAGGAAGTGGTGCCGGGCAACATCATCGTGCGCCAACGCGGTACGCGCTGGCATGCCGGCAAGAATGTCGGCATTGGTCGTGATCACACGCTGTTTGCAACGGCTGCCGGTCAGGTGAAGTTCGAACGCAAGGGTCGGCAAAATCGCCAGTTCGTGAGCGTTTTGTCCGCGTAAACACGCGGCCTTCCTGCTCTCTAAAGACCCCGCAGCCCGCGGGGTTTTTTGTGCCGGTCTGAAAAACCCGTCATGCTATCGACCGTCAATACAGCATGACCGGCGCCAAGAGATCTCCAGATGAAGTTTGTTGATGAAGCGACCATACGTGTACTCGCCGGCAACGGCGGCCACGGCTGCCTGTCGTTCCGGCGGGAAAAGTATGTAGAGCGTGGTGGTCCGGACGGCGGTGACGGTGGCGATGGCGGTGACGTCTGGCTGGTGGCGCATAACGGTTCCAATACGCTGGCGGATTTTCGTGTGGCCCGTAAATTTCGCGCCGAGAACGGCCAGCCCGGAGCCGGCCGCAACAAGACGGGCAAGTCAGGCGACGATCTCGAAGTTCAGGTCCCATGCGGCACGATTGTTTATGACGTGGATACCGGGGAGCTGATTGGCGACCTGACCAATAACGGCCAGCGCCTGAAGGTTGCTGCGGCCGGAAAGGGTGGCCTTGGCAACACGCGCTTCAAGAGCAGTGTGAATCGCGCGCCACGCAGGACAACGAACGGGACGCCGGGCGAGGCGCGGCATCTGCGCCTCGAGCTGAAACTGCTCGCTGATGTCGGTCTCGTCGGTATGCCGAACGCCGGTAAATCGACGTTGATATCCAGGATGTCATCGGCGCGCCCAAAAATCGCCGATTACCCGTTTACCACTTTGCATCCCAATCTCGGCGTGGTTGCCGTAGGGCCTCTGCAAAGTTTCGTGATGGCCGATGTACCGGGACTGATTGCCGGCGCGGCCGAGGGCGCGGGCCTTGGTATCCAGTTTCTCAAACACCTGCAGCGTACGCGGCTGCTATTGCATCTCGTCGATATTTCCCCGCCCGACCCGGACAGCGATCCCGCAACGGATTTTCTGGCGATCCAGGAGGAACTTGGCAAGTACGCAGAAGAACTCGCCAGCAAGCCACGCTGGCTCGTCATCAACAAGGTCGATTTGCTGGCGGAGGACGTGCTGGCCGAGGCGCGCGGTGCATTGCTGAAAGGCAGTGGCTGGACCGGCCCGGTCTACGAAGTCAGCGCAGCGAGCGGCCAGGGCACTGCAAAACTGGGGCAGGCTGTCATGCGCGAACTTGCGCGGATCGCCGAAGACGAAGCCGCACAGGCTGACATCGACGCTGACGGTTGAGTGACGAGCGATCGCGCGCGTCAGCGCTTTATGAGCTGCGTCCACCAAAAAAAAAGGACCCAGAGGGCCCCTTTTTCCAGCATTTATTGCCGTATCAGGCGGACAACGCCTTGATGCGCGCGTTCAGGCGGCTCTTGTGCCGTGCTGCTTTGTTCTTCGTTACGATGCCCTTGTTGATCATGCTGTCGATGACTGGCACGGCTTCCTTGTAGGCAGCATTGGCTTCCGTCTGGTCACCTTTCTCGATTGCTTTAAGGACGTTCTTGATCTGGGTGCGCATCTTCGAGCGCAAGCCCATGTTGTGCAGGCGAGACTTCTCACCCTGGCGGGCGCGCTTTTGCGCTGATTTAATATTGGCCACTGCTTCTGTCCGTTTGGTTTGCTGGGGTCCCCACGGCGCAGTATTGCAGCCTGTCGGGGTCCAAAGAGCCGCGTATTATTGGCATCCGGCAGGGGAAAGTCAATGCCCGCGCAGCAGACGGGTGCCGCCGCCGCGTTGATTCGCTAAATGCCTGATTTGCATTCCTTTACGGGCTAAACTAGCGCCACATTCAGCCCCTGAAACCGCCCTGGAATGACGCAGGAAAAGCCAAAAGAAGGTGTCCTGGCGGACATCCCCGGATTGCCCCCGGCACAAAGCGCGCGTGGCCTTCTGAAATCGACCTCGGTGGTCAGCGTGATGACCTTGCTGTCGCGCGTCCTTGGCCTCGTCCGGGATGTCGTATTTGCCCGCATGTTTGGCGCGACCATAGTCATGGACGCCTTCATTGTCGCTAACCGTATCCCGAACATGCTGCGGCGCTTCTTTGCAGAGGGCGCTTTCTCGCAAGGGTTTGTGCCGGTTATCGCGCGCTACAGGGAGCGGCGCGACCATGCCGAAGCGCGCGAGCTGGCTGACTCCGTCGCTGGCACGCTCGGCCTCGTGCTGTTCGTCATTACAGCGATTGGGGTAATCGCTGCGCCACTTCTGGTGGTTGCAGTAGCACCAGGATTCATCGGTGAGAATGGTCGCTTCGATCTTGCGACCATGATGCTGCGCTTTACGTTTCCCTACCTGTTCTTCGTCTCTCTGACCGCTTTCGCCGGCGGCATCCTCAATACTTACGGGCGCTTTGCCGTTCCTGCCTTTACACCGGTGATCTTGAACGTCGTACTGATCGCGTGCGCATTGTGGTTGAGCCCGCAACTGGCGGAACCGGGAATGGCGCTGGCCTACGGAGTGTTGATCGCGGGCATCGTGCAGCTTTTGTTCCAGATCCCGTTCCTGCTGCAAATAGACATGCTGCCGCGGCCGCGCTGGCGGCCGGCACATGCGGGCGTCAAGCGCATTGGCAAACTGATGTTGCCGGCTATCTTCGGCTCGTCTATCGCCCAGGTTAACGTCTTGCTGGGCGGGATCATTGCGTCGCTGCTCGGCGTCGGCAAAATCAGCCTGCTGTACTACTCCGATCGCCTGATGGAGTTTCCACTGGGGCTTTTTGGCATCGCACTGGCGACGGTGACCTTGCCGCACCTGTCGCGCCAGCATGCGGCAGAGTCCACGAAGCAGTTTTCGCAGACAGTTGATTGGTCGCTGAAACTCACGCTGCTAATCGCCATACCCGCCGCAATTGGCTTGATACTGCTTGCCGGGCCACTCGTTGCGACGATCTTTTTCGGCGGCGAGTTTTCACCGGAGGATGTCGAACTGTCTGCGATCAGCCTGCAGGCGTTCGCGGTCGGCCTTATTGGTTTTTCGCTTGTCAAGATTCTCGCACCTGCATACTTTGCCCGGGAGGACACGCGTACGCCCGTGCGTTTCGGATTGATTGCGCTGGTAGTTAATTTTCTGCTGAGCGTCACGCTGGCCTGGTGGCTGACGTCCATCAATTATCCGGCGACGCACGCCGGACTGGCACTGGCGATCTCGGTGTCGGCCATGCTGAATGCTGCTCTTCTTTACCGCGGCTTGCGGCGCGAAGGCGCGCTAAGCCACGGCGAAGGATGGTGGCCGCTGACGCTGCGGATGCTGCTGGCAAATGTCGTCATGATTGCCTTGCTTGAGTGGCTGGCGCGCCCCCTGGACTGGTGGCTGACTGCAGATGCCTTGTCCCGCGCCGGCTGGTTGGGCATTACCGTGGCAGGCGCTGCAGCGGCTTATTTCATCGCGCTGGCTGCATCGGGTTTGCGGTTTTCGCAACTGCGGCTGGGCTAGGCTGTTCGCAGTTGCCAAGTGCAGGAACAGGCATTCGGTCGCGTTTGTACGATATTCTGCCAACCAGTGACCGGGATCTGAAGCAGGACAAGATGTTTTTAGTTAGCACCGCAAATCGCGCACTGTTTGAACGTGTAGAAAAAGGTAGCGTCGTGACGATCGGCGCCTACGATGGCATGCACATTGGACACCAGCGGCTCTTGAAATGCGTGGTCGCCGAAGCGGCGCGACGCGCAGTGCCTTCGGTTGTGATGAGCTTCGAACCAACACCAAAGGAATTTTTCGCGCGTGCCAATCCGCCCGCCCGGTTAATGCGCTTTCGAGAGAAATTCGACTCGCTGCGTGAAGCGGGCATCGACGTTTTCTATTGCCCGCGGTTCAATGCAGCGATGCGTGACATCAAGGCCGATACCTTCATTCGTCGACTTCTCGTGCAGGAGTTGAACACCCGCTACCTCGTCATCGGTGACGACTTTCGCTTTGCAACCAAGCGCGAAGGCAATATCGATGTGCTGCGGCGCGCCGGCCGCGCACTCGATTTCGGCGTTGAACAGATACCCAGCGTGATCGTCGATGGCCAGCGCGTCAGCAGCACGGCTATTCGCGAGGCCTTGCAACAGGGTGATATGGACCGGGCAAAACGCTTTCTCGGCCGCTACTATCGGATGTCCGGCAAGGTCGTACAGGGCAAGCGGCTCGGTCGTGAGCTCGGTTATCCGACGGCCAACGTCAATTTAAATCGGCGGCAGGGCGCAGTGCACGGGATCTTCGCGGTCCGCGTGTCCGGTATCCGCGGGACTGCAATTGACGGGGTAGCGAGCGTCGGCACCCGCCCGACATTTGCCGGTACCTATCCACTGCTCGAAGTACATTTGTTTGATTTCAATGAGGACATTTATGGGAAATATATTCACGTCGATTTCATTGCCCGCCTGCGCGATGAGGAAAAGTTTGACGATGCTGCCGCCCTCATTGAGCAAATGCATCGCGACAGTGCCGCCGCCCGTGAGATACTTGCCGCATGAGTAATGAACCTGCTGAAACCGCGCAAACAGCCGTGCCAACCCGCAGCGGTGCGCGCCGTTTCCTTACGTGGATGGCCGTCGCCGCTGTAGTTCTGATCGCCGATCAGGTCACGAAATGGCTGATTCTCCAGAACATACCGCTCTATTCGAAAATTGAAGTGATGAGTTTCGTGAATATTACGCACCAGCAAAATCCTGGTGCGGCGTTCAGTTTCCTGGCCGACGCCGGCGGCTGGCAGCGCTGGTTTTTCACCGGGCTGGCGACGCTGGTCAGTTTTTTTATTGCGGGTTGGTTATGGCAGCTGCGTAACCAGCGTCAGGCGGTACTGGGCGGCGGCCTTGCGCTGGTACTCGGCGGCGCGCTCGGCAACCTGGTCGATCGCCTGCAATTCGGCTACGTCATCGACTTCATACAGGTCTTGATTGCGGGTTGGCCGTTCCCGTCGTTTAACGTTGCCGATGCGGCAATCTCCGTGGGCGCCGGATTGTTGATCATTGATGCGCTTTTCCTGTCAGGCAGAAATGAGGCTGAGAAAGCCACCGATCAGTAGTGGCGCAAGCATTGTTGCCCAAAAAAAAGCCGGCATTTGCCGGCTTTTTTTTGTGGTTTGCAACAAGGTCACTGAGTTCGTGTCCAGCAATCGGTTTGCGGTGCAGATTCCCTGGCCCCGCGTCCATCGATGCTAAACGTCAGGCATTTGCCTGCTTCATCGCCGCCGAGCTGATAGGTTGCGGTCGCCGAAAAGTCATTGGCATCGGCCGCGTCAACATTAACAATGTAGGCACCGGAATCTGTCGGATGGTTACCCGCCGTGCTGAAGCCCAGGTTGCGCATGTCTGTCGTGTAAGAATTGTTCTGCAGGTAGTGTCGTTCCTGGTTTGTAGCGATCTGCAATAATGCGGCTTTTGCTTCGGTGCGTTTCGCACGCGCCACGTACTGCTGATAGTTCGGGTAAGCGATGGCTGTCAGGATACCGACGATTACCACCACGATCAGAACTTCCATGAGCGTCACGCCACGAGTATATTTCTGCATGGTCTTCATCCTGCCAAGTTCAGTATTATTCATTAGTCAACACCGTCCTGTGTCCATAATGTGCGGACCGGGCTATTCACGTAACCGGGATCGAAGCACTCAACACCCACGCAGCCCAGCGGCGGTGGCGAGCAGGCGTCGCCTTCGCAATCCGGATCGTCAGGACTTGGGAACAGGAAGGTGGGTTTCGGCGCAATGCCGCCCTGCTCAAGTTCGGTGACCCGTTCTGCGTCAATCTCAACCGGATTGTCCGGGTCGAGTGTATCAAGATTCGTCACAGGGTCTCCATTTACAATGCTGACCTTGTACAGGCGGTTAACGGCGAGGCCGGCCTGGCAGGGATCCGCCGAACTGACCTGCGGCTCGAAGCTCACAAAGTAAACTGCGTCATCGAAAGTCTGTGATTCTGCGAATATTTTCTCGCCGGGAGGCAGCGTGTATTTCCAGCCACGATCGCCAGTTGTTAGTTCCACGCCGAATGTCCCCTGGACATTCACGAAGTCCGCGTCGTAGGCAATGACGTGCGCGCCGTACTGCAGCTCGTCCATCTGCGCAAAGACCATCGGGTCGCGGTAAGAGTAGAAACGGTCATCTGCATCATTATTCAAGGGATGCGCGCGGTAACCGCTGCCTACGCTGATTGCCAGGTAGCGTGTGTCGAGATTTTCATCCGTGAACATCGCCACATCGGGTGCTGCAAAGAAGCGCCTCGTGTCAGCCGCCGTCGGCGCGACGATACCTTCCGCACCGAGTCGTGCGAGGACGCCGCCCTCGACCAGGCTGGCTGGTGCATTACCATTGAAAATGTCGAAGCGCCACAGCTGCCCACCAATATCGACGGCGTACATGCGATCGGCAAGGCCGTCGCCTGACATGTCGAGTACCCGAATGCGGCTTGGAAATGCCCGCGTCATCATCGGGTGAGTAAACTCTGCCGTGCCTGCGAGGGCTGCGCGCCACAGTTCAGTGCCGCTGTGCAGGTCGATCATGTGGATGCCGGCACCTTCGCCATCGGGGGCGGTGGGCATTGCTGGCTGGTCGTGCACAGTGTCATAGCCGCCGCCAATAATCAGCACAGCCTTGTCAGCGTTCACACCCGTCACATCGACTTTGGCAACAACAGGTGGTGACCAGCTTTGTCCCATGTTTTCGTAGGTATTGATCCATTTGACGCGCGGGCTGTTCTTGTCCGTTACGTCAAGCGCGTAGTAGTGATTGCCACCGCGGCGCATGCCGAAGATGAGGTAGACAAAATCCGTGCCTGGTTCGATTGTGCCGTTGTTATTGCGGTCAGCAATGATCGGCACGATATCGCCATCGAGGGCGTAGTGCTTGTAGTTGATGGGAGCGTCAAAATACAGCTCTCCAAGGTCTGCCAGCAGACCTGAGGGAATAAACGACCAGAGTTCCTCACCGCTCTCGGCATCGATCGCATGCAGGTAGCCATCGTTGGTTGCTGTATACACAACCACATCGGGATTGCCCGCTACGGTGCCATAGACGATTGACGCCGGCTGCGAGTGCAGCGTGTCGCCCATCGCATTACGTACCAGCGTATCCGGGTCGCCATCTTCATTGCGTACGTCAACGCCACGCGCCCACTGAATCATCTGGTGCACGCTCGGTTCGTTGGGCGCTCCGCTCAGACCGAAGTCCGCCTGGCTGAAACTCGCGGCATTGCTCGGTGAAATGGCGTTCGACGGATCCGTCAAGGCGTTTCCATTGATGTTGGTGTAGAGGCGTCGCACTGCCGGGTCTGGCATCTGGCTGGCGGCACCACCCATCGACACGTTGGCACCATCGGCAACCGTGCCGTCTGTCCAGTAGCTGTGAGAGCTCTCAGAGAAGAAGCCCGTGCCTGCGTCCACCGCGTCGTTGCCAAGTTTGTCTTTGATCTGGCCATCGACGATGCGGTATTTCTTCAGGTTGCCATTCCAGTGAGTGCGGTTGCGCGCTCGAAATACCGAGATGTACATGTCGTTCAAATTCTGCGTACGGTTAAACGCGTTGACCGAAACGGACGGCGACGTGAAGGAGATATCACGGTCAAAAATGTTGGTGACAATTTCAGTAAGCGCCGTTGTCAGCGATTTTGTATCGCTGGCGAGGTAGTACTTTCCGCCGGATTTGCTGGCAGTTTCCTGCAGCAAATCGAGATCGATTGTGAATCCGATGGTGTAGGTCGAAACAGTCTGGTCACCCGGCACTGCATCGTTGATATCGACTGTGTGCAGGTATTCCGCAATGTCGTCGAGGCAGCTGCCATCTACATAGCCTCCGTCGCAAGAGCCGCCACTCCAGCCGGGCAGGGAAGTGACCCGACCGTAGGCGTCCAGATCCTGCGTTGGTTCACCGTCTGTCAGCAGCACGTTGAAATTCTTGGCGCAGGCAAAGTTGGCCGGCTGATTGTACTGATAGCCCGAGACAGCATCGCCCGTGAAGGCGTCTGTATCGGTGATGCCCGTGCCATAACGCGGCGTCATGCCCCGCCAGTACAGCGCGGCCTCGTACATGGTTTCTGACAGCGGCGTCCAGCCAGCGGCGGTCATTGCGTCGATCTTGGATTTTGCAGCGGTGCGATTCGTCCCGAGATCCTTGACCGCGTGGGTAACGGAGCCGCCCTGGTCCCAGTTAAAGCGCATCAAACCGATATTGGCGTTTTGAATCGAGTCGAGGACGTTCTTCGTTACGGTCTTAACGATGTCGATACGGGACATGGAGGTAACAGGCGAGTTGTGCAACCAGTTCAGGTAGTTGCCGCTGTACGCCGTGACTATTCGTTCCGTCGGGGAGCTGCCCCAGTCGACCTCGGCTCCGGCGTTATTTGTAAACGGTGGCTGGTTGCTGCCAATGCGGGCATAGACGTCGGCAGGATCGCCGTCGCCGTGCAGACCGGAATCGCTCTCGCATTCCAGTATTTCATCGCGCCCTGATCGCGGCCGGCGCCATTTCCAGGTGCCGTTGGCCGGCCGGTATTGCGCCATGGTGTCGGTAAACATGCCGGTATCCAGCAGCGCAGCGGTGCCCGTAGCGCAAACGAAGTTCGTGTTGCTTACCCAGTTGCTCGTGTCGCAATCAGGAGCCGAACTGCCTTCCGTCCAGTAGACGCGATTCTGGTTGCAATCACCTGCGTAGAGCTGAGTCTTGTCGAACGGTTCCTGCGTTGTTTCGATCGTCGACATACTGCCCGACGTGTCGAGAATGAACATGACGTTCGGCTTTTCTGCACCGCTGCTGTTCGGGTTCGACAGCAACAGCTCGACATCGTCAGCGAATGCGGACGAGCCAGCCAGCAGGGTCAGCGACAGTCCTGCACCGGCCCAGCCGGTACGTTTCCTGGACTTGTTCATGGTTCCGTTCCTTTAAAAAGTCATTCCGTGACTTCATCGCTCTATCGGTCACTCGTAAAAATTCAGTCAGCGATCAGCACACTCGTGATGGTGTTTGCTTTGGGGTCGTAGCTCACCAGCGCGTAATGATCCGTATCACGCGACAGGTTAAAAAAAGCTTGTCGAAATCCGAGGAAATCGGTTGCGGCATCGTTCACCGTGAAACGTGTTTCCGCCGTCAGCCGTGCTGACTCGTACTGCGCCTTGCAGTTGCCAGAGCAGGGCTTCCACATCAACCGGCCGCTGGGTGTGGTTGGTACCTGCAGGTTGCTCGTTGTCAGTTCCACAGCGCGTATCATGGTGGTCAGGTCCGCCAGTGCCGGCAGGCAAAGGCTGAGGCCGAGCAACACGGCGCAAATGCGAATCTTCATGTTTCGTACTCCACTTAAAATCCCTTTAAGGGCGGGCCGGGCGGCCGCAGCCGCCTCCCCGTATGTTCAGTGATTTCAGTCGTTTAGGACAGGAACCACTGCTCAAATTGCCTATTGCGTCGCGTTATCGGTCCACAAGGTTCGTACCGGGTTGTTGACGAATCCCGGGTCGAAAC
>JBATFU010000233.1:0-3468 GCA_049665065.1 Woeseia sp. | reverse complement strand
ATGAGGGTGTCCGGTGGGACGGGCGCGCCGTTGAATCCATTGGCGGTGTTCTGACTGGCAGGCAATGAACGCCTCTCGCCGTAAGCAATAGGCGCAACGATTTCTGCTTGTGGCGAAATCCGGAGGGGTGCTTATCGACTGCGGATTTGATGGATCAACGCAAGACATTGGCTTAATTGTTAGGCCGCTGTTCGAAAATTAGCGTCTTTCGAGGACGTTCGTTCAAGATTCAGGCGACTGTAATAATAGGGTGAATAGAAGTGTGAGTCTTGGTTCGTTGCGACGCCTGGTGTGCGACGAAACGCGCCGCTGCATCATGGTTCCCGATTCTCAAGGCAACCTTCCACTTGAAATCGACGTGATTCGAAAGGTCATAAAGAAAACGAGAGCAGGGCGGAGTCCATTCCCACGCTCGGCGATATAAAAGCGATCTTTTTCTACGCGAGCCTGTTTCAAACTTTTGTTGACCTGACGTCAGTATCGAATGGGGAAGTATTCACAATCGTTACGATTACGGTTGTAGCGGTCGGTGGGGTAAAAGTTGCCTGTTCGGTCACCGCAAGAACATTGGTCGAGATGGCGCCTGGAGAAGGCGTTCAGGCAAAGGTCAATACGCTGGCACGTGGCTTGCTGGTCTGCGCAGGTGCTTACCTGATTGCAACGAAATGAGAGCAGCAGTCGAACCGGGAACAGCCCTGGATCACAGTAAATGTGGCAATTTTGCAACGTCAGCGGTAATCTAGGCCGGATTTAGGGTCTTGCTGGTAGCCTGGGAACGGGCAGGGCTGGTTGAGTTTTCAGCCGTTACCGCACTGTCGTAGTTTAGAGGAGAGAAAACGTGGATAGTCAATTCAGCATTTACAAAGGGTTGTTGCTGGCCCTGGTTGCGCCAATGACTGTTGCTTTACCGCAACAATCTTTCGCGCAGACCGACGATGCAATAGAAGAGATCGTGACGACCGGTACGCGCAGAGCAGATCGCTCCGCCTCGGATTCGCCGGTGCCGATCGATGTCATTTCGGCGAATGATTTCCAGCAGAACTCGTCTTCCGACGTCCAGGATCTGCTGCGCACCGCCGTTCCTTCATTTGCTATTAATACGCAGCCCATCAGCGATGCGGCGACGATCGTGCGGCCGGCCAACGTACGCGGCCTGTCACCCGATAACGTCCTCGTGCTCGTCAACGGCAAGCGGCGTCACCGTGGCTCGATCATCTCATTCTTGGGCGGCGGTATTTCTGACGGCGCCCAGGGTGTCGATATTTCCGCCATCCCGGCGCTCGCGCTGAAGCAGGTCGAGATCCTCCGCGACGGTGCTTCCTCGCAGTACGGCTCGGACGCCATTGCCGGCGTTATCAACTTCGTGCTGAAAGACGACGCTGAAGGCGTGGAGCTGCAGGCCAAGTATGGCTCGACGAGCGAGGGCGACGGCAGCCACTACACGATCTCTGGCAACGTCGGACTGCCGCTGGGCAATAACGGCTTTCTTAACCTCACCGGCGAAATCCGCGATGTCGAGGGCACCGTGCGCTCGATCGTTCGTGATGACGTTGCTGAGTTGGTTGCCTCAGGCTATACGCCCGCGGCAGATTTTCGGCAGATTAACTCCTACACCAGTGAAGTGCCGCACTACTGGGGTCAGCCTGACGTAGAAGACGACATGAAGTTTTTCTTCAACGCGGGAATTGATTTGTCGCCTTCGGCGGAACTGTATGCCTTCGGCAACTACGGTCAGCGGACGGTGGCCGGCGGCTTCTTCTACCGCAACCCGACAACACCCGGCAACCAGCGTGGCGGCGTCTATGCAGGGCCGCTGGTCGATGCGACCGGCACCGCAGACCCTAACGGCGGGCCTTCCGTGCTCGTCGGCGATATGGATGGCGGCACGTCCTGCCCCGACGGTATTCCGCTCGGTGGCACGAACGGCGTATTCCCGGATCCGGTGGTTCTCGCGCTCGTTACAGCCAGTGCGAACTGCTTCTCCTTTATTGAAACCATTCCAGGCGGCTTCGTACCGCGCTTCGGTGGCGACAACGAGGACAGTGCTTTCGCTGTTGGTATTCGCGGCGAATTTGATCTCGGCACCGGGCTGCTGTACGACTTCAGTGCACAGACAGGCTACAACCGGACCGACTTCTTCATTCGCAACACGATCAACGCATCGCTCGGCCCGAACACGCCGAGAGACTTCGTACCCGGCGGCCAGAAGCAGACCGAGACGATGTTCAACGCTGCATTCTCGTACGGTATCGATGTCGGATTCGCGTCCGACCTGAACGTTGCGTTCGGCACCGAGTATCGCGAAGAAGAATTTGATCTGTATGCCGGCGATCCGCAGTCCTACGCGTTGGGACCCCTTGCTAATCAGGGCTTCTCGTCGAGTTCCAATGGCTTTGGTGGTTTTCCGAGAGACACATCGGCCAAGCAGGACAGTACCGCCTTCTACGTCGACCTCGAAGCCGACCTGACAGACCAGTTCACGTTGCAGGCTGCGGTTCGTTTTGAAGACTTCAGCGAATTTGGCAGCACGACAGACGGCAAGCTGGCTGGTATCTATCACGTGAGCGATACGTTCAGCATCCGTGGCTCCGTCTCTACAGGCTTCCATGCGCCGACAGCCGGACAGGCGAACATCACGAACGTAACCACCTCGATCACCGGTGGTCAGCTTGTAGACAATGGCACCCTGCCACTGTCGTCACCGGCGGGTCAGCTGGGCGCCGACTACATCGAGAGCCTCGGCAATGGCCGTCCGGTGCTGGGACCTGAGGAAGCGACCAACCTGTCATTAGGTGTGGCCTTCGACCTTGGCGAGACCAGCTGGACAGTCGACTACTACAACATCGAGGTGACGGACCGCGTCGCGCTGGGTGCTGACGTCGACTTCCTGGTCGCGTTGAACTACGCCGATGCGCAGGCAGGCAACAACAACAATTACACAACCGTCTCGGCGGCCCTGACCGGCCTCGATGCTGATGGAATCATCGATCGCAACGACTTCATCGGTCTGGATGACCTGTTGGCGTTCCGATTCTTCTCCAACAGCTTCGACACGACGACCTCGGGTATCGACGTCGTCGGCCGTTACGGCTTCACGCTCGGCAGTGGTGATTCGGACATCACGCTTGCGCTTAACTACAACAAGACCGAAGTGGACAGCGTCGGTACCGTCAACCCGATCGACGCAACCCGTGTTTCCGCACTCGAGGATCTGTTGCCGAACGTCAGAGGCAATATCTCCTGGACGCACGTGCAGGGTGATTTCCGCACCCTGCTGCGGGCCAACTACTACGGCAAGTGGGACGACACCGGTAACGGTGTACCCGGGATAGGTGCCGAGATGCTCTTCGACGCCGAGGTCGCTTACCAGGCGCGGGAGAATATCGAAGTCATCGTTGGTATCGACAATCTCTTCGATACTTACCCCGACGAGAACCCGTTCGCCGGTGACTTTGGTCAGATCTATCC
>JBATFU010000232.1:0-3195 GCA_049665065.1 Woeseia sp. | reverse complement strand
CCAACCATCTCGGACGCGAACAATACGTTCTCAACATCAATAACCTCGAACAACAGGTTGATGCCAGGCTGGTGGTATACGCAGGTATCGAAGAACACATTCTTCATGACGTGTTCAGTGAGTTCCGGTTGCTTCAGCATATCCGCAAGGCCGCGATACCGGCCCCAGTGATACGGAACGGCGCCACCGCCGTGCGGAATAATCAGCCGAAGGTCGGGAAAGTCGGCAAACAAGTTGCCCTGGACGAGCTGCATGAACGCCGTCGTATCCGCGTTCATGTAGTGCGCGCCGGTTGCATGGAAGCAGGGATTGCAGCTGGCGGATACATGAATCATTGCGGGCACGTCGAGTTCGACGAGCTTTTCGTATAGCGGATACCAATACTTGTCGGTCAGCGGTGGCGATGTCCAGTAACCACCGGACGGATCAGGACTCAGGTTGCAACCAACGAAGCCGAGTTCATTGACGGCTCGCTCGAGTTCTTCTATTGGCCCGTCGAGCGACTCACCTGCAACTTGCGGCAGCTGCGCACCGCCGGCGAAATACATCGGATACAGATCGACGACCCGTTTGATCAGGTCGTTGTTGGCGCGGGCCCATGCCATTGACGTGGCCGGGTCACCGACGTGGTGTGCCATAGCGGACGCGCGCGGCGAAAAGATCGTCAGGTCAGCGCCACGCTCGCGCAACAGCCGCAACTGGTTCTTTTCGATAGTCTCGCTAATTTCGTCGTCGCTGATTCTGGCAGGCTTCGGTGCCGGCAGTGAGGGCTCCTTGAGTCGAGCCAGTTGCGCTTGCCGAAATTCCTGGTGCCCTGCCGGCGCGGTCGTGTAGTGACCATGACAATCGATAATCAACATTGATAGGTTCCTTCGGGGGCATAGACTTTACCGTCCATGAGTTTGCGCGCGGTGCGAAGCAGCGCGGACCGCCTGATGATGTAGTTGCCGCCTTTACCGTCGATCTCAATATCGACGGTGAACCGCCCGCTCGGGTGTTCGATGTCCAGCGCACCGCCAGTGGCCTTCGCCGCGACACCGTCAGTTACGCTCTTGGGTATGCAACACGCAGCCGCCACACTGGCTGCACCAAGCACACCGATTGACTGGTGGACTCGATGTGGAATAAACGTGCGCGTGGAAATCAGGCCGCCATTCCTGGGCGGCGCGATCAGGCTCATCTTCGGCACGGTTTTTTCGCTGACATCGCCAAGGTTCATCGCAGGCCCAGCCTGCAGGCGAATGGCTTCGACCCGTGCCCGCAATTCGTCGTCAGCCTCGAGTTCAGCGGGTGTCTCGTACCCTGTCTTGCCGAAGTCGGATGCGCGCAACAAGACAACCGGCATGCCATTGTCGATGCAGGTTGCGGCAACGCTGTAGAACTCATCAACGACATTGCCAGTGGGCAGCAATGCACCGCAGTTCGATCCCGAGACGTCTGCGAAATCGATCATTACCGGCGCAGCCGTGCCGGGGACGCCGTCGATGCTCGCATCGCCGGTGTAGCAGACGCGGCCGCCTGGAGTTTGCACCTGCACCATTGCTATACCGCCGGAATTTAGCATGCGAATTCGTATTGTTGTCACATCGCCGGTCACCTCGACCAGCCCCTGCTCGATCGCGTACGGTCCGACGCCGGCCAGGATGTTGCCGCAATTTTGTCCGTCCGTGACCAGCGCCCTGTCGACCACCACTTGCAGAAACAGGTAGTCGACGTCTGCTGCAGCGTCCGGTGACCGCGATATCACGGCGACCTTGCTGGTCAGCGGATGCGCGCCACCCATTCCATCAATTTGCCTGGCATCGGGAGAGCCCATCAATGCGAGCAGCAGCCGGTCACGATCTGCCAGCGCTTGCGGCAGGTCGTCCCGCAGGAAGTACAGTCCTTTCGATGTACCGCCTCGCATTACGACGGTGGGGACGGAAGTCTGCATCAGTCTTCTGAATCGACGTACCGCAGGCCTTTTTCAGCAAGGCGCTCGCGCATCTTGTATACGTCGAGGCCCAGTTCACCGGCTTCGAAGCGAGCCCGTTTCTGTTCCTCGTTCGCGACTCGTTCTTTGGCCTTTTCCAGCACGGCTGCGGCCTCTTCTCTGCGAACGACCACCACCCCGTCATCATCGGCAACGATAAGGTCGCCCGGATTGACGGCTGCACCAGCACAAACGATTGACGTATTGACGTTGGCAATGGTCTCTTTGACGGTACCCTGCGCATACACTGCGCTCGACCAGACCGGGAAACGCATGTCAGTCAACGTCGCGATATCGCGAACGCCGGCATCGATGACGAGGCCTTGCACGCCTCGCGCCTGCAGCGACGTAGCGAGCAAATCGCCGAAGTACCCGTCCTGGCACGGACTTGTTGGGGTCACCACAAGAATGTCTCCCGCGCGGCACTGTTCAGCGGCGACGTGAATCATCCAGTTGTCGCCAGGTGCAACCTCGCAGGTTACGGCACTGCCAGCGATGCTGGCTGGACGGTAGATCGGTCGTAGCTCCCGACCCATAAGACCTTTTCGGCCCTGCGCTTCATGGACGGTTGCCACTCCAAGCTCGGCAAACTCTTCCGAAAGAGACTGCGGTACTCGCTGAATATTGGTTACGACGATTGGCATAGGTAACTATCCAGACATTGATCGAATAATTGAGTCGTGCTATTCGTCATTGCAATAACGCATCGACTGATGCGTAGGTTGATACTGCATAAGGTACGCAGTACGTCATCGGGATCTTCCAAATAAGCTCTGTGTTAATCACACCGCTTAGTAACAAATCTCCCTGGTTGATTGCGACTAATACAGTACCAACAATCATCGAGACCTTGGTGCTTCGCCTGACCACGGCCGGATTAAGCGCCGCCTGCAACCAGGTCCTCCGTGCCTGAAGAAATTCGTTCATGCCCCGGCGTTCTCGAGAATCAAGTGGCCAACAGCTGTGCTGGAGGCCGGCACGTGGTAGTGCCGGTGAATTTCCTTGACCTTGTTGTCCATTGCGCCACGCATGATCAGCCACATCACGAGTTCGATGCCCTCGGAGCCAGCATCACGCTGGTATTCCACGTGCGGCATCTTCGCAAGCTCTGCCGGTTGCGCAATGATATCGTCCATGAACTTATGATCGAAATCGGAATTTATCAGTCCAGCGCGTTCGCCCTGTAGCTGGTGGCTCATGCCGCCGGTTCCCCAGATTTGAAC
>JBATFU010000231.1:0-26232 GCA_049665065.1 Woeseia sp. | reverse complement strand
GAGTGGCACGGGGCCGATCCGCGAGAGATTCCTTCGGAGCAATGGTCTGACTATTACGATCTGTATGATGCGGACGGCGAGACGCCGCTCGATGTCAATAACATTCCTTTGATGCGCGCATTCCGCGGCGAACGCGTTAAAGGGGTCGAGATGAGCATAGTCAGGAAGGGCCACCCGGCCCGCATCGTACTGGCATCAGGCGCGCCCTTGCTGGATGCGGACGGCACCAAGCGCGGCGCCGTGGTCGTGATGCACGATGTAACCCTGCGTCGCCAGTCTCTGCAGAAGCTGGAACGGTCCGCCGAGAAACTGCGCGCTGCCAATGCTGCTGTTGAAAACGAGCGCGCTTCCCTTGCGCGCCGTGTCGCGGAGCGCACTCTGGAACTTACCGCTGCTAACGCCCAGCTGGCCACAGCGAAAGAAGCTGCAGAATCGGCATCGAAAGCGAAATCGGCATTCCTTGCTGTCATGAGTCACGAAATCCGCACGCCGATGAACGGCATTCTCGGCATGGTCGACGTCCTGTCGCAAAGTTTGCTTGCTGAAGATCAGAAAGACGCGGTGCTGACGATTCGCGAATCTTCTTTCTCTTTGCTGCGCCTGATCGACGACATTCTGGATTTCTCAAAAGTCGAAGCGGGACGTCTGGAACTTGAGAACACCGTCGTCGGTCTGCCGGAACTTGTTGAGGGTGTGTACGACGCTCTGACACCGGATGCGCTGGCGAACGATGTGGATATCAAGCTGTTCATCGATCCACAGGTACCGAGCAGGGTCGTGTCCGATCCAACACGTTTGCGCCAATTGTTATTCAACCTGATTGGCAACGCCGTCAAGTTTTCAGGCGGACGCGAGGCGATTCGTGGCTGTGTGCAAGTCCGGGTTGAAAGTCAGACCGGAGAGCCGCTTACCGTCGCGTTTCGCATCATCGATAACGGCGTTGGCATCGCGCCGGACGCATTGCCGCGGCTTTTCGATTCCTTCACGCAGGCAGAAGTCTCGACGACCCGGCGCTTCGGTGGCACCGGCCTTGGACTCGCAATCACCAAACGCCTGATCGAACTGATGCACGGCTCGATCGAAGTGAAGAGCGCGCTTGGCGAAGGCTCCGAGTTCATCGTCCGCCTGCCACTGCAGCAAAGCCTGGAGCGCGTGGAGAATCCTGAATTCGACCTGCGCGGCGTTAGCTGTGTCCTGGTTGACAGTCAAAATAGCGATTCTGCTGCGCTGGCCGTGTACCTCGATGATGCGCACGTGACAAATACTCTGGTCGCGGACCCTGGCGCCGCCGCGCAGCTGGCCGCACAGGGCCAGGGCACGACGGTTGTTGTGCAGCACTTCGGCAAAGCCACACCGCCCGACGCTGAACTGCTGGCGTCGTGCAGGGCTGCCGACAAGCAGGTCAACCTGCTGATCACGCGCGGCCCGCGCAGCCATGCGCGAATTCTCGCTCCACACGTCGTAGTGCTGCAGGCGGGGGCAGTACGGCGCCGCGATTTCCTGCGTGCCGTCGCGATTGCCGCAGGCCGCGCTTCACCGGAGGTTTCCCTGAAGCAGGATATCGACCTTGTGCGCGGCCAGCTGGTTGCGCCGACGGTTGCGCAGGCGCGCACGGACGGAAGGCTGATACTGGTTGCCGAAGACGACGCGATTAACCAGAAAGTCATTCTGCGGCAGCTCGCACTGCTCGGTTATGCGGGAGAGATGGCGAGCAATGGTGATGAAGCCCTGCGCATGTGGCGTGCAGGAAGCTACGCCTTGCTGCTGACTGATCTTCACATGCCGGAAATGGACGGCTATGAGCTCGCAAAGAGCATACGAAGCAAAGAATCGCCGCAGCAACGCATACCCATCATTGCGCTCACGGCAAACGCCCTGCGCGGCGAAGCAGAGCGCGCGGCGAAGGCCGGATTCGATGCTTACCTTACAAAGCCGCTGCAGTTATCCGTGCTGGGCGCCACGCTGGATGACTGGATTCCGGAAGTACGCAGCGAAAAACAGGTTTCCTACATGCAGGCCGCAGGCGCCGCGAGCGAATCGTCACCGGCCATCGACGCCTCCGTATTGCGTAGCGTGATTGGTAACGACCAGCATATATTGCGCGAATTTCTCGCAGAGTATCTGACCGCTTCCGAAAACCAGGTAGACGAGCTGCGCAGCACGGTTGCCAAAGGCGACGTACGACGCATTGCGGAGCATGCACATAGCCAGAAAGGCGCTGCGCGGGCCGTTGGCGCATCACGGTTAGGCGACCTGTGCGCCGAACTCGAGAATGCTGCAAGAGCAGAGGATCGCAGGGACATTCAGGAAATTGTTGCGCGACTCGAAGTGGAAGCTCTGAAAGTAAACGCGGAAATATATCGACTGCTTGATGTCCCGGGCACTCATGGGCCCGCTGGCATGACATCATTCACATCAAAAAAGCGCAGCGCGAAATGAGCGCGCCCTCGCGGACATACTGAAGTGCGCTATCCACTCCGCTATGTGATACCGATAATGCTGCTAGTCATCGGCCTGCTTGCCGCTGCAGCCGTAGCACTGACCAGCGTCCGCATGTCGCACGACAGCCTGGCGCGTTTCGCATCCGAGTTTCTCACGACGATAGGCAATCAGGCAGCCTCTGACGTCTCGGCGGGCCTGCGCCGCGATGATCCGCTGCGTGTGCGGAACGCAATTGAGCAGCTCAGGGTGCTGCGTGGCATGAAGCTGGCATTGCTCGTGGATGGCGACGACCAGGTACGTAATGCAACCGTCGACAATGTTATAGATCAGCCGTTCAGGCGCCCGGACCAACCCGAGCTTGCAAGAATTCTCGATAGCGCCCGCGACGGTGCCAGCCAGCAATACCAGGTTGATGGCGACAATTTTTACTATGCCAGTCGCATTGCCACGGCAACGCCGCAGTCTCTGAACGATGCGGCCGGCAGCTACGTATTGCTGATTTCCTATGACCTGTCTGCAGCGTCTGCCAGTCAGCGCGTAGCCGCACTCAACCAGGCAATCATTATCGGCGTGACCGTTCTCGGCCTCAGCTTCCTTAGCTGGATTTTTCTAAGCAACGCCCTGTTCAGCCGCATGGCGCACCTGGTTGAGGCGAGTCGCCGCATTGGGGCCGGCCAGTTGCGCACGCCGATTCATATCGACGGCCAGGATGAGATCGCCACACTCGGCAAGGCGCTTGATGCGATGCGCATCGATCTTTCGGAAAAACAAAGCCAGCTGGTGATGGCGGCTGAAGACCTGGCGATGGCTAACGCTACGGTGGAACGGGAGCGCGCCCTGCTTGCCGAACGCATCGAAGAGCGTACTCGCGACCTGACCGTTGCCAATCTTGAACTGGCGCGGGCCAAGGAAGCGGCCGAAGCGGCCTCGAACGCGAAAAGCTCATTCCTGGCAACCGTGAGCCATGAAATTCGCACGCCAATGAACGGCGTGCTTGGCGCCATGGAGTTACTAGAGCGCACGGGACTCGATGAACAACGTACCGCATTGCTCGGCACAGCACAGGAATCTGCAAGATCGCTGCTTGGCCTGCTGAACGACTTGCTCGACATGGCGAAAATAGAAGCCGGCCGCATCGAGCTCGTCAAGGCGCCTGCGTCACTTCCTGCGATGATCGAACAGGTCATTGCAACACACGCGCCGGCAGCTGCAGCGCGCGGCACCGCGCTGTCAGGAACGATGCATCCGAACGCGCCAACCTGGATCTCAGTCGACAGCATGCGCGTGCAGCAGGTGCTCGGCAATATTGTCAGCAACGCGGTTAAGTTCACGGAAGGCGGTATCGTCAACGTCAGAGTCGATGTGGAAAATGCCGACGACGCAGAATGCAAAGTACGCTTCACGGTGACGGATTCAGGCTCGGGCATTCCCGCCAGTACGCTCACCAAACTGTTCCGGCCTTTTGAACAGGGCGCAGCCGAAGTTGCGCGCAAGACGGGCGGCACAGGACTCGGCCTCGCGATTTGTCGTGGACTTGCCGAGCGTATGGGCGGCACCGTGACGCTGGCCAGTGAGCCCGGCAAGGGCACCACGGCGTGTTTTGAACTTGCGGCCGCGATCGTGAACGCGCCGACGGAGCCGAAACCCGGGGACCGGAAACCTGATGATTCAGCGATAGCGGAACTTTTGACGAGCAGCAGCCTGCGTCCCGCTGGCGGCGTACGCATTCTTGTCGTTGATGATCACCCGACCAATCGACTACTGCAGGTGCGGCAGTTTGAACAACTCGGCGCCGTCGCGGAAACGGCAAATGACGGCGTCGCAGCCCTCAAGATGTTGCGCAAACAACATTACGATATCGTCGTTACGGATTGTGAAATGCCCAACATGGACGGCTTCGAACTTGCGCGCACCATACGCAACAGCGACGAGGCCTTTCGCGACATCCCCGTCGTCGCCTGCACCGCACACGCCTTGCCTGACATTGGCGAACGCTGCCGTGCCGAAGGCATCAATGAGGTATTGACCAAACCCATGCGACTCGAGGAACTTGCCATCGTACTAAGGCGATTCTGGCCTGCGGATTCCGAGCCGCCAGCCGCCCCTGATCGATCACGCGCTGCAGGTCTCGCAATTCTCGATGAAGAGGCGCTCGCGCTGTTGACAGGCGGCGACGATTCGCTGCGCGAGTCCATGATGAGTGCTTTCATCGCAGATTTAAGGCGCGCACTGTGCGACATTGACAAAGCGGTGCATGCCGAAGTGTTCAGGCAAGTGCGACGCCTTGCGCATCGCAGCAAAGGCGCCTGCGCCATTTTTGGTGCGATCGCCCTGGGCGATGCATTTGCAGAACTCGAACACTGGGTCTCCGTCAAGAATCCGCTCGACACGCAGGTGAACCGTGCCGCCGCGCGGGTCAACTTCGAAGCGCAGCGCCTGATGAAACTTGTCGGCGGATCCGTCGCAAAGGTGAAGTCAGCCTGATCGCTTACTCCTGCAAGGCCTGCCCATCTGGCAGCGCGTGTAGAAAGAACCGCATTCCCTACGAAGTCACGCCGGAACCCCGGAGCGGCAAGGCTGCTATATTGCCGCGATGCAATCCTGCGATGTACTGATTCTGGGCGGTGGCGCCGCCGGCCTGATGTGCGCGATTACGGCTGGCCGGCGCGGCCGACGCGTGCTGCTACTTGAGGGCTCGAACCGCGTAGGCAAAAAAATACTGATGTCTGGCGGCGGTCGCTGCAACTTCACTAATTTGTATTGCGAACCGGCCAACTACCTGTCCGCCAATCCCAGTTTCTGTATCTCTGCCTTGAGCCGCTACACGCAGTGGGACTTCATTGCGCTTACGCAAAAGCACGGTATTGCGTATCACGAGAAAACGGCGGGCCAGCTTTTCTGCGATGAGTCATCGAAACAGATTGTCGCGATGCTGCTTGCAGAATGCGCAGATGCCGGCGTCGAGATTCGCACCGATCAGCACATCAGCGAGGTTTCCTGGCAGGGCCGCTATCAGGTGACCTGTGAAGATCAAAGCTATTACAGCGATTCGCTCGTCATTGCGACGGGCGGCCTGTCGATCCCGAAGATGGGCGCGTCGGACCTCGGCTACCGGCTGGCGCGCCAGTTTGGCTTGAACGTGCTGCCAACGCGCGCCGGCCTCGTGCCGTTTACATTTACCGGCGCGCTGCACGAGATGGCTGACCGGCTTTCCGGCGTCAGCAGCAGGGCTGCACTCGCCAGCAGCTCACAGGCTTTCACCGAGAACATCCTGTTTACGCATCGCGGCCTGAGCGGGCCCGCAGCCTTGCAGATATCGAGCTATTGGTCGCCAGGCGAATCGCTTCGCATAAACTATTTGCCGACCGTTGATGTACGCGAGCTCCTGGTACACACCAAGCGCGAGCAGCCGCGCAACCTGTTGCGAACGGTCCTTGCAGAACTGCTACCGCGCAAACTGGTGCTGGAGCTGCAGACGCTCATCTGGCCGCAGTACGCCGAAACAGCTGTGGCGAATATTCCAGATAGAGAATTGCAGGCAATCGCCACGAAGCTCACTGACGGCCGACTGCTACCCGCGGCCACCGAAGGCTATCGCACTGCCGAGGTAACGCTTGGCGGTGTGGATACCGCCGGCCTGTCGTCGAAAACCATGGAAGCGCTGCAGCAGCCGGGACTTTACATCATTGGCGAAGTTGTCGATGTGACGGGCCACCTTGGCGGTTTCAATTTTCAATGGGCATGGGCGTCCGGGCATGCCGCAGGCGCTGTGGCCTGAGCCCTGTCAAACGACTGGCGCAGGACTCGCGTGTTACGTAAAACCAAAGTGCCGCAAGTCAGCGGCTGGGTTGTGGCGCCGTGTACTTTTTAAATTTTTCTAATCACGTTGCCGTCAAGCGTTCGCCGTATACAAATAATTACAATTAAACATGGGCATTCGCGCCGTAGCGGGTCGCAGCAACTGCAGGCTTCTGCTAACGTCACGCCCATGAAAAATTGCGACGAACAATTGCTCAACTGGCAACCGGCGATGCCGCCAAAAACCAAGACGGCCGAGGGCGAAGCACGACGTATCGGCGTCGAAATCGAAATGATTGGTCTGGGGGTCGAGGAAGTCAGCGACATCGTTCGCCGGGAGATTGGCGGAAAACTCGATGTGAGTTCACCCTACGAGCATTTTGTGCGTGGTGACGATGCAGGTGACTGGGGCATTGAACTCGACTATGCCTACCTGAAGGAACGCGGTCGGGAAGACGAGGCCGATGACCAGCTGCAGGTGATGATTGACGACGCAACTGAGTCAATACTGCGCGCCGGGGCCGAAGCAGTCGTGCCGGTCGAGGTGGTAAGTCCGCCGCTACCGCTGACCCGACTTGCGGATATTCAACGCCTGATCGTGAGCCTGCGTAAAGCCGGAGCGAAAGGCTCCGGTGCCGGGGTGACCTATGCCTTCGGCATGCAGTTCAATCCGGAACTGCCTGCGCTTGATGCAAAAACCATTGCGGCATATCTCAAATCCTTCTTCTGTCTCTATGACTGGCTGATGCAGCAATCTGCGATAGACCTGACACGGCGCCTCTCTGGTTTCAGCGCAGCTTTTCCCGCTAGCTACGTCGAGAAGGTAGTGAATCCCGACTACTGGCCGGATCAGGACACCCTGATTGACGACTACCTCGCCGAGAACCCGACCCGCAATCGCGCCCTGGACATGCTGCCTTTATTCCTGCACCTCGATAAGAAGAGGCTGCGTGCAGTAGTGGAGGATCCGCGCGTAAAGCCGCGCCCCACCCTTCACTATCGCCTGCCGAATTGCGAAATCGATCGCGCCGACTGGGGCGTGCACATCGCGTGGAACGACTGGCTGCAGGTAGAGGCGCTGGCCAATGACGCGCAACGGCTGGAGAAAATCTGTACGGCGTACAGTAAGTGGCTCGACAAACCGCTCGCGCGCCTGTTTGAAAACTGGGGCGACGAAGTAACGAACTGGATGGACCAGGCGGAGTCGTGAGCGGGCGACCGTTGATCGGCGTCACCGGCCCGCAGCGGGGAGCGATTGGTCCGCGCAGCTGCATTCATCTTGGCGTGCTTTTGGCGGGCGGCAAAGTGCGGCACTTGCGACCCGGCGACGCAATCAACACGGCGCCACTCGATGGCGTCATTATTTCCGGCGGACATGACGTAGAGCCAACGCTGTACAAGGCCGCCGCCGAGGTCAAAGGCAATTACGATCCCGAGCGCGACGCGTTCGAATCCGCAATCATCGAAAGCGCACTGCGCGACAATACGCCGCTGCTGGGCATCTGCCGTGGCGCGCAATTATTAAACGTGAAGCTTGGCGGCAGCCTGTTCCAGGATCTCAGCAAGCGGCGCCACAAGACCTCCAAGCGACGCTTCCTGCTACCGCTGAAAACGCTGTGCCTCAAAGAAGGCAGCAAGCTCGAAGGCCTGCTCGGCAAGGACGACATTCGAATTAATAGCCTGCACAACCAGAGCATCAATGCGCTGGGCAAGGGTCTGAGCGTCAGCGGCCTCGACCTCGACGATATCGTGCAGGCCGTGGAGAACCCGGAACACCGCTACCTGTTCGGCGTGCAGTGGCATCCGGAGTTCCTTATTTACTCTGCGCGGCAGCGACGCCTGTTTCGGGAGCTTGTGATTGCGTCGTGCGCGTACCGCGATGAGCGCGAAAGCGCCGCGCAATGACCTATTTCGGCCTGTTTACGGCGGCCTTCCTGGCCGCGACGCTGCTGCCGGCCTATTCAGAAATACTGTTCGCATCGCTGCTGCTGCAGGGCCTGGATCCGCTGGCGCTGTGGGCCTGGGCGAGCGCCGGCAATACGCTCGGTGCCGCAGTCAACTGGGCATTGGCGCGCTACTTCCTGCACTTCAAGGAGCGCCGCTGGTTTCCGTTCAAGGACGCGAAGCTTGAGCGCGCGCAGCGCTGGTTTCAGCGCTATGGCGTTTGGTCACTGACGATGGCGTGGATGCCGATCGGCGGCGACGCACTCACGTTTGTCGCCGGCCTGATGCGCGTGAACTTCTGGGTTTTCCTGGGTCTTGTCGCAATCGGCAAGGCGACTCGCTACGCGATCGTGCTATGGCTGGTGCTGCGGACGATGTAGTCACAGGTGACTCACTGCATTGCGGACGCTACCTGCGGCGTCAGAAACTCTTGCGGGCTTCCAGCAGGAACTGCACGGAATCAATGTCAGCCGGTGCATTCAATGGAAACGCAATATCCAGATGCAGCAGTTTGCCGCTGCTGCTGCGCGTCGGCGCGAGGCGCAGGCCAAAGCCGACGTCAGCCAGCCAGCCCAGGCTTTCGCTACCAACCGCATTCTGGCCCCAGGTGCGGCCGGCATCGGCGAAAATTGCCCCGCCCACGCGTATCAGCTGGAACGGGTACCAATCCGTAAAATAGCGTTGCTCCAATGACACCAGCGCGCGGCCCTTGCCAACCTGGTAGCGCAGCGGGTAGCCGCGCAATCCTGTCGTACCGCCGATCTCAAGCAGCTCATCGAGCGCCGGGTTATCGCTGAGATCGATCGCGACGCCAGAGAAGAACAGGCGTTTTTCAGACTGACGTTTGTAATACCTTGCCTGCAGGCCGAGCTGTGTGCGTGAGGCCTTGTCGCCGAGCGTCATGCCATGCAGGGCAGCATCCAGCAGCAACATTTTGTTTTGCGGTACGCCGAAACCGGTGCCCGTACTCAACTCATACAGCAAGGCGTTCTCGCCCGCCCCGAAGCTCTTGTCGGACCAGCCCAGTTGCGCCGTGAAGTGTGTGCCGAGATGGACGTCCTCGGTGCGGTCTATCTGGTCCTGGTTGCTGGTTTCGGCATAGCGGTCTTCGAACAGCTCATAGGCAATGAACGGATACGCGTATTTGCGGTTCTCCGGCATCACCTGGGCCGTGAAGTCTGACGGCGTTTCCCTGAAAATGCTGTCGTCGACGACAAGACCCGTTTTCCAGCGACTGACCCAGCCGTCGATCAGGCCCTGTGACTTGCCCGCGTAAAGCCTGGCCATGGTGTGGCTGTGATTGTAGGAGGCAACCACCTTGCCAAGGTCGTAGACGCTGTCGATACGATCATCGTCGTAGTAATCGAAGCCGGCTGCCCAGCGTGTATCGAGCGAATAAAACGGCCGCTCAAGCTCGAACTCCGTTGTGTCACCGTCGCTGCTGCTGGTGAGCATGAGAGACGTTCTGACAAAGCTGTCACCGATGTGTGAATCTGAATATTCAAAGCGCGTTGAATCGCGATCGACGTCGCTGCTGACATCCACGCTGAGTTTGGAGCCAAGCCCCAGCAGGTTGTTTTCCTCGAGTTCGAGGTTCGTGCGATTTGTACCGCCCTTGCGGCTTGCGGAAAACCCGAGGCTCAATGTCCATACATCGCGCGTGCTGACAACGATATCGACTACGCCATCCCGGTAGTTGCTCGGATAGATGTGAGCGTCATAAAAATAGCGATTCTTGCGCAGCAAACGCTCGCTCTCTTCGAGAATGCGGGTCGAATACGGGTCGCCTTCATTGAACAGCAATTGCGTGCGAATCGTGGAGTCGCGGGTATCGATGTGCAAACGGTTGGCGAGTCGAAACAGCGATTTGCGCTGCCGTGGCTGGTCGGTATCGAAGACATCGTGCTTGTCGAGAATAATCTCGCCGATGCGCGTTCCGTTCGCTTCGAGCCATGCGGCTCCAGGCGTGGCATTTCCCACGCCGCCAGCGGCATCCACTACCAGCTGCTCCAGCTCGGAAACTCCGGCTGCAGCGAGAGTGGCAGCATCAGGCTCGGCGATCACCAGCGCGGGCGCCAGCAACAGGATCGACGCAGCGATGATCAGTTGCCGCCAATGCGACAGCGGTTGATAAGTAGTGGTGTCCATTCCAGCCTCAGTCGCTGTGTAGCTCGTCCGGCAAGCGGTAGGTTCTTTCCCGGTAGGCCTGCACTGGCCACACTGCCAGCGCTTTTGCCCGTTCAATAATCTCCGGGTCGTCCGGCAAGGCGGTCAACTCACCGCCCGCGTAGCGAAAGAGCGCGGCCGGTTTTTCCTTGCGCAATACAACGACGCGGTCTTCTTCGCGATACGCCTGGGTATCGCCGTACTGCATGATCGCGCGACCAGGAAGCTCGTCGATATCGGCGCGGGTCAGGTCGAGGCCGGGCGCCGGGTGCTCTCCGCTGACACCAATCAGTGACAAGGCAGTTGGCAAGAGGTCGATCTGGCTTACCAGTCTGTTTATTCTCTGCGGCTCGATGCCGCCGCCGAGTATCAGCCCGGGAATATGAAACCGCTCGATCGGCACGAGATCGGCGCCATACACCCGCGAATTGTGATCCGAGACGACTACAAACACGGTGTTGTCCCAGTAATCCGCAGCGCGTGCCTTGCGAAAGAACTCGCCGATCGCATAGTCAGCGTACTTGACCGCGTTGTTCACCGTATCTCTGGGCAGCTCGTAAAGCTCGATGCGATTCTCCGGAAACTCCCAGGGTGAGTGATTCGACGTTGTAAATAACACGCTGAAGAAAGGCTTGCCGGGTTCCTGGCGCAGGAATTTTTCATGCGCATAGTTGAAAACGTCCTCATCAGAGGCGCCCCAGGAGCCCGTGAATACCGGGTTCACGAAGTCGTGCTTGTCGAGTACCGTGGCAAAGCCGTTATTCGCGAAAAAGCGTCGCATGTTGTCGAATTGCGCTTCACCGCCGTAAATAAATGACGTGTCGTAGCCTTTGCGTCGCAACATTTCACCGAGCGTAAAGAAGTCCTGCTGTGACTTGCCGAGTTTTAGTACGCTTTGCGATGACGTCGGCGGGAAACCTGCGACGATAGCCTCGAGTCCGCGCGCCGAGCGAGTGCCGGTCGCATAGAGCCTTTCAAACCAAATGCCCTCGTGCGCCAGCCGATCCAGGTTCGGCGTCAGTGGCAAGCCACCGAGGCTGCCAACGAATTCCGCGCCCAGGCTTTCCTCGATGAGAAACACGAGGTTCTTCGGCTGGGTTAACGGCAGGGTGGCTGGCTGATAGCGCAGGGTCGGTATCGCTGAGTCCGAGAACTCGGTCGACGGCAGTCCCATCGCCTGGCGAATGTCACGCAGAACGATTGCCCCGTCGATATTCCCGTAGACGAAGCCGCTGTCCTCGTGCCGCATTTCATACGTCGCATACAGTACGGAATAAAGTGAATTCAACGCGAGCGAATTGACAAGCGTGTCTGACGAGAATGCGACCGTGCTCGGGTTAACCGGGCGATGATCAAGCGTGGAGCGGGCGGCACCGACGCACACCACGAGCGAGATAAATGCGAGTGGCAACGCAGACAGTTTATGACTCCTGCGAATGCTCGCGGTCAGCTTGCGTAGCTGTCGATAAGCTGGCACCAGCAGCAGTGGCAGCAGGACCAGCGTTGCCAGCAGCTCAGCCTTGTAGCCGACGAACAACATCGAAGCCACTTCTTTCGGGTATTTCAGATATTCGACAAACAGGAAATTGGGGCGCGTATCGTATTCACTGATAAACGGGATTGTCGCGAGCTCCATGAACGCGAATGCGGCTATTACCAGTAGCAGGTAAACCCGCAACAAAGCGAACCAAAAGGTGCGCACTCTGCTCAGCAGATTCACTATCGGCGTCAGTGCCATCGGCATGCCCAGCAACATGCCGAGCGTCACGAGGTCGAAGCGCAGGCCCTGCAACAGGATGAAATTATCGCCGGCCGTGGGCAGCACCCGCTCCTGCAGCCAGACAAGCAGGACAATTCTTGACAGCGTGCTGACACCAAGACAGACGACAATTGCAAAAACGAACGGGCTCAGCCATTCAAGATGATGGGTAGCCTGCTGCTGCGGCCTCGCCGTTGAGACTGTCGCCAGTCGGGCGTTGGAGCTAGCATGAATGCCGTGAATCTGGGTCATGAGATGCGCTGTTTTGTCCTGCAAGCAGATTGCCGCCTGTACGAGGCATAATGCTTGCGACACCTTAAGAGACCCTTAAGAAAGGCCAGCCCCTGAACGCCTTGCCACGCTGGCCCGATTGGCTATACGTTACAACCACTTAGCGCAGCGAAAAATCCAGAGCGCCTGATGCAGATACTCCTGATCGAAGACGACCTGTCGCTGGCCAGCGGCCTCAGCAAGGCACTTGCCCGCGAGAGCTTTTCCGTGAATCACGTGACGCGCGGTGAGGCGGCGCTACACGTAATGGCGACAGAGCCACCTGAGATTGTCGTCCTGGACCTCGGTTTGCCGGATATGGATGGCCTGCAGGTCCTGCGGAAGATTCGGCACTCGGGGTCGCAGGTCCCGATCCTCGTGTTGACGGCGCGATCCAGTATTGACGCACGAGTTACCGGTCTCGACCTCGGCGCAGACGACTACCTGCCGAAGCCGTTTGAAATCGATGAGCTGGTGGCACGCCTGCGGGTGATCGAGCGACGCCTGAGCACAACGACCGCGTCGCGCATTGAAATCCTCAATGTTGCTCTGGACACGCTGCGGCAACAGGTATTCGTCGATGACCAGCAGATCGACCTGCCACGGCGCGAGTATGCGCTCTTGAAGATCCTCATGGAGAACGAGGGCAAGGTACAAACTCGCGAGCATCTCGAAACCCGGCTCTACGCCTGGGGCGACGAAATCGCGAGCAACTCCATTGAAGTTCATATCCACCATTTAAGAAAGAAACTCGGCAGTGATTTCATCAAGACGATCCGCGGCGTTGGCTACGTCGTTCGCCATTCATGAAATCAATTCGCCTGTTTCTCATCGCGACTTTGCTGGCTGTCATTACGCTTGCTAACTTTCTCGCAGCCGTACAGGGCTATCGTGCCAGTACCGAGCGCGCGCAAGAGCTGCTTGACATCCAGCTCGCAGATACCGCAGCGCTGTTATCCACAACACCGATATCCAATCGCCAGATCGTTCAACAGCCATCGGGACGACTCGCTTTCCAGATCTGGTCTGACGGCGGCAAGTTGCTGAAGCGCTCCTCTAACACGCCTGCCACCGCGATTGCCGAACTCGTACCAGGTTATCGTGAAGATAATTTTTCCAATTTTCGCTGGCGCATCCTGAGCCACCACGATGCGGCCAACAAACGCTGGATTCTCGTCGCCGAGCGGGTCGACGTTCGCATCGATCTGGCGGACAGCATCGTGATCGAGTCCGTGCTACCGGTGCTGATGGGCCTGCCAGTCGTTGCCCTGCTCGTCTGGTTTATCGTTGGTAACGGGCTTTCACTCGTCAATACTCTGGCGGCGGAGGTAGCTGCAAGACGCAGCGATGACCTTTCGGCACTCGAGATTACGGACCCGCCCGTAGAACTCGCGCCGGTCGTTACGGCGATCAACAGCCTGCTGCAGAGACTGTCCGCTGCGGTCCAGCGCGAACAGCGTTTCGCCTCCGACGCCGCGCACGAGATGCGCACGCCGCTCAGTGCATTGAAGGTGCATATTCACAATTTGAAACAGGATCTGCCTGAGCACAGCGACAAGCTGAGCTCGCTTGATCATGACGTCGCGCGCCTCGCACACCTGATCGAGCAGATCATGCTGCTGCATCGGATAAGCCCCGAGAATTATCACGCAAACATGCAAACCGTCTCACTGCAGGAAATTGTGCAGGCGGTGGTCTCCGACGTGACGCCAGAGATCAACAGCAGGAATCAAACCATTTCCATAAAAGGCGAAGACCAGCATATCCAGGGCGATGCTGCATCGCTCTACATCCTGGTCTCCAACCTGACGCTGAATGCCAGCCATTATTCGCCGGAGGGCGCTACTCTGGCCATCGACATTGGTGCCAACGATTTTGGTGTCTACCTGGACGTTATTGATAATGGTCCTGGTATACCTTACGTCGAATTGCGCCGGGTGCTTGATCGCTTTTACCGGGGCGGCGGCGATCGCCATCATAGCGATTTCGAAGGCTGCGGATTGGGACTTGCCATCGCACAACACATCGCGGAACTGCATGAGGCGGAGTTGATGCTCAACAACAACAGTCCCGCTGCCGGCCTGACCGCGAGAGTGCTGTTTCCCCGCCACCGGTTTCGTGCAGTCCAACCGGAGTTAGTGTCATGATCCGCAAAATCATTGCATCACTGACTGTAACTGCAACGGTGTGTACCTTTCTTGCCGGCTGCGAGAATCCACCGGTGCAGGTCGAAGTTCACCTTAATATAAGAAGCCACCTGTTTGAACCCAACGAACTGCACGTGCCAGCCAATACCGTGGTCAGGTTAGTTATCCACAATCTCGATTCGAGTCCCGAAGAATTTGAGAGCCAGTCACTGAACCGGGAGAAACTCGTGCTCGGAGAAAGTACGGCGGCGCTGATGATCGGACCCCTGATGCCCGGTGAGTACACTTTCTACGGCATGTTTAATCCACACACTGCTATTGGGACCATCATCGCCGAGGAAGCAGCTGATGCTAACGACTAGCGTACTGATCGTCCTGCACGAGGTACTTGAAGCGGCTTTCATGGTGGGTGCCCTGCTGGCCCTCACCCGGTCACTGCGCATGCCGGCGAGCTGGGCGCTGCGATCCCTGCTGATTGGATTTAGCGCAGCATTGCTTTACGGCTACGTCCTGCGGCAGGCCGCGACTTTTTTCGGTGGCGTGGGGCAGGAAGCGATCAACGTCACGTTGCAGGTCGTTTCCTGCACTGCATTATTGATATGCGTCTACCTCGGCGCTCGCGAGCCGTTTGGGCAGGCACGCCAATCGAATTTGCTGCCCATCGCAATGACTACCGCGGTCGCTGCCGCGGTCGCATTGGAAGGCTCGGAAATTTTCGTTTACGTCGCTGGCTTTATTCGGGCAGATTCGTCAATCGCGAGCGCCAGCATTGGCTCCCTTGCCGGACTTTGCATTGGCATCAGCATCGGCGTGCTCTTTTATCACCTGCTGCAACTGCTCTCGCCCTCCAAATCGCGCGTGCTGATTCTGTTTTTTATCATCCTGGTTGGCACCGGCATGTCGGCACAGGCGACGCGCGAACTTATCCAGGCGCACTGGCTGGTTGTCGGGAATCCGTTGTGGGACAGCTCCTGGCTATTGCCGGAAGAATCGATCCTCGGCCACGTGCTGTACGCGCTCGGCGGCTACGAGGCGACGCCAACAGCGGTAGCAGTATGGATTTATGCAGCAACGCTGGCGATCATGATCGGGGCGTTGCTACTGGGTAGGCGCTTCCGTCATTGAAGCGTGTTTCCGGCGGCCCAGTCGCGTATTTCATCGCTGTCCGCGCCCATCATATCGCCCCAGGCGTTCAGAATGACTGACTCGGCTTCCTCATAAACCACCGCGAGCTCTGTTTCCATCCTCGTTACGTCGTCCAGGTGCCGCACCGAATTGTAGACGGCCAGATCCAGTTTCTCGCTCGACAGATTCTGCGGGCTGGTGAGTTCGAGTCCACTGCGATTGGTTTGCTGGTAGCGCAATTGCAGGTTGTATGTCAGCGATAAGGCGGTAACCAGGTTGTAATCCATTTTTGCGAGCGAGCCAGTTGCAAGCGCTGTTTCCCAGGCGGTGGACTGCAGTACCGCCGGGCTGTAGCTCTCCATGATGGAAACAAACTCGCTGGTAGATGCTATTCCGCCTTCAGCATGGCGGCGACGCAGCACATCGCTAAGCCCCCTGTTGAACGGTGCGGCATCATCGACGCGCGCCTTGTTCTGGCGAATTTCGATGAGAAAGTTGTACATCGCCTGCTCTATCATCTCTTCGTTCTGGCGATCTTCGCGCCATTCATCGAGACCGAGAGCGAGCAGGATGCTGAGGGTTATGAGCGCGGACTCAAAGATGACTCGAGGTAACCAGACAGAAGTCGCTTTGTTGGGCATAGTGACATCACATGTGTCGGTACGCGGGGCATCAGTATAGCAAGCGGCCAGTTTAGTTTTGGATAGGCTGGTCAAAACCGAGTAGAATGCCGCGACGGATCGTTACCGCGATCTATCATCGGGACAATAATAAATGACCGGACCTGCTCTTACTCGCGGCCTGACGCTGGCCGCTATCTCTCTCGGCAGCGTGGCCGCGCTTGCAGACACCGCATCCTCGGTGATGCACCCCGATGACACCGATTTCAATGTCATGGGATTTGGCGATATCAGCTACATCTCGAAGGACGGCAGCAACCGCGACGGTTTCGCAATCGGCCAGGGCGTGGCGCACCTTACCGCCTCGCTCAGTGAATCGTTCATGGTCTTTGGCGAATTCAGCGCCACCGCGAAAGATTCTGAATACAGCTTTGAAATCGAGCGACTTATCGTCAAATACGAGTTCTCGGACCTCTACAAGCTCTCTGCTGGTCGCTATCACACACCAATTGGCTACTGGAACTCAGGTTTTCATCATGGGGCTTGGCTGCAAACGACGGTGGCACGACCGGAGATGATCAAATTCGGATCTTCGATCGTTCCAATTCACTTTGTCGGCATACTGCTTGAAGGAAACTGGAACGACAATTCACTCGGCCTCAACTACAAAGTGGGTTTTGGCAACGGCCGACACCAGAACATCGCGCGGGCTGGCGACGCCGGCGATATCAACGGCGATAAAGCCTGGATGGTGCAAATCGGCGCCAAACCGCACCGCCTCGACGATATCGAGTTCGGCATCGGCTATTACAACGATGAGGTAGCATTGCCGCTGGGAGTCGCCGTTGACGAAAGCACCATTTCTGCCTTAGTTGCCAAAACGCATGGTGCAGCGGAAGTACTGGTGGAGTTCCTGCACTCGGAGCATGAGCTCAGCGCGGACAGCAGCGTGCGAGGCGACGTCAACGCCTGGTACGCACAGTTCGCGTATCGCCTGCCCGAAGATCGAAATGACTGGAAGCCTTACGTCAGGCTGGAGCACACCAACGTCGATGACAGCGACCCTTTGCTCGGTGCGCAGGGTCTGGATTACGACGCGGGAATTCTCGGCGTGCGCTGGGACTTCAATCCATACGCCGCATTGAAAGCCGAGTATCGCAACGAAGAATTCAACAATGCTGGCCGCGAGAACAACCTGCGACTGCAATTGTCATTTGTATTGGCGAGGCTGTAGAACAGGGATGAGTATGCTCATGCTTTCAAACCGCAACGCTTTCCGCCTTTTCCTGTCGATGGCTTGTGTCAGTCTGCTGGCCGCGGCGACTCCGACGCTGGCGCAGGAGGCAACAACCTCCAGCCCCATCGCGATTGTCGTCCACAAGGACACCCAGGTCGACAACCTGTCCATGGCCGAGCTGCGCAACATTTTTCTGGCGGATCAGCAGTTCTGGGCAGACCGCACGCGAATTATCCTGCTGGTGCGGGCACCGCAATCGGACGAGCGCGATTTCGTCCTGAACCGCATCTACCAGATGAGCGAAGCACAGTTTCGTCAGTACTGGATTGCAAAGATGTTCAGGGCAGAAGTGCCACGCGGACCGAAGATCGTATTCAGCACTGACATGACCCTCGACCTTGTCGTTGCCATTCCCGGCTCAATTTCCTTTATTCGCGCGGACGAAGAGACAGACAACGTCAAAGTTGTGCGGGTGGAGGGATTGTTGCCGAGCGACGCCGGATACCCGCTGAAGTAACAGCTGGAGGTCAGCTTGGCGGCGTGCGCTGCCTGTCTTTGTTGCCCGTGCCCGGTGCTGCATTGGCCGATGAGGTCGTTTCCCGCTCTTCGAGGTACCGTTCGAAAAGCTCGCGCGCTGTCAGCAGGGCGGCGATGAGTAGGAACATCGTAACCACCATGCCCCAATACATCAGATCCTGGTCGCGCATCGATTTAGCGGTCCCTGCGCATGAGTTTGAAATAGATACCAAAGCACAGGATTGCGGGAACCCAGGTCGCAACGAACAGGCCCTGCTCGCGTTCGCCGTAAAAAAACAGGTAAACGCCAAGCCCGAAAGAAATCACTACTCCCAGGAGGATGAAGATGTCGGCTTTGCTGATCACGTTTGAATCATCCTGATGCGAGCGCCAAGTATTGGTCATTGGCAGCGCGATGTCGAGATCGCGGCCGCAGCTTTTGCAAGGGTGCGCTGCGAAGTGCCGCGAAATCCGCTAGCCTGCCCGAGCCGTTCCGCTGCCAGCAACGAGGATTCCAGACTGCAATCATGTTGAGCTATCGCCACAGCTACCATGCAGGTAACCACGCCGACGTGCTAAAGCACATCGTGCTGGTGCAGTTGCTGGCATACCTTGCCAGAAAAGACACACCGTTCTGGTACATCGATACGCACGCCGGTGCCGGCAGGTACCGACTCGACAAGGATGCGACGCAAAACCGGGCGGAGTTTCACGATGGCATCGAGCGCCTGTGGCAGGCTGCCAATGTGCCGGACGAGATAGGCCGCTACCTCGAGATTGTGCGTGGCCTGAACCACTCTGAGCAGTTGCAGTTCTATCCTGGCTCGCCGCAGTTTGCGAAAGAACTTGCGCGGGCCGGCGACAGGCTGTGGCTTTACGAATTACATCCGGCCGACCACGAAACACTGCGCGCCGGGTTCAGCGAAGCAAAAGCGGTGCGGGTCGCAAAGCAGGATGGCTTCACCAGCTTGAAAAGCCTGCTGCCGCCGGAGCCGCGGCGCGCGCTCATCATGATCGATCCGAGCTATGAAACGCAGGATGACTACCGCCGCGTCGTGACAACATTGGCTGATGCGCGAGAGCGATTCGCGACCGGCGTTTACGCGATCTGGTATCCGCTATTAAAGCGCACCGAGGCACAGGCCCTGCCTGAGAAACTGCTTGCTGCTGGCGGCGACCGCTGGCTCGATGTGCGCATGACCGTTCGCGCCGGGCGCGATCAGCACGCCGGCTTGTACGGCAGCGGCATGTTTATCGCCAACCCGCCGCATACCTTGCCCACGGTAATGAACGCGGTCATGCCATCGCTTACCGGGTTGCTCGCCCAGGACAAGACGGCGAGCTTCGAGGTCAACTTCAATATTCCCTGACTAGCGGCGAATGCGCGCCCGGTACTTCCGCCCCTTGATGGGCTTTGTCGCAAGTTGCTGCAACGCAGATTTGGCGTGCCTGCTTTCAATTGCGACGTAGGCGCAGGTATCAAAGAGGTCAATGGATCCGACGGCCGTGCCCGGCACCCCACCCTGCGCGGTCAGCGCGCCAAGCAGGTCGCCCGGTCGCAGCTTGTTGCGCTTGCCGCCACTGATCTGGATGGTCGTATTGACAGGGCTGAGCCGCTCGTCCGCGCCTTTGGCATCGGGGATACCGCGTTTCTGCAGCACCGCATCCGGCAGCAGGGTCTCGATATCCTGCCAGCGCCAGCTTTCCTTTTCCTCGACAAGGCTCACGGCCATGCCGCTCTTGCCGGCGCGCGCCGTCCTGCCGGTGCGGTGCACGTAAATCTCCGCCTGCTTCGGTAGCTCGAAGTTAAACACCGTATCGAGATCCTTGACGTCGATACCGCGCGCAGCCACGTCGGTTGCAATCAGGACACTCGTGCTGCGATTGGCGAAGCGCACGAGGACCTCGTTGCGCGACGCCTGGTCCAGATCACCGTGTAAGGCAAGGCTCGCGACTTTTTGCGCCTGCAGGTAGGACGCTACTTCCGCGCAGTCCACTTTGGTATTGCAAAAAACCAGGTTAAGTGCCCCGCCCCATGCCTGCAATGCACGCAGCAATTCCTGGCAACGGTTCTCGCGGGTAACGGCGCACCAGTAGTGCGTTATCTGCGCGGGTGCTTCGTCATCGGTGACGTCGACCCGCTGCGGCTGCTTTTGCACGCGCTTGCTGATTGACGCGATGGCATCTGGGTAGGTCGCACTGAACAGCAAGGTCTGGCGCTGCGCCGGAACGAACTGCAGGATGGCATCGAGTTCATCGGTGAAGCCCATATCGAGCATGCGATCCGCTTCATCGAGCACCAGCGTGTTCAGGGTCTTAAGGTCTACCGTGCCTTTGCCGAGATGCTTCAGGACCCGGCCCGGCGTGCCAACAATGATATGCGGACTGTGCTGGAGCGATGCAACCTGCGGACCCAGTGGCACGCCGCCGCACAGGCTGAGTACTTTGACATTTGGCAATGCGCGTGCGAGACGGCGAATCTCTCCCGCCACCTGGTCAGCGAGCTCGCGCGTGGGACAAAGCACGAGCGCCTGTACTTTGAAAGAGGCAAGCTCGAGCTTGTTCAGCAGCGCCAGTCCAAAGGCTGCCGTCTTGCCGCTGCCGGTTTTCGCACGTGCCAATACGTCATCACCGGCAAGCAGCAACGGCAACGCAACGGACTGCACCAGCGTCATCGCCGTGTATCCGAGATCGTCGAGATTGCCGAGCAATTCTGGCCTTAGATCAAGCTCGCTGAAGGAATTGGAATCGGACATGGGCCGCGAGTATACGCGGAAGCACGGCGCGAAACGCTTGAATTGCCTTGCCCGCCTGGCATATGGCTAATTCAACAGCAGCACGCGACGATGCTTACTGAAGCGATGCGCCCTGCAAAAATGCAACGAGTTCGTGAATAAAATAGGCACGTGGTTTTTCAAGAAACGCCGCGTGATCGCCGCCAGGCACGACCACGTACTGCTTGTGGCCGGTACCGATACTCCTGAACAGTTTTTCCTGCAATGCCGGAGGGGCGATCGGATCAAATTCGCCGACAATGACCAAGGTCGGTATTTTTATTCGCGACCCATCGAGCGCGTTGTACTGATCGGTGCTGCGCACATCAACACGCACCGGATCGGTTTCCAGTGCAGCGGCAACGTAGGCGTCGATGGCACTCTGGCTTATCGAGCCCGGAATGATAAAGTCACTTGCGGCGGCTTCGGCCGTATTGGCTTTCTTCTGTGGCACGATGCCGGGTTTATCGGACGGCAGCGCCACATCAACATCCCGCCAGTAACCAAACAGGATCACAGAGGCCATCGCCTCAGGATGCCGCTGTACCGCGAGCTGTGAAATCGTGGAACCCATTGACCAGCCGAACAGGTGCGGCTTTGTCTGCCACTCCCCTGCCTGGCCAATCCATTCCAGAACAATGGCTACATCATCAGCGGCGCGATTCGGCGTCAGCCATTCCGTCGCATCGCGCGGCGTTGCTCCATAGCCGCGCAGGTCGATGGCGTACACGGCATAGCCGGCATTGACCAGACCGTCCATCAGCGACAGGTTTTCACCTGGAACCTGCAAATCAAAATCGGGCCGGGCGCTCCAGGTCCTGCCGTGCACCAGCAGAATCGCTTCAGCAGCACCGGCCGCACGCTTTTCCCACACAGCAACAGGATGGCCATCAGCCATGACCGTGTGCCGCTGCAAGCCGGCATCACTCGCGCAAGCTGCCAGCGACAGCAACAGCAGGCAACACAACCAAGCGGTTTCGAAGAACTTTTTCATGAATGGATGTTCCCGTCGAAGGATCAGCTGATTGGAACAAAAGGCCGCATCGATGTACATCCGCACTTGAATTAAAAGGGTTTACCGTATTCAGGAAACGAATAGCCGGCGAGTTTTTATCGTCCGGACTCCCAGGTCTGTTCAGTACAGTTTTCGGCCGCAATTCAGTTGCGCCCGTGCCAGCAACGGAGAGCGACAAACAAAGCGCAGATAGGGGCAAATGCTGCGAACTTGCGCATGAAACACCGGCAGATTTCACCTAATTCACTGACAGGCGGGTTTTCACGCTGGGTAAGCATGGTCATGCGTTGCCGCGGCACCACAAAAGCAATCCATCCGCGTGTTCAATTTATAAAGGTATTTTTAGTTACTGCCGGAACTGTCAGCGGAACAGCACAATTTATCCGTAACCAACAAACTACTTTCATTGCGAACGAACGGCGCGCAATTGCAGCTCGTATATACTGCAGTTGGAGATAGGCATGTTCGCGGACACCCTTGGGAGACCGTCATGCAAGAGCCGGCAGTTCCACAGAACGAGGCTGCCAGAGTTGCTACATTGCGCAGCTTGAATATTCTCGATACGCCGCGGGAAGCGCGTTTCGATCGCTACACAGAAACGAGTGCACGAACTTTCGATACCCCCATCGCTGTCATCAGCCTGGTCGATCGATACCGGCAGTGGTTTAAGTCCAGTGCGGGCTTGCTTGAAAACGAAACACCCCGTAATGTTTCCTTTTGCGGGCACGCTATTCTTGGCGACGATGTCTTCGAGGTGCCGAACGCACGACGGGATCCCCGTTTTCGCGACAATCCCCTTGTTGTTCGCGAACCGCACATCCAGTTCTATGCGGGAGCACCGCTCGTCACTCCGGATGGCTTCAAGCTCGGCACGCTATGCATCATTGACCGCGTGCCGCGCAAGTTAAGCGTGGAAGAAAAGTCCATGCTCAAGAATCTCGCGGACATGGTGGTCGCCGAGATGGTTGAGAACATGGACGTCGAAACAGGGCTTGCTAACCGCAATGGCCTCATAGATGCGGGCATCAAGTGCCTGACAACGACGGACAGCAGCAAAGACTTTTCATTGCACCTGTTCGACATCAGCGGCGTGAACAATGCGGCAACGAAGCCTGAACTAGAACTACCCTCTACCGAGATCTTCACAAAACTGCTTAGCAGTTTTTATCCTGGAGCTTTGTCTATCGCCAATCTTGGAGGGGAGGCTTTCTGCGTTCTTGTCAGGCCAGATGCAGGGTTCGATGAACGGCGCGCCATAAGTCATCTATGCACGGTGACGAAAAATGCCCTTTGCCAAAGAGGACGTGCCGATCGTTTCCTGCCATTCGTGGGTCTCATTCAATACGATAGTAAAAAGCACGCGACGTTCGATGATGTAATGAAGGAAGTCGATGCCATCTATGTGAAACGCAGACAACAGGATGATTCAAAGGCGGAAATGAAAACACGTTTTCGCGACGTGATGACGATACTTCAGAAAACCTTCCGTTAGCTGCAGTCAAGCCGTTTTCACCAACCATAACCGCCGCCCTCGCTTTGAGGGCGGCTTTTTATTGCAGGACATACTCTTGCAAGTTGCTTATCATCAAACCACGTAAAAACAACCCGGGACCCAACTTGAGCGCCACAAAGTATCCGCATCTCCTTGCACCTCTGGACCTCGGCTTTACATCCATAAAAAATCGCGTCGTTATGGGGTCAATGCATACCGGCCTCGAGGACGGTAACAAACACGATCGACTCGCCGTGTATTTCGCGGAGCGTGCGCGGGGCGGTGCCGGGCTCATTATAACGGGCGGCTACGCGCCAAATCGGGCCGGCTGGGTAAAACCGTTCGCGGGCAAATTGACGACTCGCGGTGAAGCGCGCAAGCATCAAACAGTCACGCGCGCGGTCCACGCCGAGGGTGGCAAGATTGCAATGCAGATCCTGCATGCGGGTCGCTATGCGTATCATCCTTTGCCGGTGGCACCGTCTGCCATTCGTTCGCCCATCACGCCTTTTACGCCACGAGCGCTGTCCGCCAAGGGCGTCGAGAAGCAGATCAGGGCGTTCGTCCGTTGCGCGCAGCTGGCGCGCGAGGCCGGCTACGACGGCGTTGAGATCATGGGTTCCGAGGGCTACTTCATCAATGAATTCCTCGTCACGCACACGAATCAGCGTAACGACGAGTGGGGTGGCGATTTTTCGCAACGCATGCGTCTGCCGATCGAGATCGTGGCACGCACGCGCGCAGCCGTGGGTCCGGATTTCATCATTGTTTATCGCCTGTCGATGATCGACCTGATACCCGACGGCAACAGCTGGCAGGAAACGGTGATGCTCGCGAAAGCTGTCGAAGCCGCCGGCGCCACGATTATCAACACCGGTATCGGCTGGCACGAGGCGCGAATTCCAACCATCGCGACATCCGTGCCGCGCGGGGCGTTCACCTGGGTGACGAAGAAGATGAAGCGCGAGGTCACGATCCCGCTCGTAACCTCGAACCGCATTAATCTTCCCGAAACGGCCGAGCAGATTCTCGCCGACGGCTGCGCTGACATGGTGTCGCTGGCCCGACCGATGCTTGCCGACCCGGAGTTTGTGCGCAAAGCACAGGAAGGTCGCGCGGACGAAATCAACGTATGCATCGCTTGCAACCAGGCCTGCCTCGACCACACGTTCTCGAACAAAATGAGCAGCTGCCTTGTTAACCCGCGGGCCTGCCACGAAGTGGAACTGAATTACCTTCCGGTAAAGACTCGCAAAAGATTTGCCGTGGTTGGCTCAGGCCCCGCCGGCCTGTCGTCCGCCATTGTCCTCGCCGAGCGCGGGCATGACGTCACGCTGTTTGAAGCAGCCGGGGAACTGGGCGGCCAGCTCAACATGGCGAAAGTCATTCCAGGCAAGGAAGAGTTTCACGAGATGCTGCGCTACTTCAAACGCCAGCTGGAATTGAAGAACGTGCAGGTTCGGCTGAGTTGCCGCGTCGCTGCGGATGACCTGATTGGACAAGGCTACGACGGCGTCATCGTTGCGACCGGCGTAATCCCTCGCGACCCGCAGATTGCCGGACAGGATCACCCGAAAGTCCTGAGTTACATCGATGTGCTGCGCAAACAGGCGCCGGTCGGTGAACGCGTCGCAATCATCGGCGCCGGCGGCATCGGTTTCGACGTGGCGGAATTCCTGGTGCAGGGAGGGCGCTCACCAACGATGCATCTCGATGAGTGGCTGGCGGAATGGGGTGTTGTCGATCCTGCCGACGCGCGCGGTGGCGTCGCTGTTGACCGTGCACCGCCTGAGCCGCCGGCCCGCCAGGTGACCTTGTTGCAGCGCAAGCCCGGTAAGCACGGCGCGAACCTCGGCAAGACAACGGGCTGGATTCACCGCATGACGCTGAAAATGAACAACGTACGCATGATCGGCGGCGTCAACTACGAGCGTATTGGCGATGAAGGTTTGCTCATATCGTACGGCGACAAGCGCGAACACCCGACATGGATTGAAGTCGACAACATCGTGCTGTGCGCCGGCCAGCTACCCTTGTGCGAACTGGAAGAACCGCTGAAGGAAGCCCGTGTGCCCGTGCACGTGATCGGCGGCGCCCACCTCGCGACCGAGCTGGATGCAAAAAGAGCCATCGATCAGGGCAGCCGTTTGGCGGCGGAACTCTAGCAACGCCCTGTTCTTTCTCGCGCCATCTATACTCAGGCGAACTGGCCGCGGTTAATCAGCGCACAATTGCATGGCCATTGCGACGCAAGGTAGTGAGGGTCTATCCGTGCGTTTAAGTTTCAGTGACATTTGCTGATACACGCGGTGTCGATGAAAAGAGCAGCGTGGGATCGCCGCACAACGAATAACGGTGTGTTGACTGAGCGATTGATCGATGGTGAAACGTGTCGGGGGGCACTATGAAAAGAATAGATCGAGGTGAAACAGCGGCGGCAGGCAACGGCCTTCTCGACCGCCGATTTTTCCTGCAAACCGGATTGACAGCCGGCGTCGCACTGCTATCGGCGCAGGCGCTCGGCAAGGAACGAGAGCCGTGGATGAAAGTCCCGGGTGCCGGCATGAGCGAAAGCGGTGAGCCTGCCCCACAGACCGCGCACATCCGCCGCGTCAACTTAAGCTCACAACCTGGCACGACGGGCACTGGCGTATCGCGCACACCTCTGGAGTATCTTGACGGCATTATCACGCCCAGCCGCCTGCACTTCGAAAGACACCACAGCGGCATTCCTGCCATTGACCCCGAAGCGCACCGACTCGTCATCAGCGGGCTTGTTGAGCAACCACTATCGTTCAGCGTCGAATCGTTGCTGCGTTATCCCATGGTTTCCCGCATCCAGTTCCTCGAATGCTCGGGCAACAGTGGCGCGATGATCGCGCCCGAGCCGCAGCAAACAGGCTGCGGTGCACTGCACGGACTGATCT
>JBATFU010000230.1:0-11243 GCA_049665065.1 Woeseia sp. | reverse complement strand
GGCAAAGATTACACGAAAGCCTGAGCCAATTCCGCTGCTGACTGCTATGCTCCCAGCCGCGCCGGCGAGTTCCGGCCCGTTCTCTCGCTGCCACGAGGTTAAGCTGTTGACGAACACACTGAACGCTGAGGAAGCCCGCATTATTGGTTGCCTGATTGAGAAATCCATCGTCACGCCAGACCAGTACCCGCTGTCCCTGAATGGCCTCACCAATGCCTGCAATCAGAAGTCGGGTCGCAACCCGACGATGGCGCTGACAAAGGGTGAGGTACAGCGGCATGCGCGCCTGCTCGATGGCAAAAACCTGGTCCGGGTCGACGAAAACTTTCGCAGCGGCGTCGAGAAATATTCGCAGCGCCTGTGCAACACCCGCTACAGCGACTATCACTTCGACGACGGCCAGCTTGCTCTTGTGTGTGTCATGTTACTGCGTGGCCCGCAAACTCCCGGTGAGTTGCGCACGCATTGTCGACGCCTCCATGCATTTGCCGATAACGCGGCCGTTGTCGCCTGCCTGAAGACCTTGCAGGATCACGCACGTGGCGCGCTGGTGCAGGAATTGCCGCGCACACCCGGACGCAAGGACCCGGAATACATGCACCTGCTCTCAGGGCCAATCGATACCGCAGACTACGCGCAGCAGGCCAAGCGCGCATCGGGCCTCCCCGATAAACGCAATCAGCTGGCCGAACTCAAGGCGCGCGTTGCTGAACTGGAAGCTGAAGTTGCGGAACTGAAACAGCGACTGGGCGAAACCTAGCGCTACTGCAACAGCGTCTTATCGATAGCGTGCCAGGTGCTTGCTGACTCGATCAGGGTGTTAGCTGTCAGTGGCTGTACGCCCCACACCTCGGCCTGCACGCCATAGTCCTTGCGAATCTTGTCGAGCAGAATGGCGAAGTCACCGTCACCCGACAGCAGTACGACGACGTCCACGGTCGGCGCGATTTCTAGTACGTCAATCGTAATGCCGACATCCCAATCCGCTTTTGCGGTGCCGTCACCCCTCACGACGTAAGGCTTTAACTTGATCTCGAAGCCAATGTCGCGCAACGCATCCTGAAACTTGCGTTGCCCGTCATCGCCACGATCGGTGGCATAGGCAATCGCGGAAACGATTTCACCTTTGCCGCTTACCCGCTCCCAGAGCTTGCGGTAGTTAAACTGCTTTTTGTACGCATCCCGGGTCGTGTAGTAGATGTTTTGAACATCCGCAAATATTGCAATGCGCTTCATACCGTCGCCACCTTTGCCATGCCGGGCTGCAGAAACAGTGCCCACAACGACGCCGCGAAGCAATAAACGCCCATCACGAGCATTTGTGATTGCAGCGCGACGCCTGCGTCCATCAATACGCCTACCAGGCCGGGCGCAACGGCAGTCGCAACGACCATCAGTGCGGTAGCGATCGACCGTATAGCGCCGAGATGCACAACGCCGTACAACTCAGGCCATAGCGCGCCGCCGGTCGTCGCGGCAACCCCCATGGTCGTGCCAAGCAGCGCCATCGCGACCGGCAGAATCCACGGCGTGCTGACATAAACGAACAGTAACGTTGCGAAACCGAGAGGAAGCAGGGACAGCTCCAGCAGATGACGGGCCCCGAAACGGTCAACCAGTTTTCCCGCTGCGAGCGCTGCCACCATGTGCATGCCCGCCATCGCGGGGTAACTTGCAGCAAACCAGGAAAGTTTCCAGCCTTTGTCATCAACACAGGACACCTGGTTGATGAAAATTGCAGTAAAGATAAAAGGTGTGGCCAGAACGACGGGCAGCACAGCATAAAACAGGGGGTGTCGCAAAACCTCCGAACGCGACCAGTGCCTGCGCGGCGCCACGGTGATATCAATCTGCATTGCCATCGTGTCCGTCAGTTTGCGCCGTTCATGCTTTAGCGATGCAACGAGCAGCGGCACCGCGACCAGCAGCAAAAAGCCGGCATTTACAAGCCACGCCTCGCGCCAGCCGGAGGCAGCAACGATCATCACGACCGTGAGCGGCAGCAACGCCTCGCTAAGCGGCAAACCCAGCGCAGCGATCGACACTGCCCGACCACGCTTGCGATCAAACCAGCGACCCATCGCGGTCATCGCGACGTGTGTGCACATGCCCTGCCCGAAGAAACGAAGCCCAAAAAATACCGCGGTCAGCATCCAGGCTGATGCTACTGCCGACATCAATACGCAGGTGACCAGCAGCCCAACCAATACTCCGGCGCCCAACCAGCGCGCACCGACACTGTCGGCAAACTTGCCCGCCCACGCCAGCAATACCGCGCTCAACAGCGTGCCTGCCATATAAAGGGACCCGAATGCGCCATCGGTGAGCGTGAGCTCGCTCTTTATATGGCCCGCATACAAAGCGATGTAATACGTCTGGCCGAAGCCTGAACAAAACGTCAGTAAGAAGCCGCTGGAAAGCCAGCGATACTCGCCGCGCAGATCTTTGGGAAGCATGAGGACTGTCCTGTATTGGCGCAATCGACCGTGAGCGTGAAAATACTGACAGTGCTGCCCAAAGGCATCCCAGGATCAGATGAGGTAAGGAATCGTCCCCGCCGCGTCCGACGAATCCAGCGCGAAGAGCACACTTTTGGTCCCGGCCTGCCGCGCCTTGGCAAACGGTGCATAGGCCGGGTCTTTTATGAAGCCCTGCAAGGCGTCCGTGGTCGGAAACTCAAGCAGCGCGACCATATCAATGTCGGGCTTCTGCCCTTCAATCGCAGTGATGTTGGCGCTGCGGGTGAGATACTTGCCGCCGTGCCGGTGCACGATGTCGTGAACCTTGGCTGCGTAGTCAGGTATCCAGCTATCGTCAGTGACTTTGACTTGCGCTATCAGGAAATGGGACATAGTAAACGCCTCTGCAGGAATCCAGGGGAACATCCAAAACGGTTCCGTTGCCCGCAGTCTAGTTCTTTTTCAGTAAGTCGCCAGTTGCCGGCTTCTCTGACCACTGCGACATGCCTGTCTGGCATAGCCGCTAAAAAGCATTCGGCGGCTCCCGTTAAGTACGACTATGACACTAAGCGCCGGCCTCGTCTTGCTTCGCCACAAAAAGCGTCTGCGTCGGATAGGCAAACTCAATGCCCTCTTCTGCAAAGCGCCGAAAGATTTCATAGTTAACGGCCTGCTGGATGTCCATGTAGAGCGCGTAGTCGGCCGACTCCACCCAATAGACGATCTCGAAGTCCAGCGAGAAATTACCGAAGGTCTGGAAATGTGCGCGATCGAAGCGCGCCGATTTCTGCGTAACGATGATGTCCTTGATTATTTCAGGAATGCGCTCGAGCTTGTCCTGCGGCGTCTGGTAAACCACACCGATCTTGAACGGCACTCGCCGCTCGGCCATACGGCCGTAGTTGCGGATGCGGCTATTCAGCAAATCATTGTTCGAAAAAACGAGCTGCTCGCCGGACAGGCTGCGGACGCGCGTCGTTTTCAGGCCAACTTTTTCAACGTGGCCGGAGAGCTCGCCGATCGTCAGGAAATCGCCGAGTACAAACGGTTTGTCCAGTACGATGGACAGGGAAGCAAACAAATCGCTGATGATATTTTGTGCCGCCAGGGCCACGGCGATGCCACCGACGCCAAGGCCGGCAAGCAAAGCGGTGATGTTGACGCCAAGGTTGTCGAGCGTTAGCAGGAATACAGTGGCCCAGACCGCCACGCGCATCAGGAAACCGACGATATCCATCGCCGCCACTGCGCCGGCATCCTCTTCGAGCTGCTCCTGGCGACGCAGCGCCATGTAGCGCCCAAAGCCGGCCACGGCCCAGGTGCCTAGCTGAATCAGCATGCCGATCACGAGAAGTTTGCGGAATCCGTCGTCGAAGCGCTCGCCGGAGTCGATCACCTGCAATGAAACATTCAGGGCGATCAGGAACAGGAACCAGCCCTTGGTCTGGCCGATGATGTGGCGTGCAACACGGAAGAAAATCTTGCCATCTTCTTTGGCCCGTTTCTGCAGGCGGCCACGCAACAGCCGACGACCAAGGAACAGTGCCGCTAGCAAGGCGAACAAAATGGCGACGCCCACGCCCCAGTCGTGTAGCGGGTTGCCAAACAGTTCGAAATCTAGCCAGTCAAGAATATTCATAAGGGTCCGGGAGAAAGCTCGCGGCCATTGTAACCAATTCCTGCGGAGACGAAGCCAGCCATCGCGGCCTCACTGCGTTCAACGAGTCGCCATCGACCGCAGCTGGCAGGAACATAGCGCTGCCGCACTGCTCGCGTGACCGGCATGGCGGGCAATTCCGCGTTGCGGACAGGCGTCTATTCGCCCACAAAAACTGTGGCCGGCTTTGACTTTCTGGCGCATGCCATTAGCCCAGCAAGTGAAAAAAGCGCGTGTTATTCTGCGCCGCCTGGCGTGGTATTACTGGCGCCCTCACCTTTGACGCAACGATCTTGACTCCCAGACACAAACCATACTCCGCCACAGAAGAGCGCCTGCACGCCCTGAGTCACGGTGCCGGTGTTTTGCTGAGCGTGATCGGCCTGTCGTGGATGCTGTACGTCTCGATCCAGACTGCGGACCCCTGGCGCATAGTTGCCAGCGTCGTCTACGGCACGAGTCTCGTCCTGCTGTTCCTGAGTTCGACCGTGTATCACGCACTGTACGCGTCGCCGCGTTCGCAGCTTTACAAACTGCTCGATCACTGCGCGATATACCTGCTGATAGCCGGAACCTACACGCCGTTTCTGCTCGTAGCGATGCGTGACAGCGTCGGCTGGTGGCTGTTTGGCACGATCTGGGCACTGGCAACGGCAGGCGTCATTACCAAACTCTGGTTTCGCCATCGCTACCCGAAGCTGTCACTCGGCGGCTACCTGCTGATGGGCTGGCTCGTGGTGCTGGCTGCACCGCAGGTCATCGCGGCTATCGGCAGCGACGGCATGTGGTGGCTGTTCGCAGGAGGCCTGAGCTACACCGTTGGCGCTGCCTTCTATGCGGCAAAACGCATCAGCTACCACCACGTCATCTGGCACGTCTTCGTGCTGGTCGGCGGTATCTGCCATTTCATGGCCATTATTCTGTACGTGCTGCCATCGCCGGCGATCGCTGCCGCTTAGTCAATTGACGGCGCTGCCAGCCCCGCAGCGCCCGGCCTCCGTACCTGCCGCAATCTGCGGTATATTGTCCGCACACCTGCCCTGATGGAGAAAGCGAATGACCTGGTGGTCGTGGTTGATTCTCGGAGTCGTGCTGTTTGGTGCTGAAATGGTTGCCATCGATGCACAGTTTTTTCTCGTTTTTCTTGGACTTTCCGCAGCGGCCGTCGGCCTGCTCGAACTGGCCGGAATCAACATGCCCGAGTGGGTGCAATGGATCGTCTTTGCCGCCCTTTCCCTGGTTTCAATGTTCACCTTTCGCAAAAGCCTGTACGAGAAGATTCGTGGCAACGTGCCCGGCTTCAAAGACGGACTGGAAGGCGAGTACATCGTAATTCCGGTTGATCTGGCAGGCGGCAGTCATGGCCGCGCGAAGCTGCGCGGCGCAGACTGGACCGTTGTAAACGACGGCAACACAGCGATTGCCGCAGGCTCGCGCGTCAAAATACTGCGTAATGAAGGCCTGACATTGCATGTCAGTGCTGAATAATAATCCACCTGACAGCATCGAGAAATCGCAATGAATGACTCCCTTATCGTCGCGTTGGTAATTGCAGCCGTCGTTATCTTCGTAATTGCGAAGACGGCCGTTGTAGTGCCACAGCAAAATGCCTTCGTAATCGAGCGGCTTGGCAAATTCAGCCGCGTACTAAAAGCAGGCTTTCACATCCTGATTCCCTTCATGGAACGCATCGCCTACAAACACACGCTGAAGGAACAGGCGATCGACATTGCCGAGCAAATCTGCATCACCAAGGATAACGTGCAGGTTGGGGTCGACGGAGTCCTCTATATGCAGGTCCTGGACCCCGGCCGGGCATCCTATGGAATCGGCAATTACATGTTCGCCATTTCGCAGCTTGCGCAAACGACGCTGCGTAGCGAGATTGGCAAGATTGATCTCGATCGCACCTTCGAGGAACGCAGCACGATCAATTCCAACGTCGTTGAAGAACTTGATAAGGCGTCTGATCCCTGGGGCGTTAAGGTAATGCGCTACGAGATAAAGAACATCAATCCGCCGCACGATGTCCTGAGCGCCATGGAAAAGCAGATGCGAGCCGAACGCGAGAAGCGCGCCGTGATCCTGACCTCGGAAGGCCAGCGCGACGCCAAGATTAACGAGGCCGAAGGCGAGAAGCAGCGGGTTATCAAGGAATCGGAAGCGGCCAAGATGCAGCAGATTAACGAAGCCGACGGCGAAGCGGCGGCCATACTTGCCGTTGCAACGGCAACCGCAAACGGCCTGCGCGAAGTCGCGGCAGCATTGGTCGGTGCTGGCGGCAACGAGGCGATGCAGCTGCGCGTTGCGCAGCAATACATCGACGAATTTGGCAATCTCGCGAAAGCCGGCAATACCCTGGTGGTTCCCGCCAACCTCGCCGATCTGTCCTCAATGATTGCCCTGGCGACGAACATTGCGAAGGGGCCACCGCCAGCGAAAACGGTTTAGGTGAATACCGTATTCGTCTGCTTTTGATTGAGACTTAGCAATACCTCCAAAACCCCGGGGCGCCGCGGCGCCCACCTGACAGGAACCCTGTTCCATGACCAAATACCGGATCGCGCCAGCCGCACTCTTTGCTGTGCTGTTCACATTCTTACCGGTCATCGCAGTCGCCTCTGCCAGCGACGATTTCCATGCGCTGCTGGCGGAGCACTGGACAGAGGCCCAACGTGAACAGGTATTCTTCCGCAGCGACCCCGATGCCTTTCGGATGAACGGGCAGCTGCCCTCGTTCAGCGACGCTGCGTACGCGCGGCGTGAAGCATTCAACGAAACGCTGCTTGAGAGCCTTGCAAAAATCGATCCCGACACACTGACGGGGCAAGACCGCATCTCCTACAAGATATTTCGTTACGAGCGCCTGACGGAACGCGAGAGTTACGGTCAACTCGATCGCTACTTCCCGATCAATGCCTTGTTCGGTTATCACACGTACTTCGCCGATGCGCCGGCCAACATGGCCTTCCTGGCGGCGGAAGATTACGACAATTACCTCGTAAGCCTCGCCGATTTTCCCCGCTACAACGCGGAGCACCTTGAGATTCTGCGAACGGCCGCGCAGCGCGGATACGCGCAGTTCTGCGGGTCCATGCAAGGCTACGAGAAAACGATCGCGCAGCACATTGTCGACGATCCGAAAGAAAGTGCGTTGTACGGGCCGTTTCGGCGATTTCCGGGGTCCATCACCGAGGAGCAGCGCGCCGCCTATGTTGCGCAAGGCACGGCCCTTATTCGCGACGCCGTGATTCCCGAATATCGCAAACTGCTCGAGGTCTACACGCGAGAGTATGCACCGCGTTGTCGCGAGACAGCGGGCATCAACAGCATACCGGGCGGCACAGATTTTTATGCGTGGCTCATACGTTACTTTACGACAACCGATATGACACCGGCCGAGATTCACGAACTCGGTATGGCGGAAATCGCCCGCATCCGCGCCGAGATGCAGGGCATCATCGACAAGGTCGGTTTCGAAGGAGACTTCGCAGCGTTTCTCGACTACCTTCGCAATGAGCCGGAATTTTTCGCAAAAACGTCGCTCGAACTCCTGAGCCGCACCGCGCTGATCGCGAAGACTGCAGAGGGCGAGCTGCCGCGGTTTTTTACGGTGTTGCCGCGCACCCCTTACAACATCAAGCCGAGCGGCGGTCGCGGTGCTTACTACGTGACGTCGACAGGCGACGGCAGAACGCCGGGCACCTATTTCATTGGCACTGACAACCTGCAGGCGGAACCGCTTTACGGACTTACCGCACTGACGCTGCACGAAGGCGTGCCGGGGCATCACCTGCAGGGCGCGCTGGCGCTCGAGCTGGGCCTGCCCGAATTCCGCCGCTCGATGTATCACGCGGCGTTCGGTGAAGGCTGGGGCCTCTATGCGGAACGTCTCGGGCTGGAAATGGGCATGTACGAGGACCCGTACGATGATTTCGGCCGCCTGACGTATGAAGCATGGCGCGCCGCGCGACTTGTTGTCGATACCGGCATTCATGCGTTCGGCTGGACTCGCGCCGAGGCGATCAACTTCATGTTGCAGAACACCGCTTTGACGGAGCCCGAAGTGATTGCGCAAATCGATCGCTACATCACCTGGCCCGCGCAGGCAACTGCGTACAAGATCGGTGAAATCCGCATCCGCGCGCTGCGCGCGGAGGCCGAAGCAGCACTTGGCACAAAATTCGATATACGCCGCTTTCACGATACCGTCGTTGGTAACGGCTCGCTGCCCATCGCAGTGCTGCAGGAAATTATCGACGAATGGATTGCCGCGCAGCGCTGAACGAAGCACTGCGCCAGCCGCAGCGATTGACGCGGTTACCGCCACGCGCTCCTGGGTGGCGTGCAGATTCTGTGCGGGCATAATGCACCATTTAAAAACTTCAAGGTTTTGCATGTCGCGAACGCGCTACCTGATCGCTTTACTCATGCTGCTGTGTGCCTCAGCGACCGAAGCCGCTGACGCACGTGCAGAAGTCGCGCCTGCATTTCAATTTGACGAAGCCCGTCAGTTCGACTTTCTGGTCGGCGCATGGCGCGTCAACCTGCGCATTCAGCAGGATGACAAGGGCTGGCAGGATGCTGCGATCGGCGATGCACGTGCCTGGTCCATTCTGGATGGCAAAGCCATTCTCGAATTGTGGGACTCGGAATCGATCAAAGGCTTCAGCCTGCGCTGGTTTGATACCGCAACCAATCGCTGGAATTTGTGGCTTAACTGGCCATCGCCGGATCGCTCAGCAGGGTCCGGGTTGAAGGGGCAATTCAGACATGGTCGCGGCGAGCTCTTCTCGACCGCCACCACGCCAGACGGCAGCAATGTCATTTCGAGGTATACCTACAGCGATGTTGCAGCGGACCGATTGCGCTGGGACGACGCGTATTCCACAGACGCTGGCAAGACGTGGTCGGGCAACTGGATCATGGAATTTTCGCGCACCGCAGAAGCGGCGCTGCCCGCGGATCGCGAAACCAACGCCCACACCTACGACTTTGGCAATCGCTGCACGCTCGATGAGTTCACGATGCTGAACAATCTGGCCGGGCGCTGGAGCGGCACCGTCAATGACACGGATCACTTCGGCACCCGTTCGGAACAACCCGTAGAACTGAGCATTCACCGAATCCTCGACGGTTGCGCAATCATGGCATTCCTTTCAGCGCCTGAAGCAACCCACAGCACCCGAGAATTTCGGCTGCTGACGTACAACACTATTACCGAGAGTTTCGAGGAAGATTTGCTGGACAACGAACCCGGCACGGGCATGCGATTGCGTTTCGGCCGGCACGACAGCGGTGGTATTCACTTTGAGAATACCGATGAGGGTCATCGTGCAACCTGGTCAACCGACAGCAGCGGCGCACTTGTGATTCGCGAATTTCGCGTGCCGGGTGCCGGTGGTGGTCTGGCACAGCGGCGCCTGACGCTGCACCGTGACTGAGTCGGAGCGACGGTAAAACTTCGTAAGCAGTTTCGCCGGGCACGCTGAACCACGCATGGTTTCAGAATTGCCAGGCGCGCCGAACGTTGTTGCGTGGGCTATTCTCACTTCATGGCCCATACGTTAAAAGGTGGCTGCGATGAGCGAAGACTTTGCAACGATTGGCCGGTTCCGGCTCTCCGCGGTTGCCGATGTGCCGGATTTTCGCGACTGGGAATTCACGCCGTCACTGCGGTCACTGCGGAAGTCGATCGACCGCCCTGCCCGGCTCCATATTTTCAACCAGGGCAGCGAAAATTCCTGCACCGGCTTTGCCCTAGCAGCGGCCGTGAACTTGTTGCGCCGGCGCGCCCGGCGCAGCGGCGTGGTCAGCCCGCGCATGCTCTACGAGATGGCGAAACGCCACGACGAGTGGCGCGGCTTTGGTGACGACGGTTCGAGCTGCCGCGGCGCAATCAAGGGCTGGTACAACATGGGCGTCTGCCTCGACAAAACCTGGCCGTATGTTGAAGGCAAGCCCGGGGTCCTGACGGTAAAAGCGGCGAAGGAAGCGCGTGGCAATACGCTCGGCGCGTACTACAGGCTGGGCACGCGCATCTCCGACTTCCATACCGCCCTGAACGAAGCGGGCATCATTTTTTGCTCTGCCGATGTGCACGGCGGCTGGGACCGGCCGGGCAAACAGAAGCCCGTCATACCGCTTCGCGACGATGTCGACGGTGGCCATGCGTTCTGTATTGTCGGCTACAACACCAAGGGCTTCTGGGTGCAGAACAGCTGGGGGCGCAGCTGGGGCGATAACGGCACCGCGCTCTGGCTGTATGAAGACTGGCAGCAAAACCTTTACGACGCCTGGGTGTTTGGCCTTGCTTTGCCGACTCCACAAATCTGGCACCTGCCCCGCGAGGGCGGCTCGGATGCCGGCCGCACAAAGGGCTTGTTTCGCAGGACCCCGACGCGCGCCGAGATTGCCGGGCATTTCGTGCATATCGATGATGGACAGTTCCACGAGTCAGGACGCGACTGGAGCACCGCAGACGATATCCAGCAAACCGCCGACCTGCTGACCGATAGCAAAAAGTATGACCACCTGCTGCTGTATGCGCACGGCGGCTTGAACAGCATTAGCGACTCCGCACGTCGCATCGCCGCCATGAAGGAAACGTTCAAGGCGAATCGCATTTACCCGCTGCACTTCATGTATGACACCGGTCTGCTGGAAGAGCTCGGTGACATCGTGTCGAATCATTACAGGGAGCTGGCGAATCGGGCTGGCGGCCTGCCGGACTGGATGGACCGGCTGATTGAACGCGCGAGCCAGAAAGCCGGCCGCGCGCTGTGGCGGGAAATGAAACGCGGCGCGCAAACGCCGTTTCTCCCTGATGGCGCAGGCACTGCCGTGCTCAAGATGCTGCTGGCGGCACTCAACGGACGTAAGCATCCCCTGAAAATTCACCTTGCCGGCCACAGCACCGGCGCGATCCTGCACGCTTACCTGCTCGAACGGCTGCTTGATCTCGATGCGACTTGTCGTGTCAGCAGCGCCAGCCTGCTCGCCCCCGCAGCAACCGTTGATTTGTTTCGCAGCCACTATCGACCTTTGTTGAAGCAAAAGGGGCCGACAGCGGGCATCGACAAACTCGACATCTACTGCCTGAACGACGAGCTCGAACAGGCAGACAG